>CANKZO010000245.1 GCA_947488485.1 Opitutia bacterium | reverse complement strand
CGAGCGCGCCAGATGCCATGAGCGCGAGGACTGCTTCGAAGTTGGCGCGGGCGGAGGACGGATCGGTGAGATCAGCGGAACCGTAGGAGCGCGAGACCTGGAACGAGACCTCGTTCTGATAGAAGTCGGCGCGATTGAGCGAGAGGCCCGTGACGCCGACCAAGACGACGCGTCCGCGGCGGCGACAAAGACGGGCGGCGAGATTGACCGGTTCGTCGGAGGAAGTGCTGGCCGTGATGAGCACGCCGGCCGCACCGGCCGGCAGGAGCGCGGGCAAACCCGTCGCGCCATCGGGGATGAGCGCACCAGCCTTGGCTGCCTCCGTGCGTTTCGCTTCATCGGGATCTACGCCGAGCACCCGGACACCTTGGGCGCGGAGCAAGCGGACCGCGAGCTGGCCGATGAGGCCGAGGCCCATGACGACGACAGTCTCACCCGGCTGCGCACCGACAAGTCGGATGCCTTGGAGGGCGACCGCCGCGAGAGGAGTGAAAGCGGCGTGCTCAGAGGAGACCACGGCGGGGACGCGGGCGGCGAAGGCCGGGTCAGCCGAGACCACTTCGGCGTGCGGAGCATTGGAGACCACGCGGTCGCCGACGGCGAAACCCGGGGCCTGGCCCGCATCGAGGACTTCGCCCACGTGACAGTAGCCGAGCGGAATCGGCTGGGCGAGTTTGCTGCGGACCGCGGCAAGCGTCGGAAGAAGTCCTTCGGCGCGGATCTTGGCGAGGACGGCGCGGAATTTCTCCGGCTGCTGCCGGGCCTTGCTCAACCAGCCACCGCGGCCGAATTCGACGAGCATCCGTTCCGTGCCGAGCGACACCAGCGAACGCTGGGCGCGTACGAGCAGACGGCCGCGCCGTGGACCGGGCGCCGGTACGGCGAGGAGTTCGGTGCAACCCGAGCCCAGATGCTGGATGAGCTGACGCAAGATCAGGAATGAGTCCGGCCCTGCTCGTAAGAGGACTGCTCGGTGAAGGTCGTCATCGCCGCGAGCACGAAGCCCGCCGTGAACATCAACGGCGTGAACCAGAAGAGCAGATCGACCGTGGCGTGAAGGCCGAGCAGGATGAGGCCGAGCGCGAGCGGATAGGTCTCGGGATGGCCGGGACGGAAGGCGCGAGCGAGCCGAGTGAAGAGCCAGCCAAGGAAGGCGAGAACCGGCAGCAGTCCGATGACGCCCCATTCGGCGAGCATCTCGAGCCAGTCATTGTGCGCATGGATGGCGCGGTAGAAGAGTTTCCCGTCACGCTGCAGTTCCTTCTGCTGCGCCTGGTAAGGCGGGGAGATCCAGCGGTAGGAGCCGGCGCCGTAGCCGACCCAGACACGACCCGACGCTCCGCCTTCGGTGGCGAGCGCCCAGGTCGCCCGACGCAAAGGCGCACGGTCGTCGACGCCGGTCGCCTGATAGCTGATGGCCTTCATCTTGAAGCGTCCGAAGATCGGCTGCAGGTCCGCGACGAGGAGGATCGAAGCGGCCGACAGCGCGAGCGCACCGCCGGTGATGAGCATGATCTGGCGGCGCGAGCCGCGCGAGCCCGGGAAGCCCAGCCAGAAGGCGAGCAATGGCGCGACGATCAGTAAGGTCAGCGCGATCGCCGCGCCGGCGGTGCTGTTGGTCAGCGCGGCGAGTAGCCCGAGCGCGAAGGCGACGAACGCCGCGGCGAGGTGCGGACCGCCGCGGAGGACGTTCTCGCCGGCACGGCGGATATGCCAGAGCGTGAGGCCGAGGGCGATCGCCGCGTGGAGGTAGAGATACACGCCGGCATGGTTGCGGCTCATGAACGTGCCGAAGCACGTGGTGTTATGAGGCACCGGATAGCCGAGGATCGTCCCATGCGACTGCTGATGCAGCAAGCCGAACGCGCCGACGGCGAGGGCGGCGAGCACCGATACCCAGCCGAGGGTGACATAAGCGCGGCGACGGCGGAGTCCGTGGCGCAGCGCGAGCAGGAGGAGCCACGGCGCACCGAGGATCATCATCAGGCGCCAGGCGTTCATCGGCGGCTGCTTGGTGTCCGCGGCGGAGAACGGGGCGTTGAGTCCCGAAGGCAACCAGCGCACGTAATCCTGCAGGCGGACGTCGAACTGCCCGACATCGACGCCGGGCATGCCCTGCGCCGCCCAGAAGGCCTCGCGGTCGACGACCACACCCCAGGCGTTGAAATCCTGCACCGCGAAATACGCGAAGAGCGTCACGCCCGCCCAGAACGGCACCGAGCGGAGGAGTTCGGCGCGCGCTTCGGCGGCCGGACGCGAGACGAGGTCGCGCGAGAGCAGGAACCAAGAGAGCGAAGAACCGGCGAACAGCGCGGCGGGGAAGCACACGTGGTCGAGCCAGCGATAGGTGAACGCCTCATGTCCGGCCGAACCGGCGACCGCGAGCCCGGCCAGCAAACCAAGGAAGGCGACCGCCATCACGATGCGCTGCGCGCGCGCCTCGACACAGACGGCGAGGAAAGCGGCGGCGGCGAAACCGAGCGCGGCGGCGACCGTCCAGAGCACGACGCCGGCCCAACCCCACGGCGCGACGACCAGGACGAGACCCGCGAGGATCATCACGGCGCGTTCACGGGAGGTGAAGGAAGATTGGGAGGAGTGAGAGGGCATGAAAATAAGGGGACACGCTGGCACGTGGGCCAGGGGACAAGGGGAAGAGGCAGAGTTGATCAGTTGATCGGTTGGCCAGAGGGCCGGAGGGGGCGATAAGAACTCAAAGGGAAACCGGAGACCGGATGATTGGCTGGGGTATTAAATTACAGGTGACGGGTGACGGGCACGGGAGTCGGCGACTCGGGCGTCGGCATCTCGGCCATCAGCCGCGGGAGCCCGGAGCCGGCTGCCGAAGGACGAATGGCTGGCACCCGAAAGGCCGAGGCCCCGGTGGCCGTCACCTGACATCCGATTAATCATGACCGCAGCAAACATTCCGGTTTCCGGTCTCCCCTTGAGCAGTGCCTCTCTCTGATCAACCGAGCCTCCGGGCCTCCGGGCCTCTCATCACACAATCCCCGCCTGATAAATATCGTGGATGCGGATGAGGCCGAGGCAGCGGCCGGTGGCGGCGTCGGTGACGGGGAGCACGGAGATCTGCGAGGGGCGGTCTTCCATGATGCGGGCGGCTTCGGCGAGCGACATCGGCGCGTGGGCGCGGATCGGGTTGACCGTCATGATATCGGCCGCGCGGGCGGAGTTGAGGTCGACACCCCGTCCGAGCGCGCGGCGGAGATCGCCGTCGGTGATGAGCCCGGCGAGCGTGCCGTCGGCGGCGAGCACGCAGGCGGCGCCGTGCGGGTGACGGGTCATCGCGATGACCGTGTCGCGGAGGGAATCGCCCGGCTTCGCCACGGCGCAACGCTCGAGCGGCTGGAGGGCCTCGCCGACCGTGAGCGAAAGGTTACGGCCGAGCTGACCGGCGGGATGGAAGCGGGCGAAGTCGGACGGACCGAAGCCGCGCTTCGTCATGAGCGCGGCGGCGAGCGCGTCGCCGAGGGCGAGGGTCAGGAGCGCGCTCGTCGTAGGCACGAGACCGAGCGGGTCGGCTTCGGGGCGGGCGCCGATGTCGAGGACGACGTCCGCCTGGGTGGCGAGCGGCGACTGGGTATTGCCGACGATCGCGATGATCGGGGACTTGAAGGAGCGGAGGACCGGGATCAGGCGGACCAGCTCGGCCGTCGTGCCCGAACGCGAAAGCAGGATGACCGGGTCGCCGGGCTGCAGGATGCCGAGATCGCCATGCACCGCGTCGGCGGCGTGGAGGAAGATGGCCGGCGTGCCCGTACTGCAGAGCGTCGCGGCGATCTTCTGGCCGATGAGGCCGGATTTGCCGACGCCGCAGAGCACGACCTTGCCGGGATGCGCGGCGATGAGATCGACCGTCTGCGTGAACGCGCCGTCGAGACGCGTGGCGAGTTCGGCGAGCGCGGAGGCTTCGGCCTGAAGGAGAGCGCGGGCGGAATGGAGGGGAGTGGACATGGGAGGTAAAGAATAAGGGGTGGGGGTA
>CANKZO010000244.1 GCA_947488485.1 Opitutia bacterium | reverse complement strand
CTCATCAGCCAAGGGCTCGGCGGGATTCTCGCGGGCGAGGATGTCGGCGATGAGCTCCTGGACGCCTTCCTGCGCCACAGTACCGCCATCGGACGTCGCGACACCGGAAGTGAAGAACCAACGGAATTCGCGCAAACCATGCGGCGTCAGCATCCACTTACTGGCGGCGGCACGACCGACGGTGGTCTCATGGACGCCCATCTCCTTGGCGACGTCGGTCATGGTGAGCGGACGCAGCTTGGAAGGACCGTGTTCGAAGAAATCGGCCTGGCGATCGACGATGATATGGGCGAGCTTCTCAATGGTGCGCTGGCGCTCCTCGATCGCGCCGATGAGGAACTTACCCTGACGCATGCGCTCCAGAATATAAGCACGCTCCTTGTCCCCGAGAGCCTGACCAGCGAGCATGTCCTTGTAGGCAGGGACGAGACGCAGGCGAGGCACATGGCGGTCATCCATGATGACCTTCCATTTGCCCTCTTCGTCGAGTTCGACCGTGGCGTCGGGCGTCACCACCCGGTTGTCGTCGCGGGAGAATCGACGGGCCGGCACGGTCTCTAGCTTGGCAAGTTCGGAGAGAGCCTCGCGGATACCGTCGAGCTCAACGTCGAGAACGCGGGCACATTCCTCGAGGCGGCGGCCCATCATGGGCTCCCAGCAATCGGTAATGAGGCGGGCGGCGGTCGAAAGCCCGCGGCCGCGATTGCGGAGCTGAGCCAGAAAGCATTCGCGGAGATCACGGGCACCGATGCCGGGCGGATCGAAAGCCATCATCAACGTGTGGGCCGTCATGACAGCCTCGTAGGGCTGGCCAGAACGGAGGGCGACGGTCGAAAGGTCTTCCTCGACAAAACCTCGTTCATCCAGTGAAGCAATCAGGAGCTTGAGCGCCTCTTGTACGGCCGGATCATCGGAGGCCGTGCGGGCTTGGTCCGCGAGGTGTTCGGAGAGGGAAGCTTCACCCGTAGCCGACTCCATCATGTGGCGGCGGCGTTCCTCATCTTCCTGGGTATAGCCCTGCGAACGAATCTCCTCGTAGTAGCTTTCGTCCCAATCGTCCTTCATGCGCTTTAGCGCGTCGAAGTCGTCGTCGCCCAACGAGAGTTCACGCGGGCCCTCCTCTTCCGCATCTTCGGAAGGTACCGGAGCATCCAGGCTCTCGTTGCCGACTGGCTCGACTTCTTCCAGCAAAGGGTTGGCGGCCATCTCCTCGGAGATCTCACGCAGCAGCTCGGCCGCTGGCACCTGGAGGATGCGGAGCGACTGACGAAGCTGCGGTGTCAGGACGAGGCCTTGAACCTGCTTCTGCGATTGATTGATGCCTGGATTAGCCATCGAACGAATCCGAGCAAAGAGGTTTCTGGGACGATTTGCAAAAGGTATCGCTGAGCCCATTCGTCTTGCCTAGCCACCGGCAACAAACAGACTTGGAAATGCCCGAAGAGGGATGGACTCCGCCTGCATGCGCCAATTCTCACTCCTAATCGGCAACGAAACCCGCGGACCTCTCACCGAAGACGAGGTATTGGCGATGATCTCCGAAGGGGCGCTCACCGCGGACACATCCTGCTTGCTCGAAGGAACCCAGGACTGGGTACCGCTTTCCGACCATTTTAAGTTCGGCGTCACCCTGAAGTTGAAGCGATCCAAACCCGTCTCCACGGAAGTCGAAGATGAGATTGCCGCCTCACGGCTTGACCCAGACACCCGCCGCCGACTCATGCTGTATGGCCTAGCCGAACCGGCCAGCGTCGACACCTTCACACAGGTTCAAGCGATGCTCGCGCTCGCCGATCACGAAAAAAACCTCTCCTCAACGAACCGCCTCCACCAGATGGTTGGCTATGTCGCGCTAGGCGTGATGATTGCCGCCGGCCTAGTGGCCGGGCTTTCGCGAGGCATCGGCGGCGACATCCTCGCCTTCTGCAGTGGGACCATCATCAAAGAAGAGGTCAACTCGCGCAAGAGCCTGCAGCAACTCCGCAGTGAGCTCAGTCATTTCGCCGAACTCAAGAACCGCGCCGAACGAGCCGTCTTCGAGAAACCGCGCGGCGGCTCGCCCGGCCTCAACGTGCTGGCCAGCCGACTGAACATCGACCCCTACTCGTCCTTCTCGCTACGAGGTCAGGTCGATACCGCTCCGCTCACCCGGAAAATCGCCCTTTGGGCACTCAAGCTCGACTCCGACCGCCGGGTCTACGTGCTGAGGGAGCCCCCCTCCCCCAGGGCCACCGAGCTACTGAGCGCCCAAGCCGCGATTCTCGACGAAGTGCTTAGCCCTGCCCTCAACGAAGCCGGCTTCGCCCAGCTCTTCGCTGAAGTGATGAGCACCTTCCCGTCCGCCACTTTCCCCGAGGCTGGGCGCCTCCGCGTCGAAGCTGAAGGCATGCGCATGAGTGGGCTAAAGATTTTTATCGATCGCGTCGACTTCCGCGCCCAAGCCGCGAGCACGCAGTCGGCCCAGAAAGCCTGGAGTGGCGAGCTGCTTGCCTTCTCCGAACGCCTCAAGGCCCTCCAAGAAAAGGTCCACGCGATGACCTCGCCCGTAGCCCGCGGCCAGCGCTGGAGCGCCTTTAGTTCCGGCCAAGGCGCCGAGCTCGCCGCCTGGATGCTGACCTCGGGCGCCAAGGAAGCTCGCCTCAATCCTGACGGCACGTTCGTTGTCACGGCCACCTCGGGCATCAATGCTGATTCATTAAACCAAGTGATCATCAGCGCACGCATTGCTGGCGATACGGTCTTCTTCCCTTGGAACTCCAAGCATCTCGGTGCCGGCAAGTGGGCCAGCGAGCCAATGGCGAAGGCCTTCCTGATCGACCGAGAACGTTATAAGGTCATCGACAAGGTCACCGCCGGCGGACGGACCTACTACACCACCCTCCAGACGGGCACGCACCGCTTCGTCTACAAACGCAACTCTCCGCAGTGGCTCTACCTCGCGCTAGCCCGCGATTCGGATAAGGATACGATCTTCGCGATGGTCGATGAGAAGACCTACGCCGCCGCCATCAAGGGCTCGACGATTACTCCCAGCGAGCTCGCGAAGCTTAGCCTCTACCCGAAAGCGGAAGAATCATTACGTCCCGACGGCCTCTACGTCGAGTGACCCGGTCACTGAGCGCGAGGCGTCCAGCAATCCGGCTCGGAGCAATCGCCGAGCTGCGAAGGCGTGAGGCGCGTCACCTTGCCGGTAACGCTGTCGATGACGACCAACCATTTACCCTGCGCAGCGACGAGGTGACGACCGTCGGCGCACCATGAGGCATGGGCGATGGACGCGGGACTCTTGGTCACGATGGGCGTCATTGTGCCAGCAGCGAGATCAAGCACGCCAAGACGGAGGGCGCCGGCCTCCTGGTAAGTGAAGACGAGCTGATTCGGGACGACGGGATTCCAGCGCGGCTCGGTGCTGTAATTATGATTGGTAGAGATTCGCTGCAACGGGCCGCCAGCGGAACTCGCGAGATAGATACCCGGGCTGCCAGTCGGTCCGGCGGTCAGCGCGAAGCGGGAGCCATCTGGAGACCACGAAGGGTCCGTGTTCACCCACTGCATGCTGGGGGCCTTGATCACGCGCGTCGGCGTCTGGCCCTGCGGGCCGGCGACGAAGATATCCATCGTACCCTTGTTGGAGGAGGCGAATGCGATGCGTCCATCCGGACCGCTACTGGCGGCGCCCAAAGCGCCCCGGACATTGACGATCACCTTGGCGGCTTCGCCATAACCATTAGTCGAAAAAATCTCGGGCCAGTTCGAACGGAAGGAGGAGATGAAGAAAATACGGGAGCCGTCGGCCGACCAGCGCGGGCCGATCGAAGTGTTACCGTACTTCGTCAGCTGCAGCGTCTTGGAGCGTGCGAGGTTGGTGACGTAGATCTCGGCTTTGCCGGTGCGACGCGAGACGAACGTGATTTTGGTATCCGCGAACAAAGGCTTGAGCTGCCAGCGACGACCGAGGCCCACGATGGCCGCGTCGGCAATCCGGAGCGCGAGCTGATCCTCGTCCTTGC
>CANKZO010000243.1 GCA_947488485.1 Opitutia bacterium | reverse complement strand
GACTCCGGCCCTTTTGTCGATGGACTAAAGTCGGCTCAGGCCAGTTCGAAACCCTTGACGCTGCGGCCGTTGCTGCTGCCGAACTTCTCGAGGCCGACATCCATGCGGTGCGCGATCTGGACGAAGAGGTTGGCGAAACGGGCGTTGTCGTTGCCCTTGCCGCCGGCGACGACGTGCTTGCCGTGACGGAAGCCGCCGCCGGCCACGATGAGCGGGATGTCGCGGGTGCTATGGGCGCTGGCGTTGCCGAGATTGCTACCCGCCATGACGATCGTGTTATCGAGCAGGGTGCCGCGGCCTTCCCTGACGCCTTTGAGCAGGCCGAGGAGGCGGCCAATCTCCGCGAATTCCGCGCGCTCGATGATCCGCAGCTCCTCGATCTTAGCCTCGTCTTGGCCGTGGTGCGAAAGGTTATGCCAGTCCTGGCTGACGCCCTCGATCTTGGGCGTCGCGTTCATGCCGCCGGCGCTGTAGGTGATGAAGCGGGTCGAGTCGGTCTGGAAAGCCAGCGTGATCATCTCGTGCATCAGCCTGGTCTTGGCGATGATGTCGGTGCGGTCCGCGACATCCTTCGGCGCTGCGGAGGAGACCTTGGGCTTGGGACGAGTCGCCCAGGCGGCGGATGAAAGCAGCCGCGCTTCCAATTCGCGGACGCTCGTGAAATATTGGTCCACTTTCTCCCGATCCCTCGGGCCTAGGTTGGCATTCATCTTCTTGGCCTCTTCGCCGACGGTATCGAGGATGCTGCGCCCGCGGCGTAGCTCATCCAGCTGACGTCTCACTTCCGTCGGGCTGCCTTCCACGAACAGGAGCTGGAAGACCTTAGACGGAGAAGGTTCCGCGGGGAGGCAGACCCCGTTCATCGTCCAGGACATCGTGGCATGGTTACCTGCCGAAAGCACGAGGGAGGTGAAACGGGTGTCGGGGTTGAGTTTCTGGACCAGCAGCTGGTCCAGTGAGATCGAGTTGCGAAAACCTGGTAGACCCGGGTGCCTGGCGGAAGTCAGCCAGGTGAGTTCGGAGGTGTGTCCGTCGGAGCCGTTCTGTTCATCGTGGGAGAGTCCCGAGAAGACCGTGAAGTCTTTGCGGTGCGCTTGGAGCGGTTCGAGGTAGTACGAAGGCGTGTAGTCGGCGCCTTCTTCCTTCGGCACGAGCAGGGGGACGTGGAAGCCGAGGCTGTAGTTCATCGCCAGGAGTCGGCGAGGCTGCGTGGTGGCGGCGCGGGATTCCGCGGCATTCGCGAAGCTGGGGACCATGGCCTCGAGCCAGGGCAACGTCAGCAGCAGGCCGGTGCTGCGCAGGAAGGCTCGGCGGTCGATGCGGGTCTTGGTGGCGATGTGCGGGGCGTTCATTTGGTCAGGAAGATTTCGCTCTGGATGAGGTTGTGGAGGAGGTCGCGAAGTCCGTTGCCCTGCGTGAAGGTCTGGCGGGCGAGGCGCTGGAGTTCGGTACGATCCGAGAAGCCCATCGCGCGGCCGCTGCCGTAGGCAGCCAGTTTGCGGGTGAGTGCGAGCGTGAAAGCCTCCGGGTCGGCGAGCAGGACCTTCTGCTTAAACTCCTTGAGGTCGGCGAAGGCCTTGCCGTCGGCGGTCGTGCCGGAGGCATCGACCGGTGGCCCGACGCGCCATTGCACGCGCTTGAGGTTAGGCGGGGACTTGAACTGGCGGCCGAGGCTACGGTAATTCGCCTGCCAGCCCCCGGCGACGTCGTAGCTCTCGAGGGCGAAGCCGGGCGGGTCGATCTTGGAGTGACAGGAGTTGCAACTCTCGGTGGAGCGGTGCTTTTCAAGCATCTGGCGGAGGGTGACCGCGCCACGGATATCAGGTTCGACGCCAGGGGTTCCGGGTGGCGGCGGGGACGGCGGGGTGCCGAGGATGCGGTCGAGCACCCAAGCTCCGCGCATGACGGGTGAGGTATTACTGCCGTTGGCGGAGACCTTGAGGATGCTGGCGTGGGTGAGTAGTCCGCCGCGGTGGTACTCAGGCTTCAGCGCGACCTTGCGGAAGGCGACGCCTTCGACGTCGGGGATGTCGTAATGGCGGGCGAGGCGGTTGTTCAGCATCGTCCAGTCGGAATCGAGGAAGTCGGTTACGCTGAGGTTTTTTGCGAGGACTTCGGCAAAGAAGCCGCGGGTCTCATCGAGCATGGCGGCCTTGAGGGCATCGTCGTACTCGGGGTAAAGCTGCTTGTCCGGCGTGGTGGCGTCGATGTTGCGGAGCGAGAGCCACTGATCGGTGAAGTCGCGCACGAAGCGCTGCGCGCGCCGATCCGAGAGCAGACGGTCCGTCTGGGCGCGCAGGGTCGCAGGCTTCAGTAGCGCACCAGTCTCGGCGTGCTTGCGGAGTTCGTCATCGGGCGCCGTGCCCCAGAACATGTAGCTCAGCCGTGAAGCCACGGCCCAGGCATCGAGGCGCCCGGACTGCTCATGGAAGTAAAGGTTGGCGGGGGAGCAGAGGACGGCCGTGTAGGCGGTCATTAACGATTCCTCGAAGGTGGACCCGTTCTTGAGCTCGGCTTCGAAAAGGCGCACGTATGCGTCGGCCTGCGTCGGCTGGCTCTTCTCGCGGACGACCTTGGCCACGAAGGCCTTGATAAGCTTCGGTCCGTCGACGGCCGGCTGGGTGCTCGTGACCTCATACATCTGCTGGGTGCGGCGTTTCTCGTATTTCATTCGCTTGGCGGCCTCGGCGGTCGGAGCGTTCGGCAGGTCGCCGAACATGAGCTTATGTCCTTTGCCCGGCCACTGCGGAAGCAGCGGGCCCTCGACGCGCATGGGCTTCATCGCCAGTCCGGGGCCGGGGTATTTGGCCGGGCCGGTCTTTTGGTTCAGGTTATAGTCAAAGGTGCGGAGGTCGGGGAATAGGCGGACCTTGTCGCGCACCTTCAGTTGTACTTCGATCTGCACCTCGTTGCCGTCCGGGAGGAATTCCTGGACGGATTGGAAGCGGGTGGGGCTTCCTGTGAAGAAGGGTCCGGAGAAGATTGTCACCATCACAGGCTTCTCGCTCTGATAGGCGCGGCCGCCGAGCGTGACGCGGTAGAGGCCGGCGATCGGCGCCTCGAATTCTGCCATGAGTGCCGGATAGGTGGCCTCGTTGAAGGTCACGACGCTACCGTCAGCGAGCTTGTGCCAGCTCTTGCCGATGTGCGTGGCGTTACGGCCGTCCCCGAAGCCAATCGTCTTATCGATTTTCTCGGGAGCATCGCCTTTGTTCATCGCGGCGTTTAGCGCCTGCCGAGCCGCGTCCATGGTACGCTGCAGATGGACCGACGAGAGATCGAGCGCCTCACCGACCTTATCGAAACCTTGGGCGCGCCCGTCTTCGGGCAGCAGCGGGGCGAGCTCTTCGTTGATACTGAGGAGGTCGTTCAGCGTCTGCTCAAGTTCATTGCGATTCAGCCGACGGAGGACCGTTGCCTTGTTCGCGCGATCGGAGGTCGTCAGTCCCGCGGCGAGGATTTGGGTGAAGCGGGCTTTTTCGCCAGCCTCGGGGCGTGGCTTCTTCTTCGGCGGCATCTCGCCTTGGTCCACGCGATCGAAGATGTGGACCCATTTGGCAAGCGTCTCGGGCCGGTTCAGATCCGAGGGTAGTTTGCCGAAATCGAGTCCGCCTTTAGCGTTATCGGAGTCATGGCAGTCGACGCAGTGTTTCTCGATGAACGGGCGGAGTTCGCGAGGCGGTTCGGCGCGCAGCTGGACGGTCCCGAGCAGGCAAGGGATGAGCAAGAGGGGCAGGGCGGTGCGACGTCGCATCGGGGGGTGGTCGCAGGCTAAGCTGAGGCCGGAGGTTGAACAGGATTTTATGGGGATTGGACTTGGGGCTGGCCCGGCTGACTCAGCCCTTGCCCCGGGGCGGGGTTTCTTCATCAGATTGGGCCGTGAACACCTCGGAGCAGCTTTTCCAACGCGCCCTCACGATGATCCCGGGCGGCGTCAATTCCCCGGTCCGCGCTTTCCGCTCGGTCGGTGGCACCCCCTTCTTCACGAAGTCGGCCAACGGCGCCCGTCTGA
>CANKZO010000242.1 GCA_947488485.1 Opitutia bacterium | reverse complement strand
TGCGCGTCCTTCTGTTCCATGACCCATCGCTCGTCGAGGTATTCGGCGATCCCGAAACGCAGACCCTCCCAGGTCGCCATGTCCTGGGGAATCTTCGCGAAGTTATGCCGATCGTATTCGCCCGGCCCTTCTCGGCGTTTCGGAAAATCGTCGGGTGCTTTATCGTCTTCCATCTTCAAGCCTTCTTAGCGGTGAGCAGGACGATCGACCCCGCGTAATCGTGCAGTTTCTTCCGGGCTTTCTCGGCATCCTTGCCGCCGGCCAAGAACTGCGTCACACGGTCCCGCATGTTCGCATGGTTGTCGGCCAGCTTCACCGGGCGGGCGAGCTTGTTGGGCAAGACCTTGCGACGGATCTCGCCGAGATAGTCCTTGGTGCCGGGGGCTTTGGTCAGCGCCACGACCGCCTGCACGATGGGTTTGGGGAAGCCCTTATCGAGGAGCGACTGGGCGGTTACGTAGGTGTCCTCGATCGTGTCATGCAGGATGGCGACCGTCTTGAGGTCCCATCCATGCACCTTCGAAGCGACCTCCTTCACGTGCTCGAAGTAGGGCGTCTTCTTGTCCTTACGCTTCTGTCCGGCATGGGCCTTTCGGGCCAAGGCGTAGGCCAGCGCATACATTTTCTTACCTTTCAGGGTGTTGGTTTTGGGCATGCCATCATCCTACCCGAACCCGAAAAACTGGCAAACCTCATCCAGTATAATGACACAATGTTTACTTCAGAAATTTTTTCAGGTCGTCGCCGAACTCCTTGGCCATCTGATCTGTCTGCATTTCGATCCTTCCCAGCCATTTGAGGGTCAGCTTGGGCTCAAGTTTTTTGTCGAATGGCATGTAGTATCGGACGACAATGTCACCATCGTTGTCTACCCAGGCGGTAAGGTAGTTGAACTTGCTGTTCACTCGGTTAATCTGCAGCGCGAGTTCGGATGAGGTGGTATTCGATTTCCCGACGCCACCGAAGGACACGTACCCGATGAGGAAATCTCCGTTGTTTTTCCCGACATTGGGAGAGACCATGATCTTGTATCCGCCGAAATTAAGCATGAAGGTTTCGTCTGACTTGGCGGCGATATCGAGCCCCATTACTTCCATGAATTTGATGGTGGCCAGGTTGGCTTCCCGGTCGTTCTTGAGGTCGGTGAAGTCAAGGGGTGCCGCGATGGCGGTGATTGCGCATAGGGATGCCCAAAGCATGGTCAGGATTTTTTTCATAAAGAGGATGGGGGTGTTTTTTTCAGGAGTTTGGTATTTCGTTTATATATGGATAAGACGGAGCGGTGGTCAAGTTTTGGCCTTCGGCCTCTGTGCCAGAACTTTTCTGATAAGTAGGGATGGCCGGCCCGGTCATCCTTGGGCGCGCGGGCCGCACGCCCCTACCATATGAATGCTCGCTCAAAGGGAGGCCGGAAACCGGATAATTACCTGCGGGCATGATTCATTCCAGGTGACGGGTGACGGCCGTCAGGACTCAGGTTCAGGCGTTCAGCACCAGGTACAGGTTCAGGACCGGACCTGCACCCGAACCTGAAAACCCGCACCCGATGCCCGATCAGCTAAGACCCGAGCCCCGAAGAGGTCTTGCCCGCCACCCGGTGCCTGTGGCTGCCACCCGCCACCCGAAACGATGCATCCCTCAAAAGGGAGACCGGAAACCGGAAAGTTACCTGCGGGTATGGGTAGGGATGACCGGCCCGGTCATCCTTGGGCGCGCGGGCCGCACGCCCCTACCTTTGATGCCCCTCGCCATTTATCCGGTTTCCCTATGGTGCCCCCTTTGAGTTTTGTATCTCACTTTTGCACCTTTGCACGCGGCACCGCCGCATTTGCACCTTTGCACTTTGTCTAGTCTCAGCACTCCACCAGCTGGCCCAGCCTCACGTGAACGAGCACACACCTAACCTTCCCGACCTCCAACCCACACAACTTCGCCACCGCGACCCGATACAAATCCATCTGGCCTTGATACATTTCCCTGAGGTCTTCTACCGTGCAATCGTTGGTCTTGTAGTCGATGACGGTCGCGGACTGGCCAGGAATCGCATGCACGCGGTCGAAGACAGCGCTGAGGAGTTTTCCTTCGTGCACCAGGGCGGCTTTCCGCTCCAGCCATAGGGTGACTCCCTGGGGGGCTTCTCCTAGGAGCTTCCGCACCTCCGCCGAAGCGAGGCACTGGCGGATAAGTTCAATCGCCGGCGCCTTGAGGGCGACGGATTCAGGCGCGACGTTCGCGCCTTCGAGCCCGCCCAGGAATCCTTCGATATCCCAGCCGAGCCCCTGCATGAGGCCGTGGACGAGATTGCCGAGCTCGCGGCCGCCGGGTTCATCGCTCGCTGGCTTCCATCCGTAAATCTTCCCATCTGCCGGCTTCGAGGGCCTTAGCTTCTCGAGCACCTGGGCCGGGGTATAGCGTTTCGCCACGATCGATGCCCGCCCGCCAGCCTGACGTCGGGCCTTGGCTTCTTCTTCCTGGGTCCGGGTCTCGATCCACGCGACGCCTTCGCCGGCCGCCTGCCAGGCCATCGCGGCTTCGATACCACCGAGCGAGACATCCTTTGGCTTCCCCAACTTGCCCAGCGTCATCTCGATCAACCCGGCGAAGTCAGCCTTGCCGGACCCCAGCTCCAAATCGGTGAGCTTGTCTTCGCTCAGCGCGGTGGTGACCAGCATGAGGCGATGCTTCGCGCGGGTCATGCCGACATATAGGCGGCAGAGATTACCATAGGCGCTCTCGGACTTCGCCCGGGAGACGGCTGCGCTCAGGACGGGGTCGAGGTGGGCGACGTTCGTGCCGACGCTCGCCAGCAGCCACTTGGGGCGGAAATCCTGGCCCGACGTCGGCATGGACAGCAGTTCGCCGGTCCGCAGGTGGGCGATGGGCTGCCGCGAGTTGTTCAGGCAGGGCATGTAGACCATGTCGTACTCCAAGCCCTTGGAGCGGTGGATGGTGATCACCTGCACGGTCTGCGGGTCCGCACTGTCACGTAGCTGGCTGGCAGTGCAGAAGGCCGCGAACTCGGCCAGGTCGCGTCGTCCGGAGGCATCATACGCCAACGCCACCGAGCGTAGCTGCCCGAGGCGCTTGCGGATGAAGCCGGTGTCGCCGGTCAAATCGACCTCCTTGGCCAATAGATCCGCCAGGCCTTCCGCCCCGGCTTCGGCGAAGCGATTCGCTATGCTCTCCGTCGCGCCGTCCCAGCCGCCATGGGCCTTGAGGAACGCCGCCGCGGCCGGCGAGATCTCCGCCATGCCCTTGGCCAATCCGTTGTCGGGATGCACGGTCGCCTGGATGAGCGCCAGCAGGCCGGCGGTCACGGGATTATCCTCGATGACCGACGTCTTGGCCTCGTCGGTGGCTTCCACGCCGAGCATGCGCAGGATCTGGGTGATCTCCGCCGCCTGCTTGTTCTTCGAGACGAGGATGGCGCAGGTGAGGCCCGGGCGGAGGCGTCCGTCCGGCATCAGGATGCCCGCGGTGGCCTTCAGGTGCTCGCCGATCCACTTCGCCTGGAGTTGGTCTTCGGTCTCTTCGCTTTCCTTGGGCTTGGTGATCCGCACCCAGGCGGCTTCGCCCGGCTTGGCCGGCTTGCCGGCCTCGGACACGGCCTTCTGTTCGTGGAAGGTCTCGCTCCAATCCGCCGCGGCGGTCTCGGAGTAGAGCCGTCCCAAGCCTTGTTCGGCATGCCCGCCGAGCACGGCGTTGACCATCTCGAGCACCGCCGGCGCGCAGCGTCGGGTCTCGTCGAGGCTGAGGTTCACCCCGTTCCGAGCGATGGCCTGGTGGAGATTACCCAGGAGCTTCCGGTTACCGGCACGCCATTCGTAAAGGCTCTGCTTGAGGTCGCCCACGACGAAGACGCTCCGGTCTTCCTGCGGCTGTTCGACGATCTCGCTGATGTTGCGTTCGAGCACGGCGAACTGCTGGGTGCTGGTGTCCTGGAATTCGTCGAGCAGCCAGTGCTTGATCGTGCAGTCGAGTCGGTAGGCCATCTCGTCCTTGTCGAACGGCTCCGC
>CANKZO010000241.1 GCA_947488485.1 Opitutia bacterium | reverse complement strand
GACGGCAAGTTCGACAAGCATGTCCTCTTCCGTGACAAGATGGTCCTGCCGCGCATGGTCCTACCGCTCGATGACCGCGTGCTCATCAACGAGACCGACACCCTCGACATCTTCGTCTACCGCGACACCAACGGCGACGGCATCGCCGACACCAAGGAGCCCTGGTTCGTCGGTGGACCGAAGAGCGGTAATCTCGAGCACCAGCAGAGCGGCCTGATCTGGACGATGGATAACTGGATGTACCAGACCTATAACGCCTATCGTCTGCGCTGGAACGGCACCAAGGAACCCCTCAAGGAAAGCATTCCCAGCGGCGGTGGCCAGTGGGGCCTCGCCCAGGATGACCAGGGCAAGGTCTGGTGGTCCAATGCCGGCGGCGAGAAAGGCCTCTGGCATTTCCAGACCCCGATTCTTTACGGAGCCTACGATGTCAAAGGCCAGTTCCCTGAGGACTTCATGCAGGTCTGGCCGAAGGTCGGCCTCGCCGACCACCAAGGCGGCGCGGGTCGCACGCGTCCGGACAAGACCCTGAACCACTTCACCGCCGCGTGCGGTCAGGAAGTCGTGCGTGGCGATCGCCTGCCGGCCGACCTCCGGGGTGACGTCCTGATTTCCGAGCCCGTCGGCCGACTCATCCGTCGCGCCAAAGTCTCGGTCGTCGATGGCATCACGCGTCTCGAGAACCCTTACGCCAAGTCGGAGTTCATCCGCTCCAGCGATCCGAACTTCCGCATCGTGAACATGGTGAACGGCCCGGACGGCTGCCTTTACCTCGTCGACATGTATCGCGGCATCATCCAGGAGGGTAACTGGGTCAAGGAAGGCAGCTATCTCCGTAAGGTCGTCCAGCAGTATGGCCTCGATAAGGTATACGGGTATGGCCGCGTCTGGCGTCTCGTCCATAAGGACTTCAAGCCCGGCCCTCAGCCGCGCATGCTCGACGAGACCCCGGCCCAGCTCGTCGCGCATCTCTCGCATCCGAACGGCTGGTGGCGCGATACCGCGCAGAAGCTCCTCGTCCTCAAGGGCGACAAGTCGGTCGTGTCCGCGCTCACCGAGCTCGCGCTCGGCGGCAAGCAGTCCCTCGGACGCATCCATGCGCTCTGGACGCTCGAAGGCCTTGGCGCCCTCGAAGCCAAGACCGTGCGCGCCTTCCTGGCGGACAAGAACCCTGACCTCCGTCGCCAGGGACTGCGTGCCGGCGAATCGCTCATCCGCGCTGGTGATAAGTCGCTGATCGCCGACTTTGCTCAGCTCGGCACCGACCCTGATGCCAACGTCGTCCTGCAGACGATCATGACCGCCAAGGTCCTCGGCTCGAACGAGGTCAAGGCCTGGCCGGACTTCGCCAAGTTCCAGCAGAAGGCCTTGCTTGCCTCCTCCTCCAAAGGTGTGAAGGAACTCGGCGCCATGGTCCTCACCGGTACCGACCAGATCGGTGGTCGTGAGTATACCGGCGACGAGAACAAGCTCCTCGTGAAGGGACAGACCATCTACCGCGAGCTCTGCTTCGCCTGCCATGGTTATGATGGTAAGGGGATGGCCGTCGATGGGCCCAAGCCCGGCATGACGATCGCGCCTCCTTTCGGCAATTCGCCTACCGTGAGCGGACATCGCGACGGCATCGTCCGCGTGCTCCTCAACGGCATGGCTGGCCCCATCGGCGGCAAGACTTACGACGCCCAGATGGTGCCGATGCCCATGAATGACGACGAGTGGATCGCGGCGGTCTCGTCCTACGTCCGTAATTCCTTCGGTAACAAGGGCGCCCTGATCTTCCCCAAGGACGTCGCCCGCATCCGCGATGAAGTGAAGGGCGTGACCGCGCCGTGGACGCACGAGACGCTGCAGGCTTCGTTGCCGCCCATCGTCAAGGCCGCCAAGGATTGGAAGGTCACCGCCAGCGATACCGCGGCCACCGCCCAGGACGGTTGCGATGGCGACGGCAAGACCCGCTGGGAGACCAAGGACCAGCAGAAGAAGGGCATGTGGTATCAGGTCGAACTCCCGGCCCTGCAGAAGGTCGCCGGTGTCCGGCTCGATAACGCGGGTCGTCCGAGCGCTTTCCCCAAGAACTTCAAGGTCGAGGGTTCGCTCGACGGAAAGAAGTGGTTCCCGCTCGGTACCAGCCACGGGCTCTACAAACTCTCCGAAGCCTACTTCGGCGCCAAGGACACCAAGTTCGTGAAGGTCACCTTGACCGACACCACCAAGAATCAGCCTTGGGCGATTCAGGAGCTGCAGCTCATCGCACAGAAGTAACTCTTCCGCGGGGCTTACGGACGCAGGATCAGGTCGCGCACGACCTTCGTGCCGAAAGGTATCCGCACGGTTATCTCCTGTTTGTCGTCCACGAAGAATTCCTGGATGGAAACCTTGCTGATAGTCTGGACGCCTTGGTCATCTCGCAGGACGACCGTCAACTCCCGTACTTCGATGGCGGCGCGGAAGGCCGCCCGGTAAGCGGGCGTGTAGCCCTTACTGTCGGGCGGAAGCGGGGTCACATCATCCGGCCACTTGTTCCCCTTGCGCAAGGTCAGGATAATTACCGATTCCGGCTGCTTCGCGATGTCGGTTTCGACGATACGCACGAAGCCGACCAAGGATTTATCGTCGACCCTGAGGTCTTCGACGCGAGTGCCGCGGAGGTTGGAAAGTTTCTGCTCACCTAGGTCGCGGTATTCGACCAGGCTGGTCGAGGCCCAGCCGAGGAAAGCAAGGATGCCGACCGCCGCCGCGATATAGGCGAATTGATTCTTCACGCTCAGCGGGGCGGGGCGGGGCGCCACCTCCGCGGCGACCTCCCGTCGCTCGACCTTCACCTGGCCGGGGTAGATGACGAGGTAGACGGACTGCACTTCGAGGTCAGGGCGATACTCCCGACTACGTAAGGTCGAGAAGATCTGCATGCGCAGGTCGGCAGGGTAGGCCGCGAGCAGCTTCTCCAAGGCATGATGTACCATCAGGTCGACCTCCAGCGGATGGATCTCCTCGGTGTCACGGGTGACGTTCTCGGCCGTCAACTTGAACTGGGAATCATCGAAGCAGGCCGATAGGCGAAGGCCGTTACGATTGAAGTCCGCGGTCAGTTTCTTGATCACGCTAAGCCCATCGGGTCCGGGTGGAAGGGGGCCTTGGATCAAGCCCTCTAGTCGATAGGTGTTCTCGAATTGCATGATCAGGGGTAATTGCGGAATTCCGGCGTGTCCTTCATCGGCAGCCAGCTTGGCATCGCCTGATTCCAGACCAGCGTGTCTCGGCTGATGGTGCGGGCCGACATCAGGTCGACGAGTTGGGAGGCGGTCACCGGTCCGTGTTGGACGTCGCCGATCGCATAATGCCAGATCGCCGGCGTAGGTTGGTCCGGCTGGGCGGCGGGCAGGGGCGGAGGGGTCAGCTGATGTGGTGTCGCTCCAGGCAGGAGACTCTGCGGTGCGACGCCCGCCTTGGTGTCGAGACCGAGGACTTCGTCATGGTTGTCGATACGTTCGTTCGTGATGCGTTGGAAGACCTGGAGCTTGAGCTGCGTCTGCTGGAGCTGTTCCATCAGGCGTCGCTTGTCTTCGTTATTTTTGATCTCTTTCGCCTCGAGTTCCCGGAGGTTCGGCGAGGAGTAGAGGATGATGATCGGGGGTATCCCGTAGCAGCACATCGTGCCTAAGATGAACCATCCGAACGGATTGCGCCCACGGTTGTGCGCGATCTTGGCGACGACGCCGCCCATGATCACATGGATTATGATATGTAGCTCGAACGGCATGGTGCGGGTGGTCTGCTCAACGGATCGCGTGATGCGCGGGGATGAGGAAGATCATGAAGTAGTTATAAAGGCAGTGGATGATGATGGCCGGGATGACGCTTTTGGTCCGGTGCGTCAGCCAGCACATCAAGAGGCCGAAGACGAACCACACCGGGAATTGGTAGATGCTCAGATGTAACGTGGCGAAGAGCACCGAGGACCAGAGGGCCGCGTTCTTGAGCGTCAGGGCTTTTCGCAGGGACGTGAACATGAAGGCCCGGCAGGCGATCTCTTCGCTGA
>CANKZO010000240.1 GCA_947488485.1 Opitutia bacterium | reverse complement strand
CCAGAGGGACATCCGACACGAGCTGACGGCGGACGGCTTGGCCGAGATAGTGACGGCAGGCATCGGCGGCCTGGCGATCGGTGAAAGGCTGGATTTCGGCCGAGTAATGCGGGGCGACGAACGAGCCACCGCGGGTTGCTCCATCGGCGTTCCATTCGAGATACGAACCCGGCGTGAGTTTGCGCACGCCCTTCGCCGGCGTGAGTTCACCCGGCGCATAGAGCAAGGTGAGGTAGGCCGCGACCGCCGTCGGGTCGAGCGACCAGTCGATGCCAGCGATTCCCCGGAAAGCCTTCAGTTCGGAAGCGAAGAGCCGCCCCTGCGGCGTCGTGGTCCAATAGAGCGGCTTTACGCCGGCCGCATCACGCGCCAGCAGGAGCTTACGTTCGCCCGGGAACCAAGCGGCGAAAGCGAAGATGCCGTTCAGCTTCGGGAGGCAGGCTCGACCGTGTCGGGCCAGCAGGTTGGCAAGCACCTCGGTATCGCTGTCACCGCGGAAGACGACGCCATCGCGCTCCAGTCCGACGCGGAGTTCGCGGTAGTTATAGATCTCGCCGTTGAAGCTGACGATGACCTGGCCAGACGCATCAGCCATCGGCTGCGCTCCGTTGGGTGACAGGTCGAGGATGGCCAAACGCACATGGGCCAAGCCGGCGTCGGCATCATGCCACTCGCCACTGCCGTCCGGACCGCGATGGCCTTGGGCGCGGTTCAGCTGACCGAGCAAGCTGGGTTCGAAGCGACCGACATATCCTGCGATCCCGCACATGGTCAGGCATGGCCTCCTTGGCCGGCGTAGATCTGCAGGGACCGACGGGCGATCGCCGTCCAATCGTGGACGGTGGCGACATACCCATGGCCGCGCCTACCCTGCTCGCGCGCTTTATCCAAATCAGCCAACAACGGGCGGAACCCTTCGGCGATGGCCAGCGGGCCGGGCGCACACTCCACCAGAGCACCCGCCGCCGCGGCTTCGGCCATATAGCACCCACGCGTGGCTACGACCGGCAAGCCGGCCGACATAGCCTCGAGGATGGCGAGGGCCATGCCTTCGGACTCCGAAGCGTGGACAAACGCATCGGCGGCGGCGTAGGCGGCGGCTTTCGCGGCTTCGTCCATGAAACCGAGCCAGTGGACGCGGGAAGCGCACCCAGCGGCGGCAGCCTCCGCCCTGAGCAACGCCGTATAGCCAGGTTCGGCGTCTGGATTGCCCGCGATGAAAAGATGCGCGCCCAGGCCGGCGATTGCCCGGATGATGTCCTCGATACGCTTCTTGGTCGTGATTCGACCGACGAAGAGGACGACGCGGTCCGTCGGACTGAGGCCATGACGTGCCCGCAAGGCGTGGCCGGCCTCCGACGATGCGACCGAGACGGGACGGATACCGTTGGGAACAATATGGATGGGTGAGCGGACGCCGAGGGAGGTGAGCTGGGCCTGCTCGAGGGAAGTAAGCGCAAAGATGCCGGTCGCGCGATTCAACTTAGGCCGGGTGAAGAAGCGGATGTAGAGGCGCTTCTTGAGCGACTTGAGGTCCCATCCGGAGAACAAGGCGGGGTCGAGGGCGCCATGCGGATTGAAGAAGACTTTCAGGCCGCGGGCGGCCGCGGCTCGGTCGACTTGGACGTTTAGCGGGTTGAAAGTATTGTGGGCATGCAGGACGACATCGGCCGGCAGGGTCGCGAGCTCCCGGCTGAGGCGATGAGAGCGCGCCAGGCCGAAAAGCGGATCCGGATAGAAATAGCGGACTGGCAGGCCATCGAATACTTCGGTCGAACCCGCACGGATCGCATCCGGCGTCCAGATCTCGACATCGGCTCCCAATTTCCGCTGCGCCGACGCCAGCTCGAACACCATCTTCTGCACACCTCCGGCATAAGCACCGGGAAGGCATTCGTAGACGATGTGGCGGATCATGGGCGAAGACAGACTAACGAGAGTATTGAGTATGGAGTATCGAGTATAGGTAGGGACGGGGTCTGGAGAGTGTCTTGAGGTAGGGACGTGATTACTATCGCGTCCACCCTGATGCCTAACGGATGCGATGTCATCGCATCCCTACCCAAGGCAATACTCCATACTCTCGTTATATTTTCTGGTCAACCGAGCCTCTGGGCCTCCGGGCCTCTACCATCGCTCTCCTCCTCCAACGCCATGGGATCGGCGGGTGGGCGGTCCATGGATTTGACGGCGAAGCCAGGAATAGAGTGTAGGATCCAGGTGAACAACATGGGCATATTGTGCACGAAGGTGAAAACAAAGATGGAGAGGAGGCCGTCGCGGAAGGTCTGGATCAACGCCATGAAGAAGACGAGGTAGAGATAACGCCCAAGCCGGAGCATCGGGCCGGTCGTCGCCCGTACGCAGGCGGCGGTCAGCAGATAACCTAACAACGCAGGAATGAGGATCAGGCCGGCATAACCGAAGTTGGCATAGGCCTCCCCGAGGTAAGTCAGAATGCGGCCTTCCACGTCGTAGCGGCGCCCTGAGGTGGAAATCTCCTGGAGGTGATCTGCCAGACCCGGCTTGTTCGGCCACATGGCTCGCGGTACCGGCAGGGTGACGATCGCAAGATAGGTTGATCCCCAGAATTTATGGTCATTACCGTCGATCAGCGACAGGCCACCGGCGAACTGGTCGAGGAAATCTTCCGTGGCCGCCACTTCATACTCGTTGCCCTTCTTGCCGAAAGACTCCTGAACCATCGCAAGAGCGTTACCGTAATCACCATATTGGATAGAAGCTCCGATAGATTTGAGCCGAGGGAAGACCAAGCCGACAAAAAGGGCGGCCACGACCATCAAGATGCCGGGCCAGCGCTTGCGCTGGGTCTGGAGATACAAAGCCGCGAAATAGACCAGCGGCAGGATGAGCATGAACCGGTGATAGCCTTGGAAGGCCACCGCCCCGAGGAAGAAGGCAGTCAAGGCGAGCAAGTGCCAGCGGAAACCAAAGGCGAAGATGAGTAGCCCGAGCACCCCGATCGGCCACATGGACATGACCTGAATATAGCCGGCGGCGGCGGAGTCGATGGAGGCGACGAAGCCGGTCGTCTTGACGGTGTAAAAGAAATACGCCCCGAGCGGCAGGCAAAGCAGGCCGACAGCCTTGGCGATATTCAGATTAAGTACCCGTCGCTCGACCGGCTGATCGGACTTCGACTCGAAGACCTGATGTGCCCACCAGGAGGCGGCCACGAAGAGTAGGAGTGCCGCATCGGCCCAGAGCATCGCCCGGGTGATTTCTTCCGGCGTGATGGCCTCCGCGTTCACCTGACCGGTATACATCAACGGCGCTCCTCCGAGAATCTGGAATAGGCGGTAGCTGAAGCTGTAGAGATGGAACAGCAGATAGATGGTCAACGGATGCCAGAAAGACATCCGCCGGAACATCAGGACGACGACCGCGATGACGACAAAGACGTCGACGAGGAAATAGGGGATGAGGGAATCCAATGTAACTAGAGTATGGAGTATCGAGTATTGAGTATCGACGATACAGGAAGGCTTAGAGCCGAGGCAGAGTAGATCGGTTGATCAGTGGGCCAGTTGGCCGGAGGACTGAAGAACTAGAGGCTTAGTTGACCAGAGGCTCGGAGGCTCAGACCATACGAGAGTATCGAGTATGGAGTATTGAGTATAGACTAGTTGAGGGCTCGAGGACCTGTATAGCCTTTGGGCGCTGATGTGTTCCCAGCCGCCAACCGCTATTACCTGATATAGGTAGGGACGTGATCACTATCGCGTCCGCTCTGATGCCTAACGGATGCGATGTCATCGCATCCCTGCCCAAGGCAGTCACTCCCCCGATGCTCCATGCTCTCGTTGCATTTTCTGGTCAACTGAGCCTCTGGGCCTCCGGGCCACTAACTTCAACGTACTTTCTTCATCCTCTCTCCGCTGACGGAGGCGACGAATGTGACGCGGGTCGGAATCTTATGGCGGGCGAGGCGTTCGCGGCAGGCGGTGCGAATGGCGGAGCGCAGGGCTTCCTGGTCGGCGACGGTGGCGACGACGTCCACGACGACAGTCTGGCCGGTGAGGGCGTTC
>CANKZO010000239.1 GCA_947488485.1 Opitutia bacterium | reverse complement strand
GATTGGCGACGGTCAGGCTGATGAGCGTGTGGCCGGCGGCGTTGCGCAGGCTGCAGAAGGAGCGGTTATCCAACTTGGACTCCGGGCTCTTCCGTTCCCAGACGACTTTGCCGGCGGCATCATACTCGCGGACGGTCTTTTCCTGCGGCACCAGGTAGTGTCCGTTCGGCAGCTTGCGGGCCATGCGGCTCTGCATGTGGTGATTGGTGATCTGGCAGCCCAGCGGGATCTCGACCTTGATCGAGCCGTCGCGGGCGACCTCGAGGAGCCGCGGCTTGTCGCCGGCCTCGGTCAGCAGGACATTGCCGTTATCGAGCAGCACCGCCGTGTTCACTTCGGTCTGCGAGCCCTTGTATTCCCAAACGATCTTCTGGTCGCGGGTCACTTCGACGACCGCGCCGCCCGGGTAGGCCTTGTTCTTGGAAAGCGTCAGCAGCAGGTTGCCGTTAGGCAGGACGTGACCGTCGCGGGTGGCCGCTGGATATTTCCAAGTCGGTTTGCCGGCGGCGTCGACGAGCTGGGTGATGCCGCCCAGCATCAGGAAACCGCGTCCGGCAGGTTGGTCGGTGGCGCCGAGATTCAGGCTGACGAGCAGCAGGCAGAGCAGGGGGCGGATCATTTGATTTCCTGGTAGTCGGAGGTAAGGGTCAGCGTATCGGCGTAAGCGTTGATATACCAAGCGGTCGTGCCGGGTGGCAATGGGGCGGAGGTCGTCGTGCCGCCGCCACCGCTGGCGGCCATGGCCGGCGTCTCGACCCACTTGCGCGTGCCGGTGAAGCCCTTGTCGGTCGTTGAGACGAGGACGGCGCGTGTGATGGGCTTGGTGGAATGGAATACCGCGATCGCCGTGCCGGATTCGGTCTTGGCCGAAGGCGAGTTGCCCCAAGGCCTGCCGGTCTCGACCACGCTCTTCGCGAAGGCGTAGCTATCGGGCGGATTCCAGCCGGCGGGGTGGCTGTGGCCCATCTTCGTGATGAGCGAGACCATGCGGGGTCCGGGCGCCTTACGGTAGTGTTCGGCCTGGCAGCCGAGCGGGAAGTGGGCGTCCTGCGGCCAGGAGAGCCAGAGCACCGGCATCTTCACGCGGTCGGCGTAATTCATGCCGTCCCAGACCTGCTGATACCCTTCGTTGTCATGCAATGCCCGGCCCCAATGGTTCTCGGCGTCAAAGAGATGGCCGCACCCGTAGGTCGGGATGCCGAAGGCGAAACGCGCGTCGAGCCCGATGACCGTGCTCGTGATCACGCCGCCCCAGGAGACGCCCATCACGCCGATCTTCGTGGCGTCGACTTCGGGCAGGGAGCGTAGGAGCGAGTTCGCCAGCATCGTGTCGGCGAGGGCGTGATACATCCACTGCTCCTTCAGCGGGAGCTTCGTGTCGGCAAAGGTGCCATCGCGGGCGGGGCCGGAGTTGGTATGACGCGCCCAGATCGGCCGGCCTTTGGCTTCCTTCTTCTCGTCGACGTCGGTCTGGCCTTCGACCGCGATGCTGATGGCCGCAAAGCCTTGGGCGTTCCACTTCTGGACCCATTCCTTGTAGGCCGTACCGCCACCGCCATGGACGAGCACCATGCCGGGGACCTTGCCCTCATGTTTGGCCGGAACACCGATCCAAGCGAAGACGCGCGTCGGCTTTCCCTTCCAAGTCAGGGCGTCGTAGAAGATCGCGCGGACTTGTCCGTCGGGCTTGAAGCCTTCGGCCTCATAGGTCTTGGGGGCTTGGGCGCAGGTGTCCACGAGTCCGAGCACCACCTTTCGGTCGGCGATAGTTTCGGCGTTGAGCGAGACGGCGAGGAGGAGGCTGGCGAGGAGGCGCATGGAATTATTGGGCGACGCGGACGTTGCGGAAGCCGGCGGTGGCCCCGAAGACAAGCAGGTCGAGCGAGGTCTTGTCCTTGCCGATGCTGGGATGCTTGCCCTTGAAGGTCTGGTCGTTGACCTCGACGGTCACTTCGTCGCCATTGAAGGTCAGTCGGACCGGAACCCATGCACCGGCCGCGAGTTTAAGGTTCTTCTTGGCGAGGTCTTCGGTGGCCGTGGCGGGTTCGCCCTTGGATGGGTTCTTGGTGAGGATCGCGGAGGTGCGTGAGACCACGAGCCGGAAGCCCGCGTCGCCGGCTCCGAAGCGGAGCGAGACGCGGTTCGCACCTTGCAGGTTCACTTCGCAGTCGAGGACGCCGTCGCCGAAAGCGAGCGGCGTGCGCAGTGACGCCGGCTTCTCCGAGCCGCCCTTGGGCTGCCCGAACACGCCACCGTCGCGCGCGGTCCATTCGCCGGCGGAGGTGAGCCAAGGTTTGCCCGGAAGTTTCATCAGAGTCTCATCGAGCATGACCTTGCCCGTGAGCGAAGGCAGGGTGGCGATGCGTGCGTGGGTGGGCTTCACGTCCGCCGGAGGCAGTTCGCGGCTGTAGCCGCCATCGCGATAGCGGCGGAGGAGGTCCTTCATTTCAGCCACGACCTCAGGGTGTTCCGCCGAGACGTCCTTGGTCTCGGCTGGGTCTGTCTCGAGATCATACAGTTGGGAGCGGAACTGGTCTTTACGTGACCTGCGCGCGCCTTCGGCGATCTCATCGACGGGCACGCCCTCGATCCACTTCCAGCGGCCCTTGCGGACCGCAAACGTCCCGTCGGCACTGTGGACAATCATGTCATCGCGGCCTTTGGCGTCGGCGGAGCCCAGGAGCACGGGTAGGAAGCTGCGGCTGTCCTCGGCGCCAGTCTCTTTGGCGGGGAGCGGCGTACCGACGATTTCCGCGGTCGTGGCCAGGATGTCGACCACGCTGACCGTCTGCTTGGACGTGGAGCCGGCGGCCACCTTGCCGGGCCAGCGGGCGATGAAGGGCACCTTGAAGCCGCCTTCCCAGACGTCGTGCTTGCTGCCGCGGAGCGCGCCGTTGATCTTCAGTCCTGCCTTGGAAGCTGTCGTCTGCAGGAGGCGCTCGTTCTCCGGCCTGCATACGCCGCCGTTGTCGCTGGTGAAAATGACCAGCGTGTCCTTGGTCGCTCCCATCTTGTCGAGCGTGGCAAGGATGCGGGCGACGCTCAGGTCGAGTTCATGGATCCAGTCGCCGTAGGGGCCGGCCGCGCTCTTTCCGGCGAGGTCTTTGTCGGGAGTGACCGGGTTGTGGACGGCGACAGGCGCGAAGTAGAGGAAGAAGGGCTGGTCCTTAGGCTGGGCTTCGAGCCAGCCCGTAGCCTTGTCAGTGAGCACCTTCATGACCCGCGCTTTTTTTCGGCGTGGCGCATCGAGTTCGAGGATCTTAGACCTTCCATTCTCCGTATCTTCGGGCCCGTAGGTCGCCTGGTAGTCATCGCTGTCGGCCGCAGGGCCGGCTAGCTTCAT
Source organism: Opitutia bacterium (assembly GCA_947488485.1). The sequence goes on along the minus strand of CANKZO010000239.1, from coordinate 710 downwards.
GCCGGTGGGGAACGTTCCGGAGCGGAGGCCGTAGACGAAGCGGTTCTCGACATAGACGCCCGTGAGGTCGCCATGGTTGCTGGGCACGCCGAAATGGTAGTCGAAGCCGATGTCGAGCGGACCCGGGGAGAGTTCGGCCTGGTAATTCGTGCGCCACTTCGGGTCTTCGTTCTCCCGGCCATAACCGAGGTGCCATTTACCCACGGTGGCGGTGCGGTAACCCTTCGCTTTCAGCAGGGAGGCCAGGTTGAGGCGGGTCGGTTCGATGTGCAGGGGCGAGAACGTGCCGAGCACTTCATGCGTCAGCGAGGTGCGCCAGCAGTAGCGGCCGGTCAGCAGCGAGTAGCGGGTAGGGGAACAGACGGAGGACGTCGTATTGCCGTCGGTGAAGCGGCGGCCTTCGGCGGCGAGCCGGTCGATCGCGGGCGTGCGGACCAGCTTAGGGTCCGCGCCGTAGCAGCCGGCGCTGCCGTAGCCGTAGTCATCCGCGAGGATGACCACGATGTTGGGGCGGTCGGCGGCGGACGCCGTCAGCGCGAGGAGCAGGCAGAAAAGGGCGCGCATGAGATTATTTTCCTTCGGAGGCCCATTTCTTCATTTGGGCGATATTGCTTTCGATCACGGGGCTACCCTTGCCGACGTAAGGCTTCATGTCGCTGTCATACATGGCCATGGATTCCGGGGCGGGGTCCTTGGTCGCGACGAGCTTG
>CANKZO010000238.1 GCA_947488485.1 Opitutia bacterium | reverse complement strand
TTCCTCGTGCTCGTCGATGGACTACCCCTGCGCCCGTTCGCCTGGGCACATGAATCGGTCAAAGGCGGCGACGGCAAGAGCCTCGCCATCGCCCTTGCCTCGATCGTCGCGAAGGTCGAACGCGACCGGATGCTCGTCGAAATGCACGCGCGTTATCCCCAATACGGTTTCGCCACGCATAAAGGTTACGGCACGCCTGAGCACGTCGAAGCCCTGCGTGCGCACGGCCCTTGCGCCGAGCACCGTGATCTCTTCGTCCGCACCATCCTCGCCGGCGATCCCCCTCCGCCTGAAGCTACGGATGGTGAGTTTAGTTTTGAGTAAGCAAGGTAGTAGCGGTTGGCGGTTAGCGGATGGCGGTTGGGAAAACATTTGAGATGCCCGCAGCACCCTTCCCGGTTTCCGGTCTCCCTTTCAGTCATGTGTCGGCGCCCTTACCCGATACAGTTGGTTACGATGCCATCGCATCCCAAACCCGTCACCCATTCGTCTTAAACCCCAATAACCCAATGTTCATAATATTAATATGACTCTGGGCCTCCAAATACCCTCATTGCCATTGCGTAATAGGGGCTAGGGGTCACTGCCCACTCATGAAACTGCTCAAAGCCTCATTCCTCCTCGCCGCCTCCGCTATCCTGCCCTCCATGGCCAACGCCGGCGTCGTCACGCCGATCACCCCGCCAGGCTCTCTCTCTATCTATGATTCCCCTGTGATCGTTTCGACAAGTGCCGATGGGGCGGCCCTGATCGGATCTGTGTTGAGCGACTACATATTCTGGTCAGCCACCACCGGCCGGCTGACAGGCACCGCCGCCGTCCTCTCGGTTCCAAATTCAAATAGTTACTATTTTGTAGGCTTAAACGCCACGGGTACAAAGCTCTACGGAACTATCTATGACACCTCCAGCAGTTCCAGAATACCCATCATCTGGAATCTAGCCAGCGGGACCTACGTGAACGTTCTCGCCTCGGTTGGATCTGTCACTAGTTCTTCTTTCGGATCAAGGTGGACGTACGGTGGCTACAAACAGACAGTTACTGCCGATGCCTCCCGCGCCTACGGAAACTACACGCAGGCAGGCGTGCAAAAAATCTTCTGCTGGGATCAAACTGCTGGCGTGACGACCGACCTCATCGGGTCGATCAACACTGGTAATAATAACTGCTCGGTACAATCCATGTCTTCGGATGGAAACAAGATTACGGGCCTTTACTACACCGCGGTCGCGGCTCACTCCTTTTACTGGTCGCAAACGTCGGGTGCCATCGATATCGGAAACTCCATGGGGTTCAGCGCGAATACCCAAGTGACAGTGTCAAACATGTGCAGCTCGGGCGCCTATGCTTTCGTCTCCAAGTACGCCAGCAACACCTGGACATATTTGCGCTGGAACACGTCCGACTACACCAGCCTAGTGATGCCTATGCCATTAGGCGCAGTGGGTATCGACATAATGATTTCATCCGCAACCGGCGATAAGGCGTTCGGAGCCTACCAATCTGGAGGAGGGAATTACCAGTTATTCAAGTGGACGGAAGTCGGCAACAGCACCGTAGTTCTGACCCCCTCCCTGCCGGCAGGATACAAAAACTTCCAGGCTGCGTCCGCGGACCTTCGTTACCTTTACGGGCGTTTCAATGACATCGCCAGCAACGTCCACACTTTCCGCTACGACGACACCACCTCGACGTTCCTTGATCTCCAAGCCGGCCTGAGTGGTAATTATTTCGCTAGCGCGATGACCCCTAACGGGAACGTCATCGTCGGCAACAATAGCTCTACGACTGCCTGGCGATGGTCGAACACCGATGGCTACCAGACGGTCGCCGCCTGGCTTCTGGCGAACGGAACCGATCCCACGACCATCGGAACCTGGAATTTCGTGAATGCGAGCGGCGTCTCCGACGATGGCAATACGGTGATTGGATTAGGCACCCTCTCGGGGAACTCCCGCTTCTACATCGCTTCCGCCACCTCCGGCGTGGCGGACCACGAAATCTGGCTTTCTTCGATCAACGGACAGAACCGTATCTACGCTACCGGCTCGACGCTCGCGGGCCTGCCGCTCGAAGGCGCTCACCACCGTCCGATGCTTTCTTTCGACCGCATGGGCAAGGAATCCCAGGCTTGGGCAACTGGTGACTTCGGTTCCTCTTCCCGCACCCGCGACGTCCACGTGACCAGCGGTGAAGCGGGCATCAACTGGAATGTCGGCAAGACCATGCTGTTCGGCGTCGCCGGCGGCCATGCTGTCCAGAACGCGGACCTCGACCTCGGAGGCTCCTCCGCCACGAAGGGCGACTTCTTCATTGCGGAACTCGACTACCGCCCGGAAGGCACGCAGTGGATCGTCTCCCTGCTCGGCATGGTCGGCTCTTGGGAATCCAAGACCAATCGTGGCTATGATAACGGCGGCTCGACCGACTTCTCCTCCGGAGTAGCCGATACCATCACCCGCTCCGCCCGTCTTCGCGTCGACGCCCCGGCGGTCGCGACCTTCGGTGGCTTTGGCTTCGCGCCCTTCGCTTCCTACACCGTGACCCAGACCGTTGTCGGTGCCTACACCGAGACGGGTGGCGGCTTCCCGGCCTCGTTCAATGAGCAGGAGCATAACGCCACCGAGGCCCGCCTCGGCGTCACGGCTTCGAAGGATCTGTCCGAAAAGACCAAGCTCCTCCTCAGCGTGGAAGGCATCCACCGTTTCGACGGTGCCGGCCCAGCCCTCACCGGCCAGGACGTCACCGGTGGCGTGTCCTTCGACCTGCCTGGCACCGCTCCTCGCGCCGACTGCGTCCGCTTCGGCTTCGACGTCGATCACAAGCTCAGCGCCGACACCCTGCTCAATATCTCCGCCCACGTCTCCACCGTCGGCGAAGCCCACGACGTCTCCGCCGCGATCAGCATCCGAAGGGCCTTTTAAGCGCGCAGCTTCGCTTCGCGCGGGGACACGTGGGCAAGTTGACACGTGGACAAAGAAAAAGACAAGCCGCCCACCCGGGCGGCTTTTTTGTTGGAGAGACATTCTTAGGTAGGGCTGACCACCCTTGGTCAGCCGCGGTTGAGCGAGGGCGCTCAACCCTACCTCAAGACAGCGGATGCGATGTCATCGCATCCCTACCCACTACCCGCCACCTGCCACCGGGGGCTGCCACCAGCCACCCGAAACGGCTGCATCCACCTTTGCACTTTTGCACAGGCCGCAGGCCGATTTGCACCTTTGCACACTAGGGCAGGCCCTCCTGTCCCTAGCCCTGTCCCTGGCCCTCCGCGAAGCTCACTTCGCGGCGGGAATCTCATTCAACGTATACCATCCCTCGCTGTGCCACAGGGTCTCGCCGGCCTTGGACTTGATATCACCGAGGGCGAGGTGGTGGACATTACCGCGGACAAGACCGTCGACGATGAGGCGGACCTTGAGTCCGTCCGCGGAGACGGTGGCGGATTTGACGGTGGGCGTGGTCTGATCGACCTCGGGGCTGCCGTAGCTCGACTGATAGATATAGGTGAAGGTATCCATGGTGTAGTTCGCGACGTCGGCGGCCGCGGCGGCGTCCACGGGGTGCGTGAACGTCACTTCGAAACCATCATGGCGGGCGGAGATATTGTGCATCTCGAACGGCACCTTGCCCTTGAAGCGCACGCGCTCGAAGGTGAAGTTCTTCGAACCGCGCGAACCCCAGCCGCGATTGGAACCACCGACAAAGAGCGTGCCGTCTTCCTGGTCCATGCGGACCGGGATCAGGCCGGCTTCGAAACCGCCGAGGAAGTGGAAGACCGCGCCCTGATAGAGGCCGTTGACGACCTCGAGGTTGGCGCGCTGGACCTGCGAAGCGGTCTGCTCGCCGATGAGCATGTGGCTTTCCCAGGGGCCGAACTTTCCCTTGGACATATCGCACGCGACGCCGGACGGAGAATTACCGACCTTACCGTGCGGCAGGATGAGCGCCGGCGGTACGTACTCGGGGAACTTCAAGCGCTCAGCGAGCGTACGCGAGCCGCTGGTGGGCTCGGGCGGCGCGGGGAAGTTCGCGAGGGCGGCCGACTTGTTGCCGG
>CANKZO010000237.1 GCA_947488485.1 Opitutia bacterium | reverse complement strand
ATGCCGGCAAAAATGCCCAGCTCTTCGACATCCCCAAGGATCCTGGCGAACACCATGACGTCGCCGCGCAGCATCCCGACGTGGTCAAGACGCTGACCACGAAGGCCCTCGCCTGGAATAAGACCCTGCCCGCCAGCCCCGCCCGCGATAAGTTCGTCGCCAACGGACAAACCAAGGGCACGGCTAAGCCAGCGCCCGCTAAGGCCAAGAAGAACTACGACCGTCCGAAGATCTTCGACGGCTGGGATAAGGATAAAGACGGCTTCCTCGCGAAGGACGAATTCATCCCACACATGGGCGATCAGGCCGACGCCCCCGCCCGCTTCATCCGCTTCGACCAAGACAAGGACGGACGCCTCTCCAAGGATGAGTTCGTCCGCGCCGGAAACTGAGACCTTAACCATGCGATTCCTCACCCTCCTCACCCTCCTCGCCGGTGCCGCGCTCGGCGCCCAGGAAGCCCCCAAGACCAAAGCCCCGGCCAAGAAGGCCAAGGCCGCCGCGCCTAAGGCCGACGCCTATTCGGCTTCGCTGCCCAAGCCCACCCACGCCGGCGTCCGCTACGGCGACCATGAACGCCACGTGCTCGACTTCTGGAAGGCCGAATCCGCTACCCCGACGCCCCTAGTCTTCATCATCCACGGCGGCGGCTGGGTCGGCGGCAGCAAGGAGCGCGCGGAGAAGTTCGCCGACGTCGACGCCCTGCTCAAGGCAGGCGTCTCAGTCGTCTCCATCAACTACCGCCTCATCAAGCGCGACCCCGCGATCGACACCTCGCCCGCCGTGAAGGCGCCGCTGCACGATGCCGCCCGCGCCCTGCAGTTCGTGCGCAGCAAGGCCGCCGAGTGGAATCTCGACAAGAGCCGCGTCGGCGCCGCCGGCGGATCGGCCGGCGCCTGCTCGAGCCTCTGGCTGGCCTTCCACGACGATCTCGCCGACCCGAAGTCGGCCGACCCGATCGCCCGCGAGTCCACGCGCCTGACCTGCGCGGCCGTGACCGGCCCGCAGACGACCCTCGATCCGGCCCAGATGAAGGAGTGGACGCCCAACAGCAACTACGGCGGCCACGCTTTCGGCTTCAAGACGTTCGAGGAGTTCCTCGCCGGCCGGGGAACCATCCTGCCACTGATCGCGGAGTATTCGCCGTATGCGCTGGTGTCGTCCGACGACCCCGCGGTCTACATGACCTTCGGCGGCCCGCCGGCCATCGGCCAGAACGAGAAAGATCCGACGCACACCGCGAACTTCGGCCTCAAGCTCGCCGAACACTGCGCGACCAAGGGCGTCTCCGCCGAGTTGCATTACCGCGGGCTCGCCAATCCTAAGCACGCCACGCCCACGGACTTCCTGCTCGCGAAGCTCAAAGCCGTCAAATGAAGGTCTCGGCGTTCCTCTCCATCCTGCTGCTGGCCGGTTGCGCCACGCCAGAGTCTTTCTCGGTCCGCGAGGATTTCGGGTCGGGCTTTGATGCGAAGAAATTCCTGACTCCGCTCCCCAACAAGAACACTTCGATCCACGATGGGGTGATGTGGACCCGCGGTTCGAGCGGCGGCAAATACCCACCGATGGTCTACCTGGCGCTCGCCGGCAAGGACCTGACGATATCCTTCCGCTACCGTCACCTCGAGAAAGGCGGCATGCTCTGGCTCTTCGTCGATGGCGACGACGGCTATGGCTCGGTCGACCACATGCTCCGCGTCCGCCTCAACCGCGATAGCGTCGTGCTCGAAGTCGACGCTCACACCCTCGACCCGAAACATCCGCTCCGCCAGAACACCCGCGAGCCGGATCCGGTCAGCAAGGCCTACCGCACCAACGAGCACTTCCCGGCCGAGAAGGTCGACCTCTCCACGAACGAGTGGCGAACGGTGAAGCTCGTGTTCAAGGGTGATACCGTGGACATGTCCGTCGACGGCAAGTGGACCCGCACGCTGAAGCGCCCGAACTTCGACGCCACCAAGCGTAAGCTCCTCTGGATGCAGAACGGCGGCGCCGCCGGCATCGAGATTGACGACGTGGTTGTGACCCCGACTCCCTGAGCCAAACTGCGGACGCATGCGCCACCTCTTCCGTCTCCTCCTCATCACCCTCTACGCAGGTTGCTGCGCGCAGGCTCAGACCACTGACCCCAAGCCACTCGTCGAGAAAGCCCTGCTGGCGGTGGGCGGAAAGGAAAAGCTGCTCAAGGTGTTCCGCATCCAGGAGACGTTCCATTTCGGCGCCACCCCTGAACCAGACGCCGGCAAGAAACGGAGTAACCGCGACTCGATCCTCTCCCAGCCCGATATGTGGTGGATCAATAAGAAGGAGCGAGGTCCCGACCCCGCGAAGGATGATGCGCGCGCTTGGTCGCTCGACCTCCTGGTCGACGAGAAGTCGCGTTTTGAAATCATCCCGGACTTGACCGATGAAGGCAGGCCCTGCGCCGGCCTGCGGATCAGCGGGTCCGTGACCCCGGCGATGAACCTCTACTTCGACCGGGAAACCATGCTGCTCCGCCGACTGGAGTGGCGGAGCGACTTCTACCGTTTCAGCGTGTGGAAGGAACTGGACGGACTGCGCTACGCCAGCCGGACGGTCATCTTCAAACTTAAGTCCGGCAAGGCATGGTTTTTTCATGATATCAACTCGCTGGAACGACTAAAGGAACTCCCTGCAGGACTGAGCCAACCGAACAGCACCAAGTAATCCCATCCACCCTCTCTCCATGACACGACTCCTCACACTACTTGCCACAGGCTTGCTCCTCGTCGGCTGCGCCTCCGGCCCTCTCCTGGTCGAAGCCGAACCGCCTGTGATCGTCGCGCCCGACCTCAAATCGGCGTTCGCCGAGCCATGGAAGATCCCGCACGGCGAGTGGAAGCCCGTCGACGGCGTCCTGCGCATGACCGAAATCCCTGCGCGCAAGCATGTGCCGGTTCTCCAACACTGGGTGGGCCTGAAGACGGCCGTCATCGAACTCGAATTCCGTCAGGACGTCCCCACGACCTTCTATATCGGCTGCGATGCCGAGAAACACGTCGGCCGCGTAGTGATCACGCCCAAGGAAGTCCATATCGCTGAAGATTCCGTGAAGCCTTCGCACATCCTCGCGCGCATACCCCTTGAAACCGTCAAGGGCCAGTGGCGCCATGTCCGCGTCGAATGGACCGGCGATCGGATGGCCGTTCGTATCGACGGGCAGGAACTGAGCGCCCAACACCCCTTCCTGGCCACGCCCAAGACCCGCAGTTGGATCGCTGGTGCCAAGTCCGCCGAAGTCCGCAATCTCGTCATCAAAGGCGTAGCACAGTGAAAACACTCCTGACCCTGTTGCTGGCTTCGCTCGCGGCACACGCGGCGGATAAGCCGAACATCATCCTGATCTACTCGGACGACCACGGCTGGGCGGACCTTGGCATCCAAGGTTCGGACCAAGACATCCGCACGCCACACCTCGACGCGATGGCCCGCGACGGCGTCCGCTTCACCCGCGGCTACGTCACCGCCCCCCAGTGCGTCCCTTCGCGCGCGGGCGTGCTCACCGGCCGCTACCAGCAGCGCTTCGGCGTGGAGGATAACAATAAGGGCCCGCTCCCGCTCGAACAGCTGACCATCGCCGAACGACTCAAGGCCGTCGGTTACGTCACCGGCCAGGTCGGCAAATGGCACCTCGACCTCGTCGGCGGCAAGAAAGGCGACAAGCTCCTGCGCTCGTCTAAGGAATTCATGCCCCACGCCCAGGGCTTCGACGAATACTTCCGCGGCGAGCTCCGGCAGTTCTATGCTTCGCATGACCTATCAGGGAAGCCTTTCGCCGACGCGCCGCACCTCGTGGCCGACAATCGTTTCCGCGTGGTCGTGCAGACCGAAGCCGCCCTATCCTTCCTCGATCGCCGCGCCGCGAAGCCGGAGCAGCCTTTCTTCCTCTACCTGGCTTACTACGCCCCGCACGTCCCGCTCGAGTCCCCGGAGCCATGGTTCTCCAAGACGCCCGCCCACCTGCCCAAGGAACGTCGCCAGGCTTTGGCGATGATGGCGGCGATGGACGAAGGCATCGGCCAGCTGCGCGCGAAGCTCAAGGCGACCGGTCAGGATCAGAA
>CANKZO010000236.1 GCA_947488485.1 Opitutia bacterium | reverse complement strand
CCTTCGAGCTTACGCGTCGCAGCGTCATTGCGCAGGACGATCTCGCGCGGCTTCAGCAGGCGCTGCAGGACGTCGATGATCGTGGCCAGACGGCGGTCGATGCCGCAGGTCAGGGCCTGGATCGTGATGAGGTCGTTGTAACGGTCGACGACGAGACCCGGGAGGCTGTCGGCCTCGGACCAGATCAGGCGGCACACCGGCTTGCCGGCGCGGCGGTTGACCGAAGCGGTGACGAGTTCTTCGAGCAGCGGGCCGTCGAGGGTGATCGGGCGGCGCGAGTAGCGACGCCAGGCGATCTGGGACTTGCCGTTCCAGAGCCCGGCGCCGAGGCAGCGCCCTTTGAGGTCGGTCAGTTCGACGCAGTCGCCGTCGACCGGCGGCTCGCCGACGAACTCGACTTCGCCGAGGAAGGCCCAGGGATGTCCCCGGAGGGCGCGCACGGGACGTCCGGGGCGGATACGAATAGCTCTAAGCATGGATCAATTGGCGGCCTTCAGCTTCGGGAATGCCCAGCACGCGACGAGCGTGGCCGGGATCCACGCCGCCACCATCGGTGGCAAGGCGCCGCTCTCGCCGAAGGCGGCGCAGAACGAAGTGAGGAAGTAGAAGCCGAGGAAAAGGCCGAAGGTCTTGGCGACGCCCACCATCGGGCTGATGCGGCCGGGCACCACCGAGAACGGGATAGCGACGGCTATGACGATGAGGCAGATGACGGGCGTCGACATGATCGCGTGATAGCGCATCGCATAAGCGGCGTTGGGCCCGCCGGGGTTGAAGCCGGCTTGGTCGACGAAACGGGAGACCTCGCGCAGCGAGAGCTTGGCCGGCTCCTTGGTGGAATAGAACATCACCTCAGGATCGTCATTGAAGTCCGGCGTGAGCTCCTGGAAGCGCGGCTGGGCCATCAGGGAGCCGGTCGTCGGATCGAAGCGGAGGTCGCGTCCTTCACGGAAGGTCCAGCGCCAGCCCTGCGGGGTCTTGCGGAACTCGGCGAAACGAGCGGAGATGCGGCGGACCTCGCGCTGGTTGGCATCGAAGGCGTGCACGACGACCTCGAAAGCTTGGCCGGTGCTGAGGCCGAGATTGGAGATGAGCCAGAGCCGGCGGGCCTTGGAGTTCTCAAAGGAGACCGACGAAGCCTGCCCGCGGGGGATGGCGTTACCGCCCTTGGCCTTGAGCGCGGCGAACTGGGCTTCCTCTTGGAGGGCGTTCATGGTCTCCAAGGCGTCGGGCACGATCACGGCGTTGAGGAGCGCCAGCAGGCCTGCGAGCAGACCGCCCACGGCCCAGAGCGGAGCGGTCAGGCGGCCCATGCCGATGCCAGCGGCGCGAGCCGCGGAGATCTCCTGGTTCCGGTTCATGGTCGCCAGGACGAAGATGACCGAGATCAGCAGGGAGATCGGGATGAGCAGAGAGAGATTCCGGACCAGGCCGAGCAACAGGAAGACGATGATGGTCCCCCAGCCGGCACCGAGGTCGAGGAACTCAGGGATGCGGTTATACCCGTCCGACAGCAGCATGATGCCCACGAAACTCAGCAAGGCCAAGGCGAAGACCTTGGCCCATTCGGCGAGGATATAGCGGTCCAGAAGGCGCACGGGTCAGAATGACAACCGAGCCAGCCCTGCCAGCAACCCCAAACCAAGTCGGGCCAACGTTTCCGACTTACGGAGCACCCGCCCGGCGATGACATCCCGGGCAAACGCGTGGACATCGGGCGGCCCATGCCATACGACTCCATCCGCGCGACCATCCTCGCCGGCCCCACGCATGCTTGCCATTGAAATAGCCCAAGGCATCCGACTCTGCCTCCCGTCGCAGCTGAGTCATATCTCCACCCACGTCTTCCTGGAAAAAGAAACCTGGTTCGAAGATGAAGCCGACTTCATCGCCCGCGTCGCCGAACCCGCCGGGCGGATGCTCGATATCGGCTCTAGTTTCGGCTTCTACGCCTTGAGCTACGCCCAAGCGGCCGGCCCTGGCTCGCGCGTCTGGGCCTTCGAACCCACTCCGGAGACCTGCGCCCTCCTTCGTGAGAGCATCCGCCTCAATCAGTTCGCCCAAGTCACCCTGCTCGAGACCGCGGTCGGCGCGGAGAGCGGTCGTTGCAGGCTCATGTCCGAGGCGAGCAGCGAACTCAACCGCGTCGATGCCGAGCGGGGCACGCTCGATGTCGCCATGGCCCCCTTGGACGTGCTCGCCGCCGAGCACGGCTTCGATGCCGTCGACTTCATCAAGCTCGATGTCGAAGGGCATGAAGCCCAGGTCGTCCGAGGCGGGCGCGCTTTCTTCGCCCAGCAATCCCCCTTGGTGATGCTGGAGATCAAGGCCGCCAGCAGCGTCGATTACTCGGCCGCGTCCATGCTCGAGGAACTAGGCTACGCGCTCTACCGCCTCGTCCCCGGACTCGGCGTACTGACGCCTTTCGACAAGGATCAGGTGGATTCCTACCAACTCAACCTCTTCGCGTGCAAAGCGGATCGCGCGGAGCGACTCGCGGCCAGAGGACTGCTGCGCGCCGCTACGTCAGCCGAGGAGGCCATCGCCAGCATCGAGGAAGTCTCCGCGGCCATCCGGGCCATCCCTGTCTTGGCGCCCCACGCCGCCTTCTTCGATGCCTGGCTGGCGGACGCCCCCGCGCAGGATCCGTACCTCCTGCTTCTGCGCCGCTGGGTATGCGCGAACAATCCCGCGCTGTCCGTCGCCATACGCTGCGCGGCGCTGGAAGAAGCCATGAAACTCGCTCGATCGGTCATATCCGGCCCCGCCAGCCTGGCGCGATGCCTCACCGCCGCGCGCGTCCTCCGGGCATGGGGACAGCGCGGACTCGCCGTATCGGTCGTCGGCAAAATCCTTCCCGCCGTGCTCCAAGGAGCCGATCTCAGCATCGATGCGCCGCTGTTCCCGCCTTTGGCCAGTTACGAAACCTGGACCACGGATACCGCAAACTGGGTCAAGGCCAGCGTCATCGAGTCGGCCGCGCTATGGTCGACCCATGCGTGCTATTGGGGAGAACCCACGCAGGCGTCCGCCGCCGAGCTGCTGGCCTATTTCGGTCGGCAGACCCCGCTGTTCGAAAGACGCCGCCAACTGCGCGGCATCATGCAAGGCCTTCAGTCCGGCCCCCGGCCGCACGCGGTGCTCGCCGCCAAGTCCGCTGAAAACCGCAATCCGCAGTTCTGGTGCGGTTGAGGAGAAGGCCTTCAAGCCGGCCCGCTCTCATTTTCCAGCGAATTGTAGCGTGATTCCACCCGCCGGCCTCGAAGGGTCAGTCGGTGATTGAAACCAGTCGACGCAAAGGCTGTCTGTAAATCACCCCAAGGTAGTATTCTACAACCTGCCCATCGCCCCCGACCATTCCTCGGCCGGGCTTCCCCTGTTAAAATCTCCCCATGTCCCGGATCAGCCCCCTCCTCGCCGCGCTCCTCGCCACCCTGCCCGCCTTCGGCGCCAAGGTGGATTACAACGAGGACGTCCGTCCGATTCTGTCCGAGAACTGTTTCTACTGCCACGGCCCCGACGGCAACAAGCGCAAGGCCAAGCTGCGCCTCGACGTCCGCGACGCCGCGTTGGAGAAGAAAGCCTTCGTGCCCGGCGACGCCGGAGCGAGCGAGCTCATCAAACGTCTGGCGTCGACCGACTCCGACGAGGTGATGCCGCCGCCGGATTCGCACCGCACCCTGACCGCCGCGCAGAAGGAAATCCTGAAGCGCTGGATCGCCGAGGGCGCCGAGTATAAGGAGCACTGGGCTTTCGTGACCCCGAGCCGTCCCGCCCTGCCCGCCAACGGCGAGGCCAACCCCGTCGATGCCTTCATCGTCGCGAAACTCACCCAAGCCGGCCTCACCCTTTCCCCCGAAGCCCCGAAGGCCACGTTGCTCCGCCGCCTGTCGCTCGACCTCACCGGGCTGCCGCCCACGCCCGAGGAGACCGCCGCCTTCCTCGCCGACCAAAGCCCCGACGCTTATGAGAAGCAGGTCGACCGCTTGATGGCCTCGCCGCACTACGGCGAACGGATGGTACTGCCCTGGCTCGACGCCTCGCGTTACGCGGACAGCAACGGCTTCCAGCAGGACGGCGACAC
>CANKZO010000235.1 GCA_947488485.1 Opitutia bacterium | reverse complement strand
TCCGTCCGCACGAAGGCGAATTGCAGCCGAAGGTCGAGATGACCGACCGCGACCTGGTCCAAGCGATCTGCGCCTTCCGCCTGCTGAGCTCCGAAGTCGAGCTGACGCTGAGCACCCGCGAGAGCCGCAAGTTCCGCGATCACGCCTGCCGCGTGGGCGTGACGGCGATGAGCGCGGGCTCGCACACGAATCCAGGCGGTTACGCCGAAGGCCGTGAAGCCTCACTCGAGCAGTTCGCGATTGAGGACGACCGCTCGCCCGACGAAGTCGCCGCGATGCTCCGTTCCCACGGTTATGAAACCGTCTGGAAAGACTGGGATCCTTCCTACGACCACCCGGTCGCCCACGCCTGATGAGCCCTCTCCGCGTCTGGATCAATCACGAGCAAGCCCCGGCCTGTAAGCCCGGCGCCTTTGTGAAGCTATCGGCCGACGAATCCGCCCACGTGGTCCGCAGCCTCCGCGCCCGCCGCGGTGACGCGGTCGTACTCCTCGACGGCGAAGGCCTGGTGGTCGAAGGCAAGCTGGCTTCCGCTGACGGCGACGGCGCAATGGTCGAAGTGATCCGCGCCCGCGTGGCCGATCCGCTTTCGCCGGCAATCTTTGTCGCCCAAGGCATGCCGAAGGGCGGCACGATGGACGACCTGGTCCGCTCCTGCTGCGAAGCCGGCGCCGCAGGCGTCATCCCGCTCGAGACCGCGCGCTGCGAACTGAAGCTCGACGCCGACCGCGCTCGCACGCGCCGCGAACGCTGGCAGCACCAGGCCGTCGAAGCGTGCAAGCAATCCGGCCATCCGTGGCGCGCTGAAATCGCGGCGCCGATCCGCTTCCGCGAATGGATCGAACGCCTGCCCGCCGCCGTCGAAGGCGAACTCCGCCTCACGGGCTCGCTGGAGTTCGACGCCGAAGCCGTCGCTCACCTGGATTTCACGAAGGCCTCCAAGGTCACCTGGCTCATCGGACCCGAAGGCGACCTGACCTCGGAAGAATACGCCGCCGCCCGCACCGCAGGGTTCATGCCCGTGGGGCTCGGCCCGACGGTCCTCCGCGCCGAGAACGCCGCGCTCGCCTGCGTGGCGATCACGCAGGCCCTCGCGAAGCGTTAAGTCAGGCTCGCTTCCGTCGGCCAGCCTTCTTGGGCTCAGGCAAGACGTCGTCGATCACCCAGTCTGGCCAGGTCTCCCGCGTGTAGCGCTGGAATTCGCCGATGGCATCGCGCACCAGCGGCGTGAGCTCGCACGTCCAGCGCAAGCCGACGTCCATCGTGGCGAAGCCTTCGAGTGGCAAGGCCCGGACTTCTGGGTGCTCGATGGCCTCAGGAATCGCAAGGTTGATGCCGTAGCCTTCGCCGTTGGCGACGTAACTGGTGACCATCTCCATCGAGCTGACCTCGACGGTCTGATTCCAGACGACGCCCTTCGCACGGAGGTCGCGGAGGAAGCTGCGCGTGACGCTGGAAGCGGGCGGCAAGGCGACCAGGGGCTCACGGATCTTCTTCTGCTTCCAAAGGTCGGCGGCGCTCCGGTGCGGCGATGACTTGGGTACGAGGAGGACGAGCGGGACGCGGGCGAGGCGTAGCTGGCTCTGGCGTCCCTTGGTCTTGGCCTCGATCGGCACGATCGCGAGATCGATGACGCCGTCGCGCAACCACGTCTCGAACTGCATCTGGTACCCCGGCGTCAGGCTAAGCAAAAGCTTCGGGTGCCGCGCCCGCAGGCGCTGGGTGACGGTCGAGATGTGTAGGCGAAGGACGAGCTCCGAAGCGCCGAGGCGCAACTCCGGACGATCGGCTTCGCGCAGCTGACCCTCGAGTCCGTCTAGGCCTGAGAAGAAAGCTACGATCTGGGCGTACAGCTTCCGGCCTGCCGCCGTCAGACGGAACGGCGACCGCTCAAAGAGCCGCACCCCGAGGTTGGCTTCCAGCGCGGCCATCTGGCCGCTAACGGCCGGCTGCTGGATGCCGTAAGGGATATGCCGGACCGCCGCACTGATGCCCCCGTGTTTGGCCACGTAATAGAACAACTCGAGGTGATGGACGTTCATCGGGGTGAAAACATCTTCACGTCATAAAAGGGGCCTAGCAACGCCCTTTATCCCCCTTCGTGATAGGGTATATCAAGAATATCGATTAACGGTCCCGAGCCCGGAGGAGGTAAAATAGACGGCGACAAGCACGCCATGCACACCCTCCTGATCCTCCTCCAAGCGCTCGGCGTCATTCTGCTGGCCGATTTCCTGGCCGGCGTCATCCATTGGCTGGAAGACGCCTATGGCACCGAGGACACCCCGGTGCTCGGCCCGCTGGTAATCCGGCCGAATATCGTCCACCACCACTACCCGCGGTTCTTTACCAAGCTGACCTGGTGGCAGAGCTCCTGGGACCTCCTCCTTATCGGCTTACTGATGATCGGCGGGGCCGCCTGGGCTGGCGTGCTCACCTGGCACGTCTGGCTGTTCGTGCTCCTGAGCATCAACGCCAACCAGGTCCATAAATGGTCGCACCAGACGCGGGCCGAGAACGGACCGGTTGTCTCATTCTTCCAGGATTGGCGGATCCTGCTGACGCCGCGCCAGCACGCGCTACATCACACCGACCCGAAGAACACCTACTACTGCCCGCTCACGAACCTGCTGAACCCGACACTGGAATTCATCGGCCTCTGGCCCAAGCTCGAAGCCGTCATCGAAGCGCTCACCGGGGCGACCCACCGCCAAGACGCCTCCAACCGCGGCGAAGGCCCGGCACCCGCCTGGGTCGCCGAACTCCGCCGCCCCTCGCCCGTGACTGAGCTTACTTCGCCAAGGGAACCTGAGAATTGCCCATGAGGTAGGCGAGGAGGTCGCGCTGCTGCTCAGGCGTGAAGGCCTGGAGGAGTCCTTCCGGCATGAGCGAGAGGGGCATGATCTTGCGCGACTTGATATCCTGGCGATCAATCACGGTCTCCTGGCCGACCGCGCGTAGTGTGAGCGTGCGTTCGCTCTGCGCCCCGACGATACCGCTGAGCACGCGGCCGTCCTTGAGCTCGAGGACGTTGAGATAATACGCGGCGTCCACGACGGCGCTGGGGTCGACAATGTTCTCGATGAGGTAGCTTAGGTCGTGACGACCGCTCCCAGTGAGATCAGGTCCGAGCGCACCGCCTTCACCATAAAGTTTGTGACACTGGCCGCACACGGCGGCATAGAGCGCCCTTCCCTTGCTCTGGTCGCCCTTGGCGAGGAAGTCAGCGGTGTGGCTGGCCTTGAGTTCGGCGACGAGCTTGAGCTTATCCGCCGAGGTCTCGCGCGTTTCGCCCCAGACCTTGCTGAGGAGTACGTTGAGCTTCGCATCGTTGAACGCACGCACCTGGCGCGCGGCCGACGGACCGAAGTCAGCCTTGGGAATCTTGCCGGCTTCGATGGCCTTCAGGAGGTCGGTCGCGAAGCGCGGACGCGAGACGAGCGCCATGATGGCCTGCGGACGCTCATGCGGGTAGAACTGCGTGTACCGGTCGATGATCCGCTGGGCGACGCCGTCCTGGTCGAACTGGGTCAGGCCCTGGATGGCCTCCATGTTCACACCCTTTATGTAGATGAGCTTCTCGCAGACCTGCTTGAGCTGCGCATCTTTGGCCTCGATGAGCGAAAGCAAGGCCGCGCGGCGCTGTTCCATGAGCGCCTTCTCGTCCAGGGCGATCTTGCGAATCTCATCGAGAGCCTGGCCGTCGCCGAAGATGACGTTGAGCTGACGAGCCTGGTCCTGCGCGGCCGTGGCAGACTTGGCGATGGTGGCGATGAATCCATCCCAAGCGGCGGGCTTGGGCGCCTTGCGCCAACCCTTCAGGGCTTCGGCAATACCAGCGATAATCTCGGCCTGACCTTCGGGCATCTGTGCGGCATTCGCGAGGAGTTCGTTCAAGGCAGTAGGCTGCTTGTCCGCGCCTTCGGCGATGCGACGGGCGATAAGCTTGGTGACCTGCGGGACGCGGCTGACATGCGCACAGGCGATAAGCTCAGCGAAGGGGAGCTCACGGATGCCGGTCCACACGAGGAGCGGTAGGTTATGGTCCGTGGTGTCTTGGTCGTAGCGCAGGAGATGCTGGGCCACGAGCGC
>CANKZO010000234.1 GCA_947488485.1 Opitutia bacterium | reverse complement strand
AGTGGCCGGCATCCCGTAGAAATATCCGGGGTGAGCCCAGACGCCTTCACTCAGGGCGTTCATCAGGAAGCGGTCCTCATGGACGCCAGGGGGCAAGGTCAGGATCGCCGTCCAGCCAGCCGGGCGCGGTAGTACGGTGCAACCGGAAGCGGTCGAAGAAGCCCAGGCGCGGAGGGCGACCTCCCCTTGGGCGACGCGGGTACGGACGAGGGCGCGGAGCGGCTCGGCGCGCCGCAGGAGATCCGGCAAGGCGAGCTGAGCCGGGGTGTTCACGGACAGGAAGGCGTCAGCGATGTGTTCGAGGCGGCGGCACGCTTCGAGCGTCGAAGACGCCGGGCCGGCGACGACGATCCAGCCGAGCTTCAGCTGCGGCGCGAGCGCGACCTTGGAAAGACCGCTGAGGACGAACGTCATCACGTTGGCTTCGCCGGCCCAGGTACCGGGCGAGGCGACACCTTCGGCAGGATAATCAAGGAAGACTTCGTCGCACACGATCGCGAGGCCGTGCTTCAACGCGAAGCCGCGCAATACATCGCGATCGCGACGGCCAACAAACGCGCCGGTCGGGTTGGACGGATTGATGCAGAGGACGGCGCGAGTCTGGCGATTGACGCTGAGCGTCGCGGCGTCGATGACCCATTCGCCGGCGAGCTGGACGAGCTGATACGGACGCAGCGTCACGCCTTCGAGCGCGGCGATGACTTCGAGCAGCGGATATGACGGCGCAGGCACGAGTACTTCGTCGCCGGGATTGCAGAGCAGCTTGAAGATCCAGGAATAGGCCTCGCTCGTGCTGGCAGTGAGGAAGAGCTGGTCGACCGGCACGCGGGCGCCGCGCGAAGAGTAATAATCCGAGATCGCCGTGCGGGCCGAAGCCAGGCCGAGCGGATTCGGATCTTGGCGCTGGATGCCATCGCGACGGAGCAGCGGACCGAGATCGGTCGCTGACCATGCAAAGCCCGCGTTGGCCGGATTAGAATCGGTGAGGTCGAGTACCGGCTGCCCGGCGGCGAGACGCTTCGCCTTCGCCTTGCTCAAGGCGTTAGTCGTGTCGGCAAAAGCAAGGCGGGTGCTGAACATGGGCGGGAGAGTCGGCAACAAGGTAGGACAAGCGAGGCAAAAGGCGTCCCACGGTGGGAGCCACGTCTCAATTACGGGTTGAAGTCGGTTTCCTCACCTTCAAAGGTAGGCGCATGTCCCAGCAAGTCCTGAAGCCTCGCGTCCGCGGGTTCATCTGCATCACCTCCCACCCCGAAGGCTGCGCCGCGGCGGTCCGCGAGCAGATCGCTTACGTGAAGTCCCGTAAGCCCATCCAAGGCGGACCTAAGTCGGTCTTGGTGATCGGCGCTTCCACGGGCTACGGACTTTCCTCCCGCATCTCCGCCGCCTTCGGCTCCGGCGCCGCCACCCTCGGCGTGTTCTTCGAACGCAACGGCGAAGGCGACAAGCCCGGCTCGCCCGGCTGGTATAACACCACCGGCTTCCACGCCGAAGCGAGGAAGGCCGGCCTCAAGGCCGTCTCAATCAACGGCGACGCCTTCTCGGCCGAAATGAAGACGCAGGTCATCGAAGCGATTAAGTCGAAGATGCCCGGAGGTAAGATCGACCTCGTCGTCTACTCCCTCGCCTCCCCTCGCCGCACCGCCCCCGACGGCGTGACCTACAAGTCCGTCCTCAGGCCGACCGGCGCCCCTTTCCACGCCAAGAACCTCGACACCGACAAGAAGGTCGTGAACGACGTCACCCTCGAGACCGCCTCGGCCGATGACATCGCGCAGACGGTCAAGGTCATGGGCGGTGAAGACTGGGAACTCTGGATGAACGCCCTCGACGGCGCCGGCGTCCTGAAGGAAGGCTGCCAGACGGTCGCCTACTCTTACATCGGACCGCAGGTGACTTGGCCAATCTACAAGGACGGCACCATCGGCAAGGCGAAGGAAGACCTCGAACGCGCCGGTCGCAAGATCGACGACCTGATGAAGCTCCACCGCGGCCGCGCCTTCGTGTCGGTCAACAAGGCCGTCGTCACGCAGGCCAGCTCCGCCATCCCGGTGGTCCCCCTCTACGTTTCGCTGCTCTTCAAAATCATGAAGGCCAAGGGTACACACGAAGGTTGCATCGAGCAGATCCAGCGCCTCTTCGAGAAGCAGATGTATAACGGCAACGCCCTCGACTTCGACGAGAACGGCCGCGTCCGCATCGATGATCTGGAAATGTCTGCTGACGTCCAGAAAGCCGTCTTCGACGCCTGGCCGCACGTCACGACGGAGACCTTCGATGCGCACGCCGACTTCGCCGGCTACCAGACCGACTTCATGAAGAACTTCGGCTTCGGCCTCGCCGGCATCGATTACGAAGCTCCGACCGAAGTCGAACGCCCCATCGAGGACGCTTAAGTGGCCAAGGTCTTCTCCATCGCGAACCAAAAGGGCGGCGTCGGCAAGACGACCACCACCGTGAATCTCGGCGCCGGCCTCGCGCGCCTCGGCATACCGACCCTCATCGTCGACCTCGACGCCCAGGCCAACGCGACCAGCGCGCTCGGCATCGAAAAGACCGAAGGCAAATCCCTCTATAAGGTCCTGCACGGCGAAGCCAAGGCCGCCGACATGATCGTCGCGACCTCCACCGAGAAGCTCGACCTCATCCCGTCCGAAGTCGACCTCGCCGCCGTCGAATCCGAACTCGCTCAGGCCGAGAACTATCTCGGCCGCCTCCGTGAAGCCCTCGCACCGGTCATCGCCACCGGCAAGTACAAGGCTATCCTCATCGATTGCCCGCCCGCCCTCGGAATGCTCTCGATGAACGCGCTCGGCGCGTCGGACCACCTCATCGTCACCCTGCAGACTGAGTACCTTGCCATGGAAGGCCTCGGCCAGATTCTCGGCGTGGTCGACCAGCTCAAGGCCGCTGGTGCGACCGACAAGCTCACCGTCGGTGCGATTGTGATGACGATGTACGATGTGCGCACGAAGCTCTCCCGCCAGGTCGTCGAGGAAGTGAAGACCCACTTCCCTGCCCTCGTGATGGACGCCATGATCCCGCGCACGATCCGCCTGTCGGAGTGCCCGAGCCACGGCCAGACGATCTTCCAATACGACATCCACTCCCCCGGCTCCGTCGCCTACGACGCGCTCGCCAAGGAGTTCGCCAAGCGCTTCGCGCTGAAGTGAGCGGCGCTGGTCAGCCGCGCGTCCGCCGGGTGCGAAACTTCGAGGAGTTGCGCACCATGCGCTTCGCCGACGGCATCAACGCCCTCTGCTGGGAACGCACGCTGCCCGGCGATTACGCCGAGGTCATCGCTAAGCTCGGTCCGGGCGAAGGCATCGTGCCGCTTGAGGATGATCGCATCCGCGCGCTCGACCTGACGCCCGCCGGACGCCTCGCCGCCGAAGCGATGCTCGCGGATCAGCAGCTCCTCCGTGATCACGACCTCGCCCCGTCACTCAACTGCGTCTACGACTGCGTGCGCAATCCGGATGCCGGGACGGTGCCGACCGACGTCACGTCGTTCCATGTCGACAGCGCACCCGTCGAGGTCGACACGTGGCTCTGCACCTACCATGGTGCCTGCAGCGAAGGCCTGCGCAACGAGGACGCCCTGCTCAAGGTTTCGATTCCCGAGATCCGCACGGCGCTACTCAAGGAATGCGGCGGTATAGATGATGCGGGGTTCGCGGAGTTCCTGCACGAGCACAGCTACGATTCGCATTACGCGCCCAAGCCGGGCGCAACGCCCTACCCCTTCGGCACCTTCGCGCTCTGGCGCATCGCGACTCGCTGGCCCGGCAGCGCGGTGCCTCCCTGCATCCACCGTGCGCCGGAGAACCATCCCGGCTCCCCGCGGCTGCTGCTGATCAGCTGAGTTACTTGATCAAGGTCAGCTTGGACGGGTAACGACGGTCCGCGTTCCATTCGCCGAGGTAGATATCGCCGGCGGAATCGACGAAGAGGTCATGGCCGTGCTTGAAGACCGGCAGCGTCTGGCTGAGAGGCTGGAGCTTGCCATCGACATACTTGGGCTCACTGCCACCAGGTGCGCTGAGGACTTTCTTCGTAGTGCGATCCAGGACGAGCAGGAAGCCGGACTGCGCGAGGC
>CANKZO010000233.1 GCA_947488485.1 Opitutia bacterium | reverse complement strand
AGGTCAAACGCGGTCCGCCCGAGGAACATTCCCCTTGGCAGATTGTTGAAAGAGCGACAGGTTTTCCTCTCCCCTGCCTGACCATGCCTCCCCGCATGGCCTTTCCCCTTTTTACCAAAACCAGAAACCCCATGCGCAAGCTGTCCACCCTCCTCCTGGCCCTCCTCGGATTCACCTCCGTCTCGGCCCAGAACCTCACCCTCGAGAAGGGTGACAACATCGCCTTCGTCGGCAGCGGCTTCGCTGACCGGCAGCAGCACCACGGCCACTTCGAGACCCTGATCCACCAGGCGTTCCCGGAGCACCAGCTCGTGGTCCGTAACCTCGGCTTCTCCGGCGACGAAGTCGGCGTGAAGCCGCACCGCTCCGACGAAGTCGCCGGCGTCGACTACTTCCTCAACATGAAGCCCGGCGCCCTGACCACCACGGTCGGCAAGACCGAGGTCACCTACCACGCCGGCGCGCACTTCCACGCCAACGTGATCTTCGCTTACTGGGGCTTTAACGAATCCTTCTCCGGTCCGGCCGGCCTCGACACCTTCAAGACGAACCTCGACGCCTGGCTCAAGTCGACCCTCGCCGCCGACTACGGCAAGGGCAAGGTCCGCGTCGTCCTCTTCTCCCCGATCGCGCACGAAGACCTGAAGTCCCCTGACTTCGACGCCAAGCTCGCCGCCGAGAATAACAAGAACCTCGCGCTCTACACCGCCGCCATGGCCGCCGTCGCCAAGGCCAATAGCGTGCAGTTCGTCGACCTCTTCGCCGCCTCCCAGAAGCTCTACGCCGCCGCCAAGTCCCCGCTCACCCTCAACGGCATCCACGTGAACGCCGCCGGTGACGCCGCCTTCGCGCCCGCCCAGTTCCAAGCCGTCTTCGGACAGAGCAACGGTTCCAGCGGCCTGCTCACCTACACGCTGCTACTGCTCGGAGTGATCCTGGTGCTGACCGCCTTCCTCAAGTCCTCCGAAGAAAATCGCCAGAACACGATGAAGCTGGTCGGCGTCGCCGTCCTCGGACTAGGCGTCTTCCTCTTCTTGAACAGCGGCGATAAAGTGACTTTCAACGAGAAGGTCCGCGCCGAGGTGAACGAAAAGAGCACCCAGTGGCACCACCGCTACCGTACGGTCGACCAGTTCAACATCTTCGGCCAGCGCTCCCGCATCAAATACGAAGGCATCGACAACGCCACGGTGCTCGGCGCCGAACTCGCCAACCGCGACCTCAAGACCGCCAACCACGACAAGGGCATCTGGGCCGCCGCCCAGGGCAAGCCGGTCGAAGTGAAGCACGATAACCTCAAGGCCGAGATCCCCGTGCCTCCGAACCGCAAGGAACCCGTCCCCTACCTCAGCGGCGTCGATCAGCTCAAGCACCTCACCACCCCCGAAGGCGTGAAGGTCGAATTCATCGCCGACGAGACCGTCATCCCCGAGCTCATCAACCCGGTGCAGATGAACTTCGACACCAAGGGTCGCCTCTGGATCGCCTGCTGGCCGACCTACCCCGAGACCTCCCCGACCACCAAGGTCTTCGACAAGCTCATCGTCCTGGATCTCGACCCGAAGACCGGCAAGGTCCTCAAGTCGACCACCTTCCTCGACGGCCTCAACTGCCCGACGGGTTTCCAGTTCTACAAGGATGGCGTCATCCTGATTCAGTCGCCCGACATCTGGTATGTCCGCGACACCGACGGCGACGGCAAGGCCGACTGGAAGGAACGCCTGCTCACCGGCATGGACGCCGCCGACTCGCACCACGAGACGAACTCCATCTGCTATGAACCGGGAGGCGCGATCTACCTCTCCGACGGCGTGTTCCACCGCACCCAGGTCGAGACCTTCAACGGCGTGCTCCGCAACACCAACGGCGCCATCTACCGCTTCGAACCCCAGACCAACAAGCTGACCCGCCACGTGCCTTACGGCTTCGCCAACCCGCACGGCCGCGTCTTCGATTACTGGGGCAACGACATCATCACCGACGCCACCGGTAACGCCAACTACTTCGGACCGGGCTTCTCCAGCCATCTCGACACCGGCGCCCACTCGGGCTTCAAGCAGCTCTGGAACCGTCCGTCGCGCCCCTGCCCGGGCACCGCGATCCTCAGCAGCCGCCACTTCCCCGACGACTGGCAGGGCGACTTCCTCAACACGAACGTGATCACCGTCCAGGGCATCTTCCGCGCGAAGATCACCGAAGACGGCGCCGGCATCAAGGGTGAGACCCTCCTGCCGAACCTCATCGAGACCGACAAGGAGAAGGCCGGCAACTTCCGCCCCTCCGGCGTCGCCGTCGCCCCCGATGGCTCGCTCTACGTCATGGACTGGTCGCAGATGCTCATCGGCCACCTCCAGCACCACCTGCGCGATCCGAACCGCGACCACCAGCACGGCCGCCTCTACCGCCTGACCTACGCCGGCCGCCCGCTCCTCACGCCGAAGAAGATCGACGGCGAGTCCGTCGAGAACCTCGTCGCGCTCCTGACCGAGCACGAAGACAACGTCCGCCAGCGCGCCAAGATCGAGCTGCATAAGCACGACACCGCCAAGGTGATCGCCGCCGTCCAGAAGTGGGCCAAGCAGTTCGACCCGAACAAGGTCGAGGACGCCCACCACCTGCTCGAAGCCCTCTGGGTCCACCAGTGGCACAACGTCGTGAACCCGGAGCTCCTCGGCCAGCTGCTGAAGTCCCCCGAGCCGCGCGCCCGCGCCCAGGCCGTGCGCGTCGCCATCTACCAGCGCGACCGCCTGCCGAACGCCCTCGCGATCATGGAGAACGCCGTCAAGGACGCCCACCTGCGCGTCCAGCTCGAAGGCGTCCGTGGCCTCAGCTTCTTCCGCGGCCAGGACACCGAGCGCGCCATCGCCGCCGCCGCGACCCTCAAGGGCGCGAAGGACTACTACATCGCCTACTGCCTCCGTCAGACGATGAAGCAGCTCGAGTCCCTCCCCGAGGGTAAGGGCAAGGTGAACCTCCGCGACTACGCCGACCAGAAGGAAGCCTCCTACGGCCCGTCCGACAAGAAGCTCTCCAAGGACGACAAGCGCCTCTACGATAAGGGCAAGGAAGTCTACTTCCGCGAAGCCCACTGCTCGACCTGCCACCAGGCCGACGGCCGTGGCGCCGAGATGCCCAAGGAACCCGGCAAGCCCGCCCGCGGCGCCTACCCGCCCCTCGGTCGCACGCCTGGCTATCCGTCCAACGGCTGGCTCGAAGGCGACCCTGACCGCGTCATCAAGATCGTTCTCAACGGCCTCTACGGCGTCCAGACCATCGACGGTAAGACCTACGGCGACCCCGCCACCGGCCAGCCCGTGATGACCGGCCTCGGTCAACTCCTCAACGACGAGGACGTCGCCGCGGTGATCACCTACGTCCGCCAGTCCTTCGGCAACAACCTCCCGGCCGTCAAGCCGGCCCAGGTCAAGAAGGTCCGCGAGGCGATCAAGGGTAAGAACAACGGCCTCTACACCGTCGAGGAAGTCCTCAAGGAACACCCGCTCGGCGCGCCCGCCAAGGCCGAGCCGGCGAAGAAGAAGTAAGCTTCGCCTCCGTTCCTCCCCGAAGGGCGTGCCGACCGGCACGCCCTTTTTGTTGCCTGTCAATAACTCGACGGCGGATGACGTGCGGTCCGCTTGCCTCCGGCCCGACTTCGGCAAGATTAAGGGACATGAGACCTGCCCTCTGGAAGGCCGTCGCCGGACACCTCAAGGCGCATGACGCGGCCTACCGCCTGACCGCGCGCGATGACTTCAACGCCCGCGTGACGCTCAAGGACTCGTCCGCGCTCGTCCGCGCATTCTACCAGCCGCGCGAAGGCGATGTCCCCGGCGAAGCCACCGTGCACCTTACGCTCGACGGACAGTCGCAGCTCGGCGCGATCGCGGCGTTCCTTTCCGATCAGAAGAAATACGCGAAGAAACTCCCCTCGACGCTGCACTTCTCGCAGGAACTCTCCGCGCGCAAGCCCGAGGGACTCGGCGAGGCCCGCCTGACCTTCAAGGCCAACGTCGTCTCCTGGCACGACAGCAAGCTCATCGAACGCCTCAGCCTCTTCTACGCCGACAGCTTCCACGCCCTGTTCCAACTCCACCGCGAACTGACGGCGGCGG
>CANKZO010000232.1 GCA_947488485.1 Opitutia bacterium | reverse complement strand
CCAGCCGCCTTACAGCATGCTCAACCGGAGCATCGAAGCCGAACTCCTGCCGTACTGCGAAGAGAACGACATCGGCATCATCGCCTACAGCCCGATGCAGAAAGGCCTGCTCAGCGGCAAGGTCACCCCGGAATGGGCCGCCGCCCTGCCCGCCGACGACCATCGTCGCGCCGACCCGCAGTTCAATGAGCCGCTGCTCTCCAAGAACATCGCCCTCACGAAGGCCTTGGCCGAGATCGCCCATCGCTATGGTCGTAACTCCGCCGAACTCGCCATCGCGTGGGTGCTGCGCCAGCCGCGCGTGACCGCCGCCATCGTCGGCGCGCGCAAGCCGGGCCAGATCAAAGAGACCGTCTTCGGCGGCAAATTCGCGATCAAGCCTGAGGATCTCGCGCGCATCGACGAGGCCCTGGCGGCCCGCGGCTGAGCCTGCCGACGGGGACTTAACCTCCCCTTAAGGTCGGTCGGCGTAAGATGAATTCATTCTGTCACCATGCGCTTCCCGATCCTCGCCCGACTCCTCGCCCCCCTCGGCTTCGCCGTCGCGGCGCAGGCGCACCTGCCACCGATCGACGCCCAGCTGCGGAATCGCTTCGCCGGCACGACCACGGTCGCACCCGCCCCTAGCTTCGTCCTGACGTCGACGTATCTCGCCGCCGCACCTGGCGCCGCGCCGCTCATCGCCACGCCTTTCCAAGCGTTCACCAAGAATGTCAGCGTCCGCTGGGACGACACGTTCCTCTACGTCGAGGCCAAGGGCCTGCCCGACCACCCGCTGATGACCGGCATCAAGTCCTGGCAGCAGCAGGTGCCGATCCCGCAGACTTACGCGGGCGCGAACGCCTGGCGCATCCCGCTCAAGCCTGTGCCGGCCAAGGAACCCCTGTCGGCCAAGACGCACTTCATGCGCGGCGCCATCGCCCTCGCCGCCAACGGCGTGCCGATCTTCAACGCGCTCAATAACCGCGGCGACGACGCGAAGGCGTTCGGCGAGCTCGATGCTTTCGGCGGTCACTGCGGCAAAGGCGACGACTACCATTACCATGACGCGCCGGTCTTCCTCGAGAAACAACTCGGCAAGGGCCAGCCCATCGCGGTGGCGCTCGACGGCTACGCGATCTACGGTTTCGGCGAACCGGACGGAGCCGCCGTCGGCCCGCTGGATGACTTCGGCGGCCACGAGACCAAGGCGCTCGGCTATCATTACCACGCCCAGAAGAAGTATCCTTACATCAACGGAGGCTTCCACGGCGAAGTGAAGGAAGTCGACGGCCAGGTCGACCCGCAGCCCTCCGCCAGCCATGTGCGTCGCGAAGGCTCGGCCTATTCGCAGAGCCCCCTGCGCGGCGCGCTGATCAAGGACTTCACCTCCGACGGCCAGAAGTTCGCGCTCCACTACACGCTCAACGGCAAAGCCCTCAGCGTGAAATATGCGCTGAACGCGGACCAGACCTGGACCTTCGTCTACTCGAAGCCCGACGGCTCGACCGTCACGGAAACGTATACCCCGAACGAGCGTGGGCCCGGCGGCGGCAAAGGCGGCGAAAAGGGCAAAGGCAAGGGCAAGGGCGGCGAGAAGGGTAAGCGACCTCCGCCAGACGACGGCGCCACCATCGCGCCGGCCGACCCGGAAGCGGCCGTCGACACGGCCGATGAGCCCGGCCCTCCCCCGGGCGGCGAAGGCAAAGGCAAGAAGGGCAAAGGCGGCAAGAAAGGTGACAAGCCGGGCATGGTGAAGCCCGCGCCAGAAGATACGCTCAAGCTCAACGTCTACGCCGATAACTGGTTCATCCTCTATATCAATGGCAAGCTCCGCGTCGTCGACCCGATCGAGTACATGCCGCATAATGTCGTCTCCGTCGATATCCTGCCGGAATACCCGATGACGATCGCCGTCATGGGACGGGACAACGCCGACCCGAAGACCGGCCTGGAATACGGCGACCACATCGGCGACGCCGGCCTGATCCTGAAGTTCGCGGACGGCACCGTCACGAACGCCAAGTGGAAGGCGAAGAGCTTCTTCAAGGGCCCGCTCAACGGCGACGTCAAGAACCCCAAGGTCGAGCATACGCCCATCCCGGCCAATTGGTTCGCGGTCGATTTCGACGATAGCCAGTGGGCCTACGCGACCGAATACGCCGAGCCACGCGTCAACCCCAAGGAGTCCTTCCTCAAAGCCCGGGAGAGTTTCGCCGGCGCGAAGTTCATCTGGTCCGCCGACCTTGATCTCGACAACACCGTCATCTTCCGCACCCGCGTCGAAGCCCCGGCAGGATATAAGCAGCGCTGGACGGCCAAGGCCGAGTTTGATGTGACGAAGCCGCAGGGGCAGTGATGAGATTGGTGTTAGCGGTTGGCGGATAGCGGTTGGGGCATCCCAGCAAGCAAAGGGAGACCGGAAACCGGATGATTGGCTGGGGGACCATTTTCAGGTCTCGGGTCTCAGCCATCTGGTGCCAGGTACGGGTGCTCAGGTTCAGGTTCGGGTGCGGGAAATCTGCCCTCTGTCATCGGTCATCGATCCAGTCGTCCATTTCGGGTGGCAGGTGGCAGCTCCAGGTGGCCGGTGGCGGGTGTTCCATGCAGCCCTCCACTCAGTCCTCAACGTAGTCCTCCATTCAGCCCTCCGTGATCAATTCAGTCATCTGTCATCGGTCATCGATTCAGCCATCCATTCATTTCGGGTGGCAGGTGGCGGCCCCGGGTGCCAGGTGGCGGGTGTTCCATGCAGCCCTCCACTCAGTCCTCAACGCAGTCCTCCATTCAGCCCTCTGTCATCCATTCAACCCAGCCCGAGGCAGCTAGGGGCAGAACGCGGTGCTGCCCCTACCCCAAGGCAGGCACTCCCCCGATACTCGATACTCCATACTCGATACTCTCGGCATTCAGTCCTCGATTCAGTCCTCCATTCTCCCTTCAATCTTCCCACCCCCATGAAGACCCTGTCCTTGCTCCTCGCCCTGGCCTCGTGCTCCCTTTTCGCCGCCGATGCTCCGAAGGCCGCTCCGGCGGAGAAAGCCCCGGCCAAAGCCAAGGCGAAGGCCAAGGCCCCGAGTCCGGCCATGGCACCGATCGAGGACGTCGCGGGCCTGCCGCGCGTACTGCTCATCGGTGATTCGATCTCGATCGGCTACACCCTGCCCGTCCGTCAGGAACTCGCCGGCAAGGCTAACGTGCATCGCATCCCGACGAACGGCGGCCCGACTAAGAACGGCACAGCGAACCTCGCGAAGTGGCTCGGCACCGGCAAATGGGACGTGATCCATTTCAATTTCGGCCTGCATGACCTGCGTCACATGGAAGACGGCAAGCGGCAGGTGGAGCCGGCCGATTACGAAAAGAACCTCCGCTCGCTCGTGGCCGACCTCAAGAAGACCGGCGCCAAGATCATCTTCGCGACCACCACGCCCGTGCCGGAAGGCAAGCTCACGCCCCAACGCACGTTCGGAGATGTCGCCGTCTATAATGACATCGCCCTGAAGGTCATGAAGGAGAACGACGTCGCCATCGACGACCTCAATGCCGCGATCACGCCCACCCTCGCGCAGCACCAGAACAAGGCCGACGTCCACTTCAACACCGAAGGCTCGGCCGCGCTCGGCAAGGCCGTCGTGAAGTCGATTAACGCGGCGTTGGGGAAGTAAGGGGCGAAGCGTTAGGGCCGGGACCGCGTCACGGCATAGCCGTATCGGGTAGGGCTGACCACCCTTGGTCAGCCGTTCGCCGCAGGGCGAACTCCAGGTAGGGGCACGATTTATCGTGCCCTCCCCGGACGGAGGGCGCGGCGAAGCCACGCCCCTACCCTCGGCCGCCCTACGGCGGCCACACGGTTGAGCGAGGTCGCTCAACCCTACCCATGACACCTAGGGCAGCACGCGGTGCTGCCCCTACCTCAAGGCAGGCACTCCCCCGATACTCGATACTCCATACTCGATACTCTCAAGCCACCCCTCCCCCTGGCGGCCGCATTTGACCGACTTTGAAGGTCAAACGCGGTCCGCCCGAGGAACATTCCCCTTGGCAGATTGTTGAAAGAGCGACAGGTTTTCCTCTCCCCTGCCTGACCATGCCTCCCCGCATGGCCTTTCCCCTTTTTACCAAAACCAGAAA
>CANKZO010000231.1 GCA_947488485.1 Opitutia bacterium | reverse complement strand
TGGTGCGCTGGGCGCCCGAGACG
Source organism: Opitutia bacterium (assembly GCA_947488485.1). Next base: position 4,151 of record CANKZO010000231.1, on the reverse strand, counting down.
CGCTTCAACCCGCACACCCATGTGGGCGGAGAAGAAATCCTCGTCCTCGAAGGCGTCTTCCGCGACGAGCACGGCAGTTATCCGGCTGGCACGTGGATCCGTAGCCCGCATATGAGTAATCACCGCCCGTTCACCGGCCCGGAAGGCGCGACCATCCTCGTCAAAGTCGGCCACCTCGACGTGGCCTAAGCCGTCACTTCGTCACGTCGAGGATTTCGGCCTCGAGCGAGATCACACCCCGGGCGGCGTTAAGCCCAATGGTTTCACTGACGCCGGGCTTGGTAGTGACAGTCTCGGTGAGGGTGACGACAACCCGCGGAGTGGGTACGTCGACGATGACCGCCTTGTGCAGCACCAGTTCAACGGACTGACCAAGACGGGAGAGAGTAAGCGCTTCGCGCTTCTCGTCGTAGGACTTCAACGTCCAGCCGTCGATACGGCGTCCGAGCGGAACCCACTGGCGCTTGCCCGTGGAGTCCTCGATCGAAAAGAGTTTGTCCTTGGTCAGCACGCCGTGGAAGAAAGGCATTTTGCTCTTGGCGCGAGGCGACGGGGCGGTGGGTGTCGCCGAGACTGACGACGCCTCCGCAGTCGGAGGCTTTCGGTATTCCGAGATGGTCTCCAGCGTCAGAGTGCCATCCTTATTGAGCCTAGGGGTGACCGTAAAGACCACGCCTTCTTCGGCCGAACCGACGGTGATGGTCGTCTGCTTGCCATCGACGGTGATGACTGTGGGCTCGGCATACACTTCCTGCTTACCGTCCTTATCGAGGCGGGTAAACGAGGCCTTGAGCTTCAGGTGCGTCGGCACGGCGTCATCGGCCGCGAAGGCCGTAGAGACCAGCAGGACGGCGAGGAATGAGCGAAGCATGGCTTAACGAGCGACCGGCGTGGCGGAGACGATGCCACTGACGGAAAGTTCGAGGCCGCCGACGCCGGGGACCTTGGCGATTTCTCCCGGGCGGATGGTCACGACGGTGCTGAGCTCGCTGGCCGAAGCTTCGACCGAGGACTTGTAGAGATGGAGTTCCTGATGGGTCGGGCCCTGCGAGACCGTGAGGACATTCGTCTCGACGTCGAAGGCCTCGAGCTTCCAACCTTCGATGGTCGAACCGAGTTTATACCAGCGGCGGGCGCTGCGGCTATCCTGGATGGAAAACAGACCTTCCTTCGCGAGCACCGAGTAGAAGACCAAAGTGCCGTCATGGGCCTTGGATTCGCGCTTACGCTCGCGCTTGGCGTCCTTGGGGTCGATGACCTCCGCCTTGTGGCTGATCGAGACGCGGACCGAGATGCTGAGCATGCCGTCGGGCTGGACGGTGGGGGAGATCATCAGGTCCATCGAGGACTCCGGCTTACCCTTCGGATCCTTGGGGTCCGGGCGACCGGCGACCGACACGCGGGCCTCGGAACCCGAGATGACGGAGACGGACGGGAAGCTCATCACGTCGGACTTACCCGTCTTCGGGTCGAGGTGTGAGACCGTGCCGCGGACCGTCACGGTGGGCGGCGGGGCGGGCGGGGCCGGCGTCTGGGCGGAGACCCCGAGGGACGTCAGGACGCCGAGCGCGAGCAGGAGGAAGCGGGGGGCCATGGGGGTGGGCATGGTTGTATTTCCCTTATACCCCATCGCGAGGCAAAAGGTTGCATCCCGCGGGCCGGAAAGGCCTCAAAGGCGCTTGAAGATCAGCGAGGCGTTGTGTCCGCCGAAACCGAGGTTGTTCGAGATCGCGACGTCCACCTTGCGGGCCTTGGCGACGTTCGGCGTGTAGTCGAGGTCGCAGTCAGGGTCAGGGTTCTCGTAATTGATCGTCGGCGGGATCATGCCCGTATGGATGGCCATGACGCACGCAGCCGCCTCGACGCCACCGGCGGCACCCAGGAGGTGACCGGTCATCGACTTGGTCGAGGAGATCGAAATCTTGGGGGCGAGGTCGCCGAAGCAGCGCTTGATCGCGAGGGTCTCGCAGCGGTCGTTGATCGGGGTCGAGGTGCCGTGGGCGTTGATGTAGCCCACTTCGGACTTCTCGATGCCGGCCTCGGCGAGGGCGCGGTTGAGGCAGAGCGCGAGGCCCTTCCCTTCCTGGTCCTGGCCGGTGATGTGGTAGGCGTCGCAGGTGGCGCCGTAACCGGCGAGCTCGCAATAGATGCGGGCGCCGCGGGCCTGGGCGTGTTCGAGGGATTCGATGACGAGGACGCCGGCGCCTTCGCCCATGATGAAACCATCGCGGAGCTTGTCGAACGGACGGGAGGCCTTTTCGGGCGTGTCGTTGAAGTCGGTCGACATCGCCTTCATGTTGCAGAAGCCGGCGTAACCGAGACGCGTGATGGCGGCTTCGGAGCCGCCGGAAAGCATGATGTCGGCGTGGCCGTCGCGGATGTGACGCAGGGCTTCGCCGAGGGCGTGGGAGCCGGAAGCGCAGGCCGAGACGACGCCGAAGTTGACGGACTTCGCCTGGAACTCGATGGCCACCACGCCGGAGGCGATGTTGGCGATGAGCGAAGGGATCGTGAAGGGAGAGACGCGGGACGGACCGCGCTCGATGAGGACGCGGGCCTGGTTCTCGATGGTCTCCATGCCGCCGATGCCCGAGCCGATGATCACGCCGAAGCGTTCGGAATCGATCTTCGTGACATCGACGTCGGCGTCCTGGATGGCGAGGCGGGAAGCGGCGACGGCATACTGCGTGTAGCGGTCGTTGCGCTTGGCTTCCTTCGCGTCCATGTACTTCGCCGGATCGAAGTCGCGGACTTCGGCGCCGACCTTGGACGGGAAGTCCGTGGGGTCGAAGCGGGTGACCCGCGAAATCCCGGAACGACCCTTGATCAGGGCGTCCCAGAAGGTCGCGTTGTCATGACCGAGGGCCGTCAAGGAGCCGATGCCCGTGACGACTACCCGGCGAGATTTGCGGTCGGAGCTCAAGGGGACGGGCCTACGCGAAAAGCCCGGTCAGGTTACTTGGTGGCGCTGGCCTTGATGTGCTCGATGGCATCACCAAGGGTCTTGATACCGGCGGCCTTGTCTTCCGGGATCGTGATGCCGAACTCGTCTTCGAAAGCCATGATGATCTCGACGAGGTCAAGGGAGTCAGCCTTCAGGTCGCCCTGGAAGCTGGCACCAGGGGTGAGCTGCTCGGGGGTGACGGAGAGTTGCTTGACGATGATGTCCTTGACGCGCTGTTCGATGTTTTCGGGCATAATAAAAGGGTGTTTTAGTGGGTTTTGGGGTGTCAGATAGCCATTCCTCCGTCAATCGAAAAGACCTGCCCGGTGACATAGCCCCCCTCTTCCGAGGCGAGGTAGTCGACCATGGCGGCGATATCATTGACTGAGCCAAATCGTCCCAGAGGGATGACGCCGAGGATCTTCTGCTTCACCTCGTCGGAGAGCTCACCGGTCATGTCGGTCGTGATGAAGCCAGGGGCGACGGCGTTGGCGGTGATCGAGCGGCCGGCGAGTTCGCGGGCGAGGGTCATCGTGAGGCCATGGAGACCGGCCTTGGCGGCGGCGTAGTTGGCCTGGCCGGCATTACCCTGCACGCCGGTGACGGACGAGATGCTGATGATGCGGCCCCAGCGCTTCTTGGTCATCGGACGCACGAGGCCCTTGGTCCAATAGAAGGCGGAGGAGAGATTGGTGGAGATGACGTCGTTCCAATCCTGGTCAGACATCGCCATGACGAGCTTGTCGCGGGTGATGCCGGCGTTGTTGACGAGGATCTCGACGGCGCCGAACTCGGCGTTGATCTGCTCGCAGGCCTTGGCGACCGCGGCGGCGTCGGAGACGTCGACCTGGAAGGCCTTGGCCTTCTGGCCCTTGGCGAGGATGTCGTTGGCGACCTGCACGCAGGTGTCGGACTTCGAGACGCAGAGCACGGTGTGACCGTGGGCGGCGAGACGTTCCGCGATGGCCTTGCCGATGCCGCGACCGGCTCCGGTGACGAGGGCGACGCGAGGATTGTGCGTGAGATGCATCGGGCTTTTATGTGCAAGGAAACGAGGCCTCTGGCAAGTGGCTAATGCCCCGCCGGAAGCCCCCTGCCCCGCCTGGTGCGCTCAGTAGACGTCGCGCTGGTAGCGGCCGTCCTTCTTGAACTGCTTCACCCAATCCACGGCGGCCTCGGGGGTCATGCCACCCTGCTCGGCCACGAT
>CANKZO010000230.1 GCA_947488485.1 Opitutia bacterium | reverse complement strand
CGGGCGGGTTCTCGGCCGGAGCATGCGGTGTCGGCGAGCCCTTGCTGTTGTCCGGCCAGTTGGCGGCGTTGGCCTTGGCTTCTTTGGTATTGAGTCTGTTGTGGACGGTGACCGGCTTGTCGGCGGCGACATTTGCGGGCGCATTGACGGCTTTGGTCGGTGCGTCAGTGGGGGCGGGCTTGCTGCCTTGGCAGCCGACTAAGACCAGGCCGGTCAGAAAGGTTGAGAGAACTAAGGCGCGGGACTTCATGAGAGGGGAGGGTCGGCATATTTATATGCCAAAATGACAATTATCCAGCCCGACTTCGTGTCAGTCTGGCCCTGATTCCCCTCATATAAACCTTACTTCTGCTGCCAGGTCGCCTTGAGCGAAGCCCAGACCTGACCAATCAGGAAGCCGCACAGTCCGAGTCCGAGGACGCCGCCGGCCGGCCAATACCACTCCACGCCCGTACGTAGTCCTGAAATGATCGCGAAGATACATCCGAAGCAGGCCAGCACCAGGAACAGCATGCGGACTCCGAGCAGGAAAAGCATCATGGACTTCATGTGCCCAACTTGGTCTCGCCACTCAGCCCCGTCAAGGATGCGCAGGCGCTAATGAACCGGTTCTCCTTTGAGTTTGATCTCTCTGCATCGGGTAGGGTTGAGCGCCCTCGCTCAACCGCGGCTGACCAAGGTGGTCAGCCCCACCTTTAGCGCACCCAGCCAATCATCCGGTTCCCGGTCTCCCTTCAACTGAGCATCTTTCTGCCACCCGCCACCTGGGGCTGCCACCTGCCACCCGAAGCGCTGTCTCTCACTTTTGCACCTTTGCACAGGAGCACCGCTCCGATTTGCACCTTTGCACTGTCTCTCTCTCTGATCCACCTTGCCCACTTGTCCCCTCGCGGCTAGCCGCACTCACTTCATGAGAAAGGCGAAGAAGTCGCGGAGATCCTGGTCGGACATCCCCGCCAGCAGTCCTTCGGGCATGACTGAGGTCGGGCTGGCGATCAGCGACGAGACTTTGTCCTCCTTGATCTTGGTGCGATTACCCGCGAGGTCACGCAGGACGATCTCGCCGCCTTCGCGACGTTCGAGGATGCCGTTGGCGCCAGAGCCATCTTTAAGGTGGACGTCATAGGAGCCGAAGCCTTCGCGGATCTCGAGGCTGGGGTAGACGATGTTGAGCACCCAGAAATCGAGGCTGGTACGATCGTAGCCGGTGAGGTCGGGGCCGACTTTGCCGCCCTCGCCTTTGAGCGCGTGGCAGTTGGCGCAGCGAGCGAGGAAGTTCGCATGCCCCTTGGAGGCATCCCCTTCGCCAGCCCGGGCGATGGTGCGCAGGCGGGCGACTTCCCGGTCCTTCTCGGGCGTGAGGCCGGTAACGAGCAACGATTTCCAAAGCCGATCCACGGTGGTGTTCACTTCTGGGTCGTTGTGGCGAAGGAGGCCGCGGGCGATATCCGCCGTGACGTGAGGGGCCGGGATCTTCCCGGTGTGCACGGCTTCGACCATGAGCCGGGCCGAGGCTGGCCGTGAGGAGAGCGTGCGCAGGGCGAGCTCGCGTAGGCTATCGTCGGCGGCGATCGAGCGTTCGTAGTTATCGATAATAGCTTTTGGGAGACGGATATCGTCGTAGCGTGAAAGCGCTGTGAGTAGGGGTATCTTGGCCTCGGTCGCCGGAGTGATGAGCAGCTTGATGAGCGGATCAATGGCCTCGGGACGGCGGACCGACGAAAGCGCGTCGGCAAGCGCGGTGCGGCGTCGCGCTGTCGTTCGCTTATCCGAGAGTTCCTTCAAGGCGGAGGCGAGGGCGGCCTTGTCGCCTGCCCGAAGTGCCCCGAGCGGAATCGGCGTATGTCCTTCCTTGCCCAGCTGGCGCTCAAGCGCTTCACGAAGCGCTAAGGGCATCGGCGGAAGGTCGCCTGGATCGAGTTGCGTGAGGATGCCTCCGATGAGCTTCTCAGCTGCCTCCGGCGGGCATAGCGCGAGGATGTGGGCGGCATCGCCCAAAGATCCAGCGTCGCCACCGTGGGCGAGGCGCTTGCCGATCCGCTCGGCCAAGGTGTCACGGAACAGGAGCGAGTTGAGGACTTCCGGTGCGGTGCGTAGGTAGGCGAGGGTGGCGGTGCGTTCGCTGGGCGAACCGAGGTGCGCCTCGAGGGCCCACCACGCGAGCAGGCGAAGGCGGCTGAATTCATCCTGGCTGTAATCCAGTCCAGCATGAAGCAGGGGCAACGCCTCCGCCGGTATGTGCTTGGCGGAGGCCAGAATCTGGGCGCGGACTTCGATGTGAGTCTCCTGCTTGGCTGCGGCGACTTGCGATGCCGTCAGCGCGGCCTTGCGTTCGCCAAGAATCTGCCAGCTCCACCGGCGGACATACGGATCGACGTGCGTGACGGGCGGGTTGGCGACTTCCCCGAGGAGGTCGAGCGCCCAGAGGGCTTCGAGCGCATTCGGGCCGGAGAGCATCGTGCGCAGGGCGGGCGTTGCGTCCTTGAGCTGGCGCCAGCCAATCTCGAGGACGGCCTGCTTGCGGAACCATTCGTTGCGATGCGAGAGGAGGGCGACCAGCTCCGCGGAAGGCGCACGGGAGAGGTCGAAAGGTTTGAGACCGACTTTCTGCCCTTCGGGGCGGATGCGATAGAGTCGGCCGCGCAGCTTGTCCCAGTCGTCGACGGGATTCACGTGGCTGAGTCGCGTGTCGTACCAGTCGGCCAGCGTCACCGCGCCATCCGGACCGACGCCGGTCCAGACGGGTCGGAACCAGCGATCGCTGCTGGCGATCAGGTCTTCTTCATCGATGGTGCGGAAGGTCGCCCCATGCGGGACGAGGCGGCTGACGTAGGATTTGTTAGCAAGCGAGTTCGGGGCGAGGACCTTGCCGTCATAATCCGGTCCGAGGAGTCCGCCGTTGTAGACCACGAAGGCCTGCGGGAAGCGGCGCTTGTCTCCAGTATTGGCCATGTGTTCGAACCACCCATAGGCATAAGGATTCGTGAGCGGCCCGTGCTTGCCCCAATTCTTCACGCCGTAGGAGCCGAATTCATAATGCATCCCGCGGGTGTCGCCGTAATTGGAGCCGGAGAACACGCGACCTTTGCCGTCGATATCGAGGCTGTAAGTGTTGCCGCCGCCTTCGGCGTAGATCTCAAAGAGTTTGCGTGAGGGGTGGAAGCGCCAGACGCACTGGCCTGCCCAGGCGGTACGCTTGCCACCGGGCACGCCGACGTTGCCGGTGGTGGTGCTGCCGTTGGCTCCGTAGATCCAGCCGTCGATGTTGAACTGGAGATTAGTCGCGGTGCTATGCGTGTCTTCCAGTCCGAATCCTGCGAGCTCCACCCTCGGGTCTCCGGTCGGCAGGCTGTCCTTCAGTTCGTAGCTGAGCAGGTAGGGCGGATTGAGCACCCAGAGTCGTCCGTTGCCGGCGACCGCCGCGGTGGTGATGTTGAGGCCCTTCAGGACGTCGGTCTGCTTATCGATGACGCCATCGCCATCGGTGTCCTCAAGGACGCTGATGATGTCGGCTCCTTTTTCGCCGCTGGGCGGAGGCAGCGGGACTTTGTCGAACTGCGCGCGCAGGTGCTGGTCGTAGCTGACCACCTTGAGTCCGGCGGGGAAGGGGTATTGGCGAAACTGGACGACCCAGAGTCGGCCTTGCGAATCCCAGCTGACATGGATGGGCTGGGTGACCGCCGGCTCCGAGGCGATGAGGTCGACCGTCAGCCCTTTATGGTGCGTGAATTTCTTCAGGGCCTCGGTGGGGGACGACGCCGGCGTGTCATCGGCCTGCACGCCGCGTCCTTTAAAGGCCTTTGCCATCTCGAGCACCTGCGTGTTGCCCGTCGGTGGAGCGTCGGCGGCCGTGAGGCACGCGGAGAGCAAGAGGAGCAGGGCCGAGGGACGCATGCTCACTTCAGCGTCATCGTCACTCGACGGAGGTCCATCACGCTTTTGCCTGGGATGTCGGTGGCACGTAGTCGCAACTCGCCTTTGCCAGGCTCGAGGCGGACTTCGCCGAGGGTCATGGTCCGGAAGTCGCGCATGACGGATTCGCCGTCAGGTCGGGTAATGGTGTCTTGTTCAGGCTTAAGCGGACTATCAAAAGCTTCGGTGACCTTGCCCTTGAGGAGCGTGCCTTCGAAGGAGAGTTCGAGCTTCGAGCCGACGTCGGTGGCGGTGCACGCGTAGTCGAGCGTGACGATATACGTTCCGGCGGTGACGACTTCGATATTCCA
>CANKZO010000229.1 GCA_947488485.1 Opitutia bacterium | reverse complement strand
CGTCCCGACCAACCCCGGCACCAAGGGCGCGGCCGCGCGGCCGCCGGCCTCGACCGCACCCGGTGGCAAAGGCGGCGCCCCCGGCAAAGGCGCGCCGCCGGCTCGCGCCCCCGCACCCGCACCCGCTCCGGCCCCGGCGCCGCGTCCCGCCCAATGAGCCGCGCCACACACCATCGCGGCTTCTCGCTGCTCGAGATGCTCGTCTCGCTCGCCTTGCTCGGGATCCTGATGGTCACGCTCAACACCTTCCTGTTCTCGATGAGCGAGCTCTGGGGCGGGGGGCGGGACAAGCGTCTCTTCGACCAGCATACGCGCGCCGCGACGGCGCTCGTGAAGCGGGCCTTCGCGGAAGCGACCCTCGGACCCGGCGCCTCGGGCGTCGCGCTCAAGGACGTGGACAACGGCGCCGGCACGACCGAGCCGCGCCTCGGCTTCCTGCTGCCGGACGCCGGCCGCCTGGCGGACTGGCCGGAAGCGCCGCTGCCCGACGTGGACTTCACCCTGTACGTGGAAGAAGGCCGCGGCCTCGTGTTCCAATGGCAATCGCGCCTCGAGCTCGAGCGCGACATCACCGACCGGCATGAGACCGTGATCAGCCCCTTCGTGACCGGCCTGAAGTTCGAATACTACGACCCCGAACTCAAGGAATGGTCCATCGAGGACGAGCCCGTGCAGGAGCCGGCGAGCACCGCCTGGCGGAAGCCCGCGCGCGTGCATTTCGTCTTCGAGCGCGGCTCGCTCAAGTCCACCAAGGTCCTCGACCTCCCCATCAAGCGCTCCGGCGCCACCGCGCCATGAAGCGTCGCCGCGGCTCCGTCATCATCGTCGTCCTCGTGCTCATCACGCTGGCCTCGCTGCTCCTCGCCCGGTTCATGGAGGACAATTCGCTCGAGCTCTCGATGGCCACGCACGAAGCGGACCGCCGACGCCTGCGGGCGGACGCGCAGAGCGAGCTCGAGCTCGCCTTGGCGGTCATCGCCGAGATCCGTTCGATCGACCTCAACAAGATCCACGCGCCTTCGCAGGGCTTCGACGACCCGCACGCCTACGCCGGCTTCCCGCCGCGCGACGGGCTCCAGGTGCAGTTCGACTACGAGGACGAATCGGCCAAGCTGCCGCTCAGCGTCCTGACCAAGAACGACCTCATCCAGCTGCTCTACTCCCTCGGCATGGAGCAGCGCGATGCCGAGCGCGTCGCCGACGCCATCGTCGCGTGGCAGAGCAAGTCCTACGAATCGCTCGAGGAAGAAGCCTCCGACGCCGCCTACCAGCGCGCCACGCTCTCGTTCCGCCCCGCGCGCCGCCCGATCCGGAGCTTCGAGGAGTTCCGCAACATCGGCGTCGCCAAGGAACTGTTCTTCGACGAACGCGGCCGGCCCACGCCGATCTTCCAGGCCTTCAAGGCGTGCGTCAGCCTCTACACGTTCCCGCAGGCCAACATCAACACCGCCTCGGACGCCGTGCTCCTCTCCCAAGGCTTGGACGAGAACCAGCTGGCGCTCATCCGCGAACGGCAGAATGAGATCGGCCGGCGTATCGTGGGGACCCCGCCGTATTTCCGGGTCGCCGACGAAGTCCGCCAGCTCATCGGCGGGGGCGCCAACCTGCAGAAGTTCGACGACGAGATCATCCTCATGTGGGTGCGGGTGACCGTGAAGGAAGGCCTGTCCAAGTGCCGCGTCAGCGCGCTGGTCGCCATCCGGGAGGACGTCGCCTACCCCAGCGCAGCCGCCAATCCCGACACCAATCCCGACCTCGGCCTGACCGGCCGGGCCCCCACGGTCACGATTCCACGAACGACGGGAACCTCGACAGCCGCCCCGCGGTCCACTACGAGAACACCCACCCCTTACCTCACCCCCGGCATCGAACCGCCCGTCAACCTGGGCAAGTCGACCATGAGCGGCCGCGTCGCCAGCAACACGATCGCCTACCCCTTCCAGGTCCTCGCCTGGGAGGAAGACAACGGGGCTCCGCCCGAACCGAAGCCTCTCGCCGACAACTCTGACCCCGCGGCCCCGCCGCCCCCCACCAAATGACCACTCCCCTCCAGCGCATGTTCCAAGGCGCCCACACCCAGGACGCCGCCATGCTGCCCGGCAACCGCTTCTTCGTGCGCCGCCTTGCGGTCGAAGGCGAAGACCTGCCCGGCCAGGTGAACCTCGCGCTCGAGGCCGTCTCGCCCTTCCCGCTGGAGCAGATGCTCGTCGGCTTCGTCACCTCGACCGACGGCAAGCAGGTGCTCGCGTACGCCGCGCATCGCCGCCGGTTCACCGCGGAAGAAAGCTTCGCCTGGCCGGAAGACTGCCAGGTCGTCCCCGAATTCCTGGCGCTGTGCGGCCACCGGCCCGCCGGCGACGGCGTGATCGTGCACCGCGGCGAAGGCCGCCTGACCGCGCTGGCCTGGAAGGCCGGCGAAGAACTCCCGGCCGCGATCGCGGTCGCCGAACTCGCCGACGCCGATGAGGCCGCCCTCGCGAAGGAAGCCGCCGCCCGCGCCGGCCTCGCGGCGGACGCCGCCGTCGAGACCGTCGAAGGCGCCCTCTCCGGTTCGCTCGTCGAAGGCGCGCTCGTCCTGCAGCGCGAAGGCAACGGCACCTTCACCATCCCCAAGAAGGGCTTGGACGACTCCGATATCCGCGACAGCGACTTCCTCGCCGAGCGCCGCAAGAAGGAGCGCCTGAACATGATCCTCTGGAACGCCGCGCGCCTGGGCGCCGCGGTGCTCGTCGTCTCGCTCCTGCTCGACATCGGGGGCTTCGTCATCGGCATGCGCTCCGGCACGCTCGAAGCCGCCAACGAAGGCCGCCGCCCGCTCGTCGAAGACATCGAGGAATCGCAGAAGATCACGGACCGCATCCTCGAGCTCGGCGTGAAGCGCCTGCTCCCGATCGAGATGCTCGCGCTCGTCAACGAGAAGCGCCCCGCCACCGTCGAGTTCACCAACGTCCACTGCGAGCTCAAGAAGCCCAAGGACAGCGTGCTGACCAAGCCCATCATGACCGTCGACGCCCGCACCCCGAACGCCGGCGACATCTCGGACTTCCTCAAGGCCGTGCAGTCGCTGCCGGAAGTCGAGTCCGTGACCAACAGCGAACCGCGCGTGCGCGACACCTCGACGACGTTCCGCCTCGAGATCACCTTCCGTCAGACCGCCCTCCTCAAGACGGCCGAAGCCCCCGCCGCCCCCCAAGCCCAATGAAACATTTCTTCTTCAGCCTGAAACCCCGCGAACGCCTCATGGCGCTCGCCGCCCTGCTCGTGGCCGCGGCCTTGTGGTCGACCGGCGCGTGGGCGCGCGTCCAAGGCGGCTGGGACGCCTGGCGTCAGCTCGAAGACGACGCGCTCGCGCAGAAGGCCACGCTCGCCAAGGAACGCGAAGTCCGCAACGCGACCGCCTTGGCCGTGCAGGGACTCGACTCCGGCCATGGCTTCGATCCGGCCAAGCTCGTCGCCGAGACCGTGACCGCCACGAACGAAGCCGGCCTGAACGCCAACACCGATGCTCCGAAGACGACCAAGGCGGGCAAGTTCGCCGTGCACTCGCTGCAGTTCAGCTGCCGCAAGGCCGACATCGGCAGCATCCTCCGTTTCTACGACAGCGTGAAAGCGCGGGCGCCTTACCTCGCGATCGGTGACATGGTCATGACCACCGAACGCGGCGGCGGCGGTACCGTGACTTTCAAGGCGACCCTGACGGCGCTCGAACTCATCGGCCAGATCCCCAGCGGGGTGAAGGCGGAGGGAGCGGAGCCGGAGGTGGGGAAGTAAGGCGCAGGCGCAGACGGCGCCTTAAGGGGTAGGGATAGGGGTAGGGGTTGGGGCAGGAAAAATCTTTCGGGGCCCGGTTATCGAGTATTCGGATTCCAGTGGCGGGATCCTGATGGCCGAGGGCTGAGATGCTGATTCCCGAGAGGCTGAGGTCCTGGTGGCCGTCACCTGTCACCCGAGAGAATATGTCCGCAGCCAACTATCCGGTTTCCGGTCTCCCATGGGGATTTGATTCGAGGCACACTAGGGCAGCACGCAGTGCTGCCCCTACAAAGAGGCGGAGTTAGAAGCGGAAGCTGGAACTGACTTCAAAGACGGCGGCGACGATCGCGAAGGCGATGAAGGCGACGAACGAGAAGGCGGCGACGAGGACCGAAGCGGAGATCGTCTGCGAGACCGTGCCGAGCCAGCGGTCGAGCTCGGCGCGGTAGGAGCGGGAAATATCACGGAGGCCGGGGGCCAGGTTGCCGGTCTGTTCGG
>CANKZO010000228.1 GCA_947488485.1 Opitutia bacterium | reverse complement strand
CAGAAGGCGCCCGTCGCGTGGCCTTGGCCAAGTGGATCACCGATAACCGTAACCCGCTCACTTGGCGCGTCATCGTGAACCGGGTCTGGCATTACCACTTCGGACGCGGCTTGAGCGATACGCCGAATGACTTCGGACGCATGGGCAGCCTACCCACGCACCCCGAGCTGCTCGATTGGCTGGCCGTCGACTTCCGCGACGGAGGCCAGTCGCTCAAAAAGCTCCACCGACTGATCGTCACGAGCGCGACCTATCGTCAATCCTCCCTCGGCAACCCGGCCAACGAGAAGATCGACACAAGTAACGCCTTCCTCTGGCGCATGAACCGCCGCAAGCTCGAGGCCGAAGCGGTCAATGACTCGGTACTCTCGGTCGCCGGTAAACTCGACCTCACGATGGGCGGCCCGGGCTTCCAGGACTTCGTCATCGATAAGCCGCAGCACTCGCCGCACTACGAATACGACCAGCACGACGTCGAGGACCCGAAGTCCCACCGCCGTTCGGTCTATCGCTTCATCGTCCGCTCCCAGCCTCAGCCCTTCCTGACCGTCCTGGATTGCGCCGACCCCTCGATGTCGGTCGCCAGCCGCAACGAGACCGTCAACGCCCTGCAGGCCCTGGCGATGCGTAACAATCGCCTGACGGTCGCGATGGCCAAGCACTTCTCGGCCCGCGTGGCCAAGGAAGCCACCACCCCGCCCGCCCAGATTGACCTCGCCTTCCGCCTCGCACTGGGCCGTCCGCCTTCCACGAACGAAGCCGATGCGATGTCGGGCTATGTCCGCGAGCACGGGCTCACGAACCTCTGCCGACTCATCTTCAACCTGAACGAATTCAACTTCGTCGACTAACCATGAACAACTCTCCTTACCATCGTCAGTCGGGCGTCACTGCGATGAACCGCCGTGACTTCCTCTTCTGCTCCGGCGGCGGCCTCGGCGGCATCGCCCTCGCCAGCCTGCTCGGACAGGAATCACTCCTCGCCGCCACGCCGACCAGCGGCGTCCTCCACGCCCCGGCCAAAGCGAAGCGCGTCGTCCAACTCTTCATGGCGGGTGCAGCCAGCCACGTCGACATGTGGGACTACAAGCCCCTCCTCGAGAAGAAGCATGGCGAGAAGTGGGATCCAGGTGAAGCCGTCGAACTCTTCCAGAGCAGCCCGGGCTCGACCTTCGCGTCGCCATGGAAATTCAAACCCTACGGCAAGTCGGGCAAGATGCTCAGCGACATCGTCGCGCCCATCGGCGACGTCGTGGACGACATCGCCTTCGTGCATAATGTCGTCGGCCGTTCCGGCGTGCATAGCCAGGCCACCCTCCTGCAGTCCACCGGTTTCCTAATTCCTGGCTACCCGAGCGTCGGCGCTTGGGTCAGTTACGGCCTTGGCTCGCTCAACGACAACCTCCCGACGTTCGTCGTGCTGCCCGATATCCGCGGACTGCCGTCCAACGGCCAGAAGAACTGGGACTCCGCCTTCCTCCCCGGCCAGAACCAAGCCACGCAGGTGCGCGTCAACGCCCCGAAGCCCATCGCCGACCTCTCACCGCCTCCGGCCGACTACATCACGCCCTCCGGCGAGACCGCCGGACTCGAGCTGCTGGGCAAGCTCAACCGGGCCCATGCCGACTCGCATCCGGGCGACCCGCGCCTCGAAGCCCGCATCCGCAGCTACGAGCTTGCCGCCAAGATGCAGCTCGCCGCGCCGGACGCCCTCGACCTCTCGCAGGAATCGGAAAAGACGCAGGCCCGCTATGGCATCGATAACTCCACCAAGGTCTGGCCGAAGGAAATCAACGTCGCCGAAGAACAGGATGCCTTCGGCCGCAAGTGCCTGACCGCCCGACGCCTCCTCGAACGCGGCGTCCGCTTCGTGCAAATCTGGTCCGGCAACGACAACGGCTTCCCGCGTCGCAACTGGGATTCCCACGAGGACATCGCCCGCGATCATGCTCCACTCTCCCTCGGCATGGCCAAGGGCACCGCGGCGCTCATCCAGGACCTCAAGGACCGCGGCATGTTCGAGGACACCCTGATTATCTGGACCACCGAGTTCGGCCGCATGCCCTGCGCCCAAGGTGGCAAGGGACGCGACCACAACCCCTTCGTCTTCACCAACTGGCTCGCCGGCGGGGGCATCAAGGGCGGCGTCTCCTACGGCCCGAGCGACGAATGGGGCTACAAGCCCGCCGACCGGTCGCACTTCACCCAAGGCTACGACATCCACGCCACCGTCCTGCACCTCCTCGGCCTCGATCACGAAAAACTCACCTTCCGTCACAACGGCGCCAACCGCCGCCTCACGGACGTGCACGGCCACGTGATCAAGGAGATCTTAGCGTAAGGAAGTTACCCGTTCTTGGTTCTTTGTTCTTTGTTCTTCGTTGCTTGCAAGGGAAGCCAGGCAGGGTCGAGCGACCCACTCAACCGCTCTGCCGGCCGAGGGCGGTCCGCCCTGCCCACGACCGCCAGCCATAAATCCAATCGACAGGAAATGGCTGGGGCATGAACCTCGCCGTCTTTCAGTAATACCTCGGAACAAAGCCCCAAGAACAAGTAACCAAGAACGACGAACCCTAAGCATGCGCCCCACCCTCCCCCTCCTCGCCGCCCTGCTGCTCGCGCCGTTAGCCGCGCTGCACGCCGCCGAACCAGTCGTCATCGACCTCTCGCAGCGCACCTGGCAGGGCATCCCGGGCCTCGAACGTACCGCGAAGGGTCGCGTGTATGTCTCCTGGTTCACCGGCGGCCCCAAGGAACCCTCACCGGATAACACGGTGGTGCTTTCGTACAGCGATGATGCCGGCAAGACCTTCACGCCGCCCGAAGCGATGGGTCTACCGACGAACGACGGGACGCGTTGCTTTGACCCGACCCTGTGGATCGACCCGAAGGGCCGGCTTTGGTATATCTTCAATCGCGGCAACAAGGACCTCCCCAAGCACGATGTCTGGGCCCGCATCTGCGAAGCCCCAGATGCCCCGAAGCCTTCGTTCGGCCCGGAGTTTCGCGTCGGCTATGATGCGCCTTATGCCTTCCGCATGAATAAACCGACGGTCCTTTCCACTGGCGAATGGATCATGCCGGTCACGCTCGCGCAGACGCCCATCCGCGATTGGTTCGCTGGACCGAAACAACTTCAAGGCGTCGGCATCTCGAACACCGAAGGATTGACCTGGAAACTGCACGGCGCGCTCGAAGCCCCGGAGTGGGCATTGGAAAACATGGTCACCGAGCTCAAGGATGGCCGTCTCTGGATGCTGATCCGAACGGGCGGCGGCTTCCTCTGGGAGAGCTATTCGAAGGACAAGGGCATCACCTGGTCCGACGCCAAGGCGAGCCGTATCAAGAACCCCGGTTCACGCTTCTTCATCCGCCGCCTTTCTTCCGGCAACCTGCTCCTGGTGAACCATTACAAGTATAACAATCGCAGCCATCTCACCGCCCTGCTTTCGACCGACGACGGCGCCACCTGGAACGATGGCCTCCTGCTCGATGAACGTAAAGGAGTGTCCTACCCCGACGGCGTACAGGACAAGGACGGCCTCATCTGGATCACCTACGACCGGGATCGCGGCGGTGCCGGCGAAATCCTTCTGGCGAAGTTCCGCGAAGAAGACGTAGTCGCCGGCAAGAATGTCTCTGGTACGGTGACACTGAAACAGATCGTCGATAAGGTCAACAAGCCTACCGTCCCTAAGGCCAATTCGCCTAAGCCTGTTGTGAAGTAAAATTCCGCCTGCTCGGCGGCCCTCCTGGATGCATTGGGTAGGGCTGACCTCCCTTGGTCAGCCGCGGTTGAGCGAGGACGCTCAACCCTACCTCGATGCCCCTATGTCGTGACGCGGTCCCGACCCTCCCTACCTCCAGACATCGCCATAAAAGACCCCATTCCAGCGCATATACCTGGCCCCCAAAGGCAGGGAACTTGACCCTCCTTTCGCCTGTCCAATCATCATCACAAGCGTCCACCCCGAACGCCCAACCCTTTTTTCCTCCATGCCCTCCCCGGGATATCTCTCCAGCGCCATTGCGCTATTCGCCCTTAGCCTGAGCCTGACAGCTAACCTCAGCGCGGCGGAGCCCTACGAAGCCTTCATCCAGAAGCATTGCGCCCGCTGTCACGGCCCCGAGAAGGAAAAAGGCGACCTGCGCTTCGACAAGCTCTCGCGCGATTTCAAACTGGGCGCCGACACCCATCATTGAACCTTCGACCACTTCGCATGAAACACACCCTCACCCTTTTCATCCTCAGCCTCTTCACCGCTCA
>CANKZO010000227.1 GCA_947488485.1 Opitutia bacterium | reverse complement strand
ACCTCGATGCGCTCGAGCTCATGCTCCACGAAGAGCCCGCCCTCGATGGTGTCATCTTCGTCGTGACCGAGAGCGTCTACTCCATGGACGGCGATAGCCCGGACCTGAAGCGCCTGGCTTCGCTCCGTAAGCGTTTTGGTTTCTGCTGGGTGCTCGACGAAGCCCACGCCACGGGCTGGTATGGTGCCACCGGTTCCGGCCTACAGGAAGGACAGGGCGCTTTCGCCGCCGCGGATATCGTGGTCGGCACGCTCGGCAAAGGCCTCGGTTCGCAGGGTGCCTATGTGCTCTCTCACGCCCCGGAAGTCCGTGACGCCCTGATCAATTTCGCCGGCGAGTTCGTCTATTCCACTTACCTCGCTCCGTC
The DNA here is from genome assembly GCA_947488485.1 of Opitutia bacterium. The sequence goes on along the minus strand of CANKZO010000227.1, from coordinate 3,909 downwards.
CTGCGCCGCCGCCGCCCTCGCCGCCATCGAACGGGTGAAGGGCATGTCGGGCGAACGGGGCGAACTCCATGCGCTTTCCCAGGCCTGGCGCGATGGACTCGTCGAAGCCGGTTTCGCCGTGCCCTCGGGTGATTCGCCGATCATCCCGCTGATCCTCGGCGATTCGGACGTCACCCTGAAATACGCCACCGCGCTGCGCGCCGCCGGCTTCATGGTCTCCGCCATCCGTCCGCCCACGGTGCCCGTACGCACCGGACGTATCCGTATCTCGCTCCGCCGAGGTCTTTCTCCCGCCGTGTTATCCTCCTTCGTCTCCGCCTTGAAGGGCGTCACCGCATGAAGATCGGCTGGCTGGGCGGCTGGGGCGTCTCGCTCGAAGAGATGAAGGCCATCGCGTTGGCGCATGCGCCGGACGCCGAGCACCTCATCTACCCGCCCGTGATGGGCGCCGCCGAGAACCTGACCGGCTGCGACGCGGTCATCGCCTGGTCGCTCGGCGCGCATCTCGTGCTGGAGGCCGGCGCCCGCGGCGTGAAGTTTCCGGCCAAGGTGCTGCTCTTCGCCCCGTTCACGTCCTTCTGCTCCGAGCACGGCAAGTGCGGGAAGCACTCCGAGACCCAGGTGAAGTGGCTACGCCGCTGGATCGATACTGACGCTCCGGCGGCCTTGGCCGATTTCCGGAAGCGCGCCGGCCTCGCTCCGTTGGTCGGCGACGCTTTGCCCTACGAGAAGGAATACCTGCAGGCCGGGTTGGATATCCTCGCCCAGCCCGCGGGCATCTCGCTGATTACTTACGGACGTCACGGACTCAACCCCGGCTGGGAAGCCTATGTGGGCGATCAGGACGCGCTTTTGGACGCCGCGGGCGTTTGCCAAGCCGTCGTCGGCTGTCATACTGTAGAAGGACTCGGGCACGACCTGCGCGAGTTCCTTACCCCCTGAGCCCATGCGCTTCGACGAACGAGCCGACAGCTATGGCGCGCACGCCGCGCCGCAGAAGCGTTTCGCCGAAGCCTTGGCCGCCTTCGCGCCGTTTCGTCGGGGCGTCCGCGTGACCGAGCTCGGCGCCGGCACCGGATTTCTCACCGCCGCTCTGCTCACTCAGGGCGTAAACGTCGACGCCACGGATAGTTCGCCCGCGATGGTCGAATTGGGTCGTCAGGCCGTGCCCGCCGCCAACTGGTCGGTGCATAATGCTTTTGGACCCATCGAGAAAGCCGGCGCCCTCGCTTCGACCGGCCTCCTGCACTGGGCGGCCGATCCCGCGGCGGTCTTGCGTCATTGGCGCGCGGCTTTGCCGGCGGGTGGACGACTCCTCCTCGGCGTTCCGTGCGATCCTTGCCTGAACGAACTGCGTGACCTCGTCGGCGAAGGCCCTGTGCGCTGGCGGGATGAAGCCCAGTGGCTCGCCTTGCTCAAAGGAGCCCAGTTCGACGTCCATGCGCACGGCGTACTCGAGTCGGAAGAGCTCTACCCGAACGCCCTCGAGTTCTTCCGTCACCTGCATCGCAGCGGCGTGACCGGTGATCCGCGTTTCTCGCCGTCCGAGCTGAAGGCGCTCCTCCGTGATTACGACCGCCTCAACGCACGGCCGGAAGGCGTCGTCGCCACCTGGGCCTGGTTGTTGGTGGATGCGACGGCGCGCGCTTAAGCGCGCGAGGGGACACGTGGGCACGGTGACACGGTGACAAGGGGAGAGGCATCAATCAAAGGGAGACCGGAAACCGGATAGGATGCAGCGGGGATATCAAGCTCCGCAGCCAATCATCCGGTTTCCGGTCTCCCCTTGAGTCCGTGTGATTTCCAACCGCTAACCGCTAATAGCTGACTCGGATTTCGGCACATACCTCTCGAGGTATCGCCAGAGCCAGGGGAGGAGGATGAGGGCGAGGGTCGCGGCGGAGAGATTGAAGGCCGAGTGGACGAAGGCGACCTGCAGGCCGGGCTCGTCGATCATCGCAAGCAGGGGCCGGATGGCGAACTGCAGCACCGTCACGAAGAGCGCCAGACCGGCGAGATCGAGGCCGGCGTTGAACAGCGCGAGGCGGCGGGCGAAGGGACCAAGGGCCGAGGCGGTCAGCAGCGCGACCCAGCCCGTGCCGAGATTAGCGCCGACCACCACCCAGATGGAGAGCGTCGGATCGAGGAGTCCGCCGGCGACCGAGAGGACGGTCAGGCCGACGACCACCGACGAGGACTGCACGAGCATCGTGAGGGCCGCGCCGAAGATCAGCGCGCGTAGGGGCGTGGAAAGGGTATCGCGCCAAGCCAGCACTTCAGGAGTCTGGGCCAGCGGGAGGAGGGTCGTGCTGATGAGGCCGAGCGCGAGGAAGATGAGACCGAAGTGGAAGACCGGTCGTCCGTAGGGACGTAAGTCGCGCGGGCCCATCAGAGACCAGAGTCCGCCAAGGGTGACGAGCACGGGACCCATGCCCGTGAATTTGAAGGCGATGAGCCAGGCGGTCACGGTCGTGCCGATATTGGCGCCGATCATGACCGTCCAGGCTTGGCGCATCGGCATGACCTTCTGCTCGGCCAGTCCCATCGTGACGAAGTTCACCACCGACGAAGATTGCACCAACGCCGCGCCGACGGCGCCGGTCAGCGCGCCGACGAAACGATTCTCCGTGGCCTGGCGTAATCCGCGACGGAGGCGTTCGCCGCCGAGCTTGGTCACCTCGCGGGCGAAATCCCGCAGGCTGTGCAGATAGAGCATGACCGCCGCGACGGCGGTGAAAAAGAGGTCCACGCCTAAATAGTGCCCCGTCCTGAAAGAAGGTCGAAAATCTCCTTCTTAATTTTTGAAGCAGCCTTTTTCGCGACCGCTTCGGCTTTAAGTTGGTTTTCGAGCGCCCCTCTTAATGACGAGTAGTGGGTAATTGCGTTCCTGGCCTCGGACGTCTGCAATAACTCTGCCAGTTCGGCCTTCTCCGATTTATTCTCAACTGAGGAGAGGTCCCCATCCATGATTTGACCGACATGCTTGCAGAACATACCGTTTTCTCCAGCCTGGCATGGACATTGAAGTTTCATCGAGCCCTCCGATAGCCTTATATCGATCGGGTAATAATTTCCTGATGATCCGGTAAAGTTGACAACGAGGTTTTTCACGGCCGGATTACCCCTGGATTAGTTTACGAACAAAATCCACCTGTGAGCAATGGCCTCCGGCTGCCTTTGAGTATTTCCCGTCTCTTATTTCAAAGGCGTCGTAACGGACGAAGCCGTCCAAGGAATACTCATCTGTCTGTGTTGCCGAACCTGATTCTGTCACTTGAAGTGCGCGCGTCCCACACGCTGAATGAATTACGTCTCCTGGCTTGAAGTTAAAGTTAGCACCTTGCGTCCAGACTTTCCCTTTTCCGCTTTCGCTTACGCGATCGGTCAGTTTGATGTCTAGGGCCTCATTGAAGGAGGGTGAAAGGACGTAAGCCCAATTTGGGGTACAGGAGTCAGGCTCCTTAAGGAAGGAGAGAAGTCTTATGCTCTTGCGTGCGGCGGTGCTGGTGAGTTCGCCAAGAACTTTCAGGGACTGGTTTATCTCGGTTTTCACTAGCGGCTTCTTTGCAGGTTTGCTCGACTACTTCTTTTGTACAGGTTTTTCTGGCGCGACGGGATTATTCGCTGCGGTGATGAGGGTGGCGCGTCTCACGGGCTTGGAATCATCATGGCTCCGAAGCCTGCCGTCCGAAGCCTGAAATCAGGCCCCGGCCTTCTTCTTGGCTTTACCGTTACCTGCTTTCTTGGCGGCTGGGGCGCCAGCTTCGCCTTTATTGGGCGTGGGCATCGGGGCGCCGGTCTCCTGGCGCCAGGCGATCAGGCGTGCGTGCAGTTCCTTGGCTTTGTCGGGATTCGTCGTCGCGAGGTTCTTGGTCTCACCGAGGTCCTCTTTCAAGTTGTAGAGTTCGA
>CANKZO010000226.1 GCA_947488485.1 Opitutia bacterium | reverse complement strand
CCGACGACCGTACGTTTCGTCTTCGGGCCGCGGCGCAGTCCGTTGAGCACCGATCCATAAGTCTGTTCGAGAGCATGGATTCGCGGGAAGCAGCTGGCCATCACCAGTCGGGCCGGGTCGCCCGCATGGACGCCGGAGACGATCGGGTCCATCAGCATCGCGGCGGCTTCGGGACCGAAGCGGCGCGTGGCGAATTCGACGACCGTCTCGCCGGCGAGGCCGCCCTTCGCGCGGAAGGGTTCGGAGAGCAGGCGCAGCTTGCCTCCCCATGAGAGCAGCTTGCTGGTCAGCAGGGTGAGGGGGCTCGGGCCGAGGCCGTGGAGTTCGCCGCGGGCGAAGATGTAGCGACGGGCCGCCCGCATGTCGGCCGACTGCATCACCTCGCCGAGTCCGTAAGCGGCCATCAAGGCCTCGTCTTCGGCCCCTTCGAGCTGCAGGGTATTCGGGCCGGTCTCGACGATCCACCCGGCGTCCAGGTGGGTCCGGATCGAGCCACCGACTTGGGCGGCCGGCTCGAGCACCTTCACCTTCGCCCCGGCGCGGAGCATCGCATGGGCCACGGCCAGGCCGGCCGGTCCGGCTCCGAGGATGACTGCGTCGTAGGCCACGCGGCATCTTCGGTCGATAAGCCTAGGGTTGGCAACCCTGCGTCGTTCGGGCTGTCTGGAAAGCATGAGGTCATTCATCTTCCTGCTCCTGCCCTTGGTCGGCCTGGCGGACACCGTCACCATGAAGGACGGTACTTTTCTCAAAGGCCGCATCGAACGGATCGTCGATGGCGTCATGGAGTTCCGCGCGCCTTCCCTCGGCGCCGCGAACCTGCTGCGGCTGGAACTCGCGCAGGTCGAGTCTTTCGTCACCGACGAGTCCGTCCGCGTGAGCGCCGGTGGCGTCGTCTCGGATGGCGTCGCCTCCGCGGCGGGCGGACGGGTCGTCACGCGCGGCGGCCGCGAGACCAACACCCTCGACCAGGCGATCGAGCTCTGGCGGGAGCCTTCGCAACGCCCCTCCGAGACGGGCGACACGCGCCAATGGGTCACGCAGGCGGACGCGGATCTTTCCGGCCGCCGCGGCGTGGTGGCCGGATCGGGCTTCAGCACGGGCTTTTCGGCGAAGGGCGTGACCAAGGCGGACACCTTGATCGGCGGCGTCCGCTTCATGCGGGCCGAGGCTCAGGACCGGATCTCGGCCGATGACCTTCATGTGACCCTTTCGTATGAGACGAATCCGACGAACGTCCTCTTCTGGTATCTCCGCACCGACACGGGCTTCGACAACGCCCGGCAGATCGACTTCTTCTCCGTCAACGCCGTCGGTCTCGGCTTCCGTCTCTTCACGGACGCCAAGGGCAAGCTCGATGCCCGGGCCGGCCTCGGTCATCGCATCGAAATCTTCGACGACACCCTCGAGCCCAACCGGGCGGCGCCTTCCGGAGACTTCGGCCTGATCTTCACGCGCGAACTCGGCTGGGCCGCCTGGGATACCTCCTTGAGTTTCGTCCCCTCCTTCCAGGTCACCGGTGACTACTACGTCCGCCACGAGAGCAGTTTGAATCTCCTCCGAAGCAGCGGACCGCTGTCCCTCCGGGTCGGCTTGGCCAATAATTTCCGGTCCAAGCCCCTGCCGACGCAGGTCAAGACCGACACCGCCTACTTCCTCCGGACGACCTATGTCTGGAAATGAGCAGGGCTGTTTTGTCTAAAATTAGGCACAATTGTCTAAAAAGACACAAAACCCCCTGTGAATGGTTACCTATTGAACCGTGGCACACGGGGTGCTTTGAAATTGTTCGTAATTAGTCATCTTTCCAATCCCCCAATCCATGAGCACCAACCCAGCCCGTCGCAACGCCATCGAAGCGATTGCCTCCCAGCCTCGCCTTCAGGGCAGCTTCGACTTCCGCAATGAGAAGATCGACCTGATCTACGGCCAGAATGTCTTCTCTCTCGATAAGATGGAGAAGCGTCTCCCGAAGGACGTTTTCAAGTCCCTCAAGTCTAACATCGAATCCGGCGCCAAGCTCGACGCCGCTTCGGCCGACGTCGTCGCCGCCGCCATCAAGGATTGGGCTCTCGAGCGCGGCGCCACGCACTACGCTCACGTGTTCTACCCGCTCACCGGTTTCACTGCCGAGAAGCATGACACCTTCTTCGAACCCAACGGCAACGGCACGCTCGCCCAGTTCTCCGGCAAGGCGCTGATCCAGGCCGAGCCCGACGCCTCCTCGTTCCCGAACGGCGGTCTCCGCTCCACGTTCGAAGCCCGTGGTTACACCGCTTGGGACGTCACCTCCCCGGCCTACATCTTCGACACCGAGAACGGCTCGACCCTCTGTATCCCGACCGCGTTCGTCTCCTGGAAGGGCGAAGCCCTCGACAAGAAGACCCCGCTGCTCCGTTCCATGGCTGCGGTGAACAAGGCCGCCTCGCGCGTCCTCGCCCTCTTCGGCAAGAAGCACGGCTACATCTCCGCTTCGTGCGGCCCTGAGCAGGAGTACTTCCTGATCGACTCCCGCCTCTTCCACCTCCGTCCCGACCTCTACACCTGCGGTCGCTCCCTCTTCGGCGCCAAGCCGGCCAAGGGCCAGGAGTTCGAAGACCAGTACTTCGGCACCATCCCTGATCGCGTGCTCGCTTGCATGATGGAAACCGAGCGCGAGTGCTTCAAACTCGGTATCCCGATCAAGACCCGCCACAACGAAGTCGCTCCGGCCCAGTACGAAGTGGCTCCGATCTACGAATCCGCCAACGTCGCGCACGATCACCAGATGCTCACGATGACGCTGCTCCGCCGCGTCGCCACCAAGCATGGTTTCGTCTGCCTCCTCGCCGAGAAGCCCTTCGCGGGCGTCAACGGTTCCGGTAAGCACGTCAACTGGTCCATCGGTGGCGCCGGCGTCGGCAACCTCCTCGAGCCGGGCCACAACCCGCACGAGAACGCCCAGTTCCTCACCTTCTGCTCCGCGGTCATCCGCGCCGTCGACCTGCACCAGGGCCTGCTCCGTGCTTCCGTCGCTTCGGCCGGCAATGACCACCGCCTCGGCGCCAACGAAGCTCCGCCCGCCATCATCTCGATCTACCTGGGCGACATGCTCAACGAAGTCATCGAGCAGGTGAAGAAGAGCGGTTCCGCTTCCAGCTCGCGCAAGGGCGGTCACATGACCCTCGGCGTCGACACGCTCCCCGTCCTCCCGAAGGACGCCGGCGACCGTAATCGCACCAGCCCGTTCGCCTTCACCGGCAATAAGTTCGAGTTCCGCGCCGTCGGTTCCGCCTTCTCGGTGGCCGGCCCCCTGACCGTGCTCAACACGATCATGGCCGACTCGCTCGACAAGCTCGCCGACGAACTCGCCGCCGCCCTCAAGAAGAACTCCGACTTCAACTCCGCGCTCCAGAGCGTCCTCAAGGACATCCTCACCAAGCACGGTCGGATCATCTTCAACGGCAACGGTTACTCCGAAGAGTGGCACAAGGAAGCCGCCAAGCGCGGTCTCAAGAACCTCCGCACGACCCCCGACGCGCTCCCGGAGATCGTCGCCAAGTCGTCGGTCGAGGTCTTCGAGCGCCAGGGCGTCCTCTCCAAGGCCGAACTCGAGTCCCGCGAAGAGATCTACACGCACTCCTACGTGCTCGCCGTCAACACCGAGTCGAAGCTCGTCTCCGACATCGCCAAGACCCTGCTGCTCCCGGCCGCCCTCAAGTACGCCGCTGACCTGACCCCGGTCGAGAAGACCAAGTCCGGCGGCAAGCTGCGCAAGGAAGTCGTCGGTCTCGCTGATGAGCTCTCCGCCGCCATCGACGCCCTCGACACCGCCCGCGACGTCACCAAGTCCGACACGCACGCCCAGGCCAAGCACTCCTGCGACAAGGTCCTCCCGGCCATGCTCAAGGTCCGCGCCGCGGCCGACGCCCTCGAAGAGATCGTCGCCGACGAATACTGGCCGCTGCCGTCCTACCAGGAACTGCTGTTCCTCCGCTAAGCCCGACCGGCTTTGCCGAGACCAAGGGCCGAACCTCCGGGTTCGGCCCTTTTTGTTGTCCGGCCTGGTCGGCGGGTCCCCCAAAGCAGAAGGCCCGTCGTGATGACGGGCCTTCGGGTGCTTAGATCAGGACGGACGCTTAGACGTTGTCCCACTTCTTGCGCAGGTAGGCGCTGAAGTTCTTGACCTTCTTCTTGCGACGACGGCGTTCGGCCGGCTTCTCGAAGCCTCGCTTGGCGCGGGCGTCCTTGATGATGCCCTCGCGGTCGATCTTCTTCTTGAGGCGGCGGAGAGCCTTGTCG
>CANKZO010000225.1 GCA_947488485.1 Opitutia bacterium | reverse complement strand
TGCGGAAGTCAGCCAGCACGAGATAAGGATCGCCGCCCTCCACGAGCGAATCGACCACCGGCGAAAGAGCCCCAGCTTGCTCAGGGGTGAAGGTGTCGGAGCGCAGCCAGTCGAGCAGCGCGGCCAGGGCCGGATCGGCGGCGAGCACCGCATGCGGATCATAGCCGTCAGCCCAGAGCTTCTCGACCTCTTCGACCTGAAGGCCGAAGATGAAGATGTTCTCGTCGCCCACTTCTTCACCGATCTCGACGTTGGCACCATCGAGCGTGCCGATAGTAACCGCTCCATTGAGGGCGAGTTTCATGTTACCCGTGCCAGAAGCTTCCTTGCCGGCCGTGGAGATCTGTTCGGAAAGGTCGGCAGCCGGGATGATGCGCTCGGCCAGCGAGACGCGGTAGTCAGGAAGGAAGACCACCTTGAGTAGGCCGCGGACGCGCTCGTCGGAATTGATAACGGCGGCGACGCGGTTGATCGCGTGGATGATGTGCTTCGCGAGGGCGTAACCCGGGGCGGCCTTGGCCCCGAAAATGCAGACACGCGGCGTGAATTGTCCGTTCGGCTCGTTCAGAATCCGGCGGTACAAATGCAGGATGTGCAATAGATTCAAGTGCTGGCGCTTGTACTCGTGGAGGCGTTTGATTTGGACGTCGAAGAGCGCGTCGGGCGACACTTCCACGCCGACGAGTTCCTTGATGCGGGCGGCCAAGCGGACCTTATTCGCACGCTTGATGGCCAGGAAACGGTCCTGGAACGCCGGGCGGTCAGCCAAGGCGTCGAGCTTGCGCAGGCGGCCGAGGTCGGCCTCCCAGCCCTTGCCGGCGACTTCGTCGCACAGGGCGCCGAGCTCAGGATTGCAGCCGCGGACCCAGCGGCGCGGCGTGACGCCGTTGGTGACGTTGACGAACTTGCCTTTCCAAAGCTCGTTGAAACCAGGGAACAGGTTCGCGCGAATCAGGCGAGTGTGCAGTTCGGCCACACCGTTGACATGGTGCGAGCCGACGACAGCGAGGTGCGCCATACGGATACGCTTCGGGAAGCCTTCCTGGACGATGGAGAGCTCCGTCTTGCGGGCGTCATCGCCGGGCCAGCGCTTCTCGACGTCCTCGAGGTGGCGGCGATTGATCTCGTAGATGATCTCGAGGTGACGCGGCAGTACCTTCTCAAAGAGCGGCACGGACCAGGTCTCCAGGGCTTCCGGCAGCAAGGTATGATTAGTATAGCTGAAGACCTGAGAGCACAGGCCCCAGGCTTCATCCCAGGTCAGGCGCTCGACGTCGACAAGTAGGCGCATTAGTTCGGCGACGGCGATGGACGGGTGCGTGTCATTGAGCTGCACTGCGGCCTTGGCCGGCAGGTTATTGAAGTTGGCGTTGGTACGGCGATGGCGGCGCAGGATATCCTGCAGGGAGCAGGACACGAAGAAGATCTGCTGGACGAGGCGGAGCTCCTTGCCGCTCTCGGTACTGTCGTTCGGGTACAGGACCTTCGAGACGATCTCGCTCGAGTCGCGCTCATGCACGGCTTCAACGTAACCGCCGCGGTCGAAAGCGCGGAAGTCGAATTCGGAAGCGGCCTTGGATTCCCAGAGGCGAAGGAAATTGACGCTGCTACCCGCGAAGCCAGCGATCGGAATATCCCAGGGCATACCAAGGAGATTACGGGTCTCGATGAGTTCAGCGCAGTGATTACCACGATCGTCGGTGCTGTGCTTCACGCGTCCGTAGAGAGGCACACTGACGCGGTAGTTGGGGCGACGGAGCAACCAAGGATTATTGTTCGCCAACCAGTTGTCGGCGACTTCGACCTGACGGCCCTGCGCGAAGGTCTGGCGGAAAAGACCGAATTCATAATGGATGCCATAGCCGACGGCCGGGATATCCATCGTGGCGAGGGAATCGAGGAAACACGCGGCGAGGCGACCGAGGCCACCGTTGCCGAGGCCCATGTCAGATTCTTCATCAGCGAGGGCTTCGAGATCCTGACCGAGTTCGGCCAAGGCTGCCGTGGCGGCCTCGCGCAGCTGCAGGTTGACCAGGTTATTGGTCAGCACGCGGCCCATGAGGTATTCCAAGGAGAGATAGTAGACGCGGCGGACGTTCTTGCTGGCGTGCTGGCCCTGCGTGTCGATGTAGCGCTCCAGCATCTGGTCGCGCGCCGCCATGCAGGTAGCCATCCACCAGTCGTTGCGGGTCGCAGTGACGCGATCGCGGGCGAAAGTGCTCTTTAAGTGGCGCAGGACGGCGTCACGGAAAGCGGAAACCTCTGAGCCGACTGCGGACTTAGCCGGAGCCTTCTTGAGTGGCTTGGGGGCGGGCTTGCGCGCCTTGACCACCAGGGCGGACTTCTTCGCGGGCTTCTTCTTTTTTGGCATGATCGTCGGTTAGGACAATCGACCATAAGCCACAAGCGAGCCAAAACCGCGTCAGCCCTGTGCCAGCTCCCGCAACTTGTTCAAATCCAGCTTACCCGTGCCTAAAATCGGGATGGCGGGTACTTTCTTGAACACCTTGGGAATCCACAGGTTGGCAAGCCCTTCGGCCGCAAGCGCCGTGCGGATCGCCTCGGCATCAATATCATCGACATGCAGTACGACGAGCTGCTCGCCCTTGGCCGGATCCGCGGTACTGGCGACGGCGACCTTGACCTCCCCGGAATCGGTCAGCCCCATCACCTTGCGCAAAGCATCCTCCACGGTGCCATGCGGGACCATCTCTCCGCCGATCTTGGAAAAGCGGGAAAGTCGACCGGCAAGGTGCAGGAAGCCGTCATCATCCATGCGGCCGAGGTCACCCGTACGATACCAACCATCCGGCGTCATCGCCTTAGCCGTCTGCTCGGCATCGAGATAGCCCATGAAGATATTGGCACCCTTGATTTCCAAGAGACCCACCTGCCCGTTCGGCATGAGCTCGCCGGTCTCTGGGTCAAGGAAGCGGACGGCGACGCCGATGACCGGACGGCCGACGGAGCCACGGACATTGCCCAGCCAGACGCCACCGGGACCTTCGGCGTCGAACCGATCGGGCACATTGACGGCCAGGACGGGGCTGGTCTCGGTGATGCCATAGCCTTCAAGGATCGGCGTCTCGAGTTGGGTGGCGAAAGCGTCCACGAGGTCGACCGGGCACTTCTCGGCGCCGACGACGGCCCATTCAAGAGATGCGAAATCGGCGGCGGTGCCGCGACGAAGATAGGGGCGCAGGAAAGTCGGCGTACCGACGACAACCGTGACCTTCTCTTCCTTGATCGCCTTCACGGCGGCGGCGGAATCCAACGGCGACGGCAAGGTCACAAGGCGCGGGGAACGGGAGAGCGAATACCAAAGACCAATTGTGAAACCAAAACTATGGAAGACCGGCAGGCTGCTGAGCAGCACCGCATCGTCCGGCAGGATGTCGGCGTCATCAATCTGTCGAAGGTTAGCCAGGATATTGCGGTGCGAGAGGCGCACGCCCTTAGGCTGCCCGGAACTGCCGCTCGTGAAGAGCAACGCCGCTTCGTCGTCACCGCCATGTTTAGGAAGCCCCATGCAACCCAACGCCCAGGAGGTCGGCAGGCAGCGGATCAGACCGAGACGGAAAGCGAGGTCGGCACGCGAGTGCGCCGCCAAGAAATCAGCGACGTCGAGGACGTGATCACCCCACGGGAATTCCGGCGACTTCTCGGAGAGCTTACTGCGGAAGGCGCCAGCGGTGACGACGAGGTCCACCTCGGCCCGCTGGAGACAGGAGAGCGCCTGCTCGCGACCGAGCGAGAAATTAAGGTTCACCGGGACCTTGCCGGCGAACACACAACCCAGATTGGCCACTGCCGCCGCAACGCCCGGAGGCAGCACGATCGCGACACGCTTGGACGTCGTCCGGCGCTTCAATTCACCCGCAAAGGCCCAGCCCAAGGTCAATAACGTCGCGCCCGTGAACTCGCGGCGAGCTGACGTGCGATCGACCAAGGCGATAGCTCCACCCTTCTTGGCCAAACCCTCCGCGACTTCGCGGCCAAGATGGCCTTCAAGGGATTTGCGCATGGCGAAGGCCTCCGCGGCGAGCTCAAGAATGCGCGAACGCGTCTTAGCATGCTCGCTGGCAGGAAACGGCTTACCGATGACGACACCGACCGGACGCGGAAAATGCTTGGGTAATTTCCAGAAAGATTTTCCACCGCTGAAGCTGAAGATTGAACCCCACATGCCATCAATCGCTACCGGGACGATGGGTGCGCCACCTCGGCGAGCAATCAGCTCGAAGCCTTTGCGGAGCTGCATTAGCCCGCCATTGCGGGTGAGAC
>CANKZO010000224.1 GCA_947488485.1 Opitutia bacterium | reverse complement strand
CCGACCTGAAGCCCACGCCGCAGATCGCCGGCCTGATGATGTGCGGCATCATCTCGGACACGCTGCTCCTCCAGAGCCCGACCACCACGCCGCTCGACGCCGACCTGCTCCAGTGGCTCTCCCGCCTGGCCGACGCCGATGCGCGTTCGCTCGCCGACATGATCTTCAACGCTGGCTCGGTGCTCTCCTCGCTCAGCCCCGCCGCCGCCGTCCGCGCCGACTGCAAGCTATACACCGAAGGCGAACGCCGCTTCTCTGTCTCGCAGGTGGAAGAACTCGGGTTCACCAACTTCTGGAAGTGCGAAGACGCGCTCCTCGAGGCCCTCGAGAAATACCGCATGGAAAACGGCCTGAGCTTCTCCTGCCTGCTCGTGACCGACATCGACACCCAGAGCTCGATGTTCCTCATCCGCGGCGACGCCGAAGTCGTCCAGGCCATCACTTACCCGCAGAAGCGGCCGCCGGACATCTTCGACCTGCCCGGCATCGTCAGCCGCAAGAAGCAGCTCATGCCCTACTTGGGCAGCCTGCTCGGAGGCACGAACGAAAGCGCATGAGCGCCGAAGAAGTCCTCCTCAAGTTCCTCGCGCGTCCCGGCTACAAGCCGATGCGCCTCGAAGCCATCGTGCAGGCCCTCGGCGGCACGCGCGAAGACCTGCGCCGCCTGAGCAAGACGATCCCGCGCCTCATCAAGGCCGGCGCCGTCGTGACCGTCAAAGGCCACCAGCTCGCCCTGCCCTTCGCCGGCCAGGGCGGCGGCGCCCGCAAGCCCGAGGCCGAACTCCTCGAAGGCACCATCCTCTTCCGCCCGAGCGGTTCGGCCCGCGTGGTCTTCGACGCCGTCCCCGGCTCGCCGCCCCGCGAACAGTTGCACGTCGACGCCGACGACACGCACGTCGCGCTCCACGGCGACCGCGTCCAGGTGAAGCTCAACGCCAACCGCCGCGACCGCAATGGCGACGACTGGGGCACGGGCACGGTGGTCAGCATCGTCAAACGCGCGCTCACGCAGCTCACCGGCACGATCGGCAACAATCGCCTGCAGTGGTTCGTCGTCCCCGACGATCCCCGCGTCTCGCGCGAGATCATCGTGCGCGATCCGGCCCGCGCCGGCCTGACGCCCGCCCCGAAGCCCGGCGACAAGGTCGTCGTGCGCCTCGACGCCTGGGAACGCCGCAATCTCAGCCCGACGGGCACGGTGACCGAAGTCCTCGGCGTCACGCACACGCCGATGGCCGAGTATCTCGCCATCCTGCGCCGCTACGGCCTCCGCCCGGAATTCCCGCCCGCGGTCGCCGCCGAGGCCAACGCGTTCGGCAAGGTCGTCACCAAGGCCGACTGCGTCGGCCGCGAAGACTTCCGCGCGATCCCGACGATCACCATCGACCCGGATGACGCGAAGGACTTCGACGACGCCCTGTCCGTGCAGCGCATGCCGAACGGCAACGTCCGCGTGGGCATCCATATCGCCGACGTCTCCGCCTACGTGAAGAGCGGCTCGCCGCTCGACGTCGAGGCGCGCGAACGCGGCAATTCCACCTACCTCGTCGGCACGGTCATCCCGATGCTCCCGCACGCGCTCTCGAGCGGCCTGTGCTCGCTCGTCGAAGCCGAGGATCGCCTGGTGAAGACGGTCATCTGCGAATTCACGCCCGAAGCCCGCCTGGTGAAGACCGAGTTCGCCAACTCGGTCATCCGCAGCGTCAAGCGCCTGACCTACAAGCAGGCCTACGCGTTCCTGCAGCACCTGACGAAGGACCAGATCCGCGCCCTGCCCGCCCCGCCGCCGCACCAGACCGGATCCCCGGGCCGACCGCTCGCCGAACTCACCGACGCCGAACTGGACCTAGTCCAGGGCATGATCGATGACCTCTGGAACATCGCCAAGGTGCTCCGCGCCGAACGCTTCCGTGCCGGGTCGCTCGACCTGGAGATGAAGGAGATCAAGATCTACTGCGACAAGGACGGCTGGGCCGACCGCACGGAGGTCGTGCAGCACGACGAATCGCACCAGCTGATCGAGGAGTTCATGCTCCTCGCCAACGAGAGCGTGGCCACGGCCCTCGACAAGGCTTCGATCCCGCACGTCAACCGCGTGCACGACGATCCCGACCCCGAGAAGCTCGCCGCCCTGCGCGAAGAGCTCGCCGGCAACGGCTTCAAGGTCGGCGACCTCACGCACCGCTCGGAGATGGTCAAGCTGCTCGCCAGCCTCAAGGAGCGCGAGGACGGCTACACCATCCGCATCCAGCTCCTGCGTTCGCTCAAGCAGGCTTGCTACCGCCCGTCGCCCGACGGCCACTTCGGCCTGGCGAAGCTGCACTACTCGCACTTCACGTCGCCGATCCGCCGTTACTCCGACTTGCTGGAGCACCGCATCTTCGACGCCTTCATCCAGAAGCAGGGCGTGCGTTCCGCGCCGAAGGAACCGCTACGTTCGCCGGGACTCAGCGAACTGACGCGTTCCTGCGAGCACATCTCGATCACCGAGCGCAACAGCTCCGAAGCCGAGCGCGACTCGGTGAAGATCAAACTCCTCGAACTCTTCGAACGCGAAGTCGAACGCGCGGACAAGCGTCCGTTTGAGGCCACGATCACCGACGTGAAGCCGCACGGCCTCATGGTCGAGCTCAACGCCTCGCAGGCCTACGGCCTCGTGCACATGTCGACGCTCACCGACGACTACTACCGCCTCAACGACCGCGGCAACATGCTCGTCGGCAGCCGCACCGGCCGGAAATTCATGCCGGGCGGCGTCATCCAGGTGACCGTCGACCGTGTGGATCGCTTCAAGCGCCAGGTCGATTTCCGCCTCTATGATGATCGTCAGGTCCAGAAGCCCCGGGGACCGGAACGGAGAAAAGGACAGCGCTGAAGAGTCGAGGACTCGAGGGCCGGAGGGCCCGAGGACAGGAGGTAAAAAAGGTAGGGCTGACCACCCTTGGTCAGCCGCGGTTGAGCGAGGGCGCTCAACCCTACCCGAGGCAGACTGGGGTAGCACGCGGTGCTGCCCCTGCCTCGAGTCCTCAGGTCCTCGAAACCAATCTCCCCCACGCCCGCGCGTAATCGCCGGCGGCTTTGCCGAGGCGGATGCGGCCGGCGTCGTCGTCGGTCCATTTCACGGAGATCTCGACGAGCTTGGCGCCGGCGCGGGCAAGCCGCACGAAGGCTTCGCCGCCGAAGGAGAAACCACGCGCGTCAGCCGGCATCTGCAACTGCGCGAAGACGGAACGCCGCACGAGCTTCAGGCCACAGCCCGGATCGGTCAGGCGGGCGCCGGGTAGCATCCGCCAGAAAAACGAAAGCGTCGCGGAGATGAGCGAGCGCTTCCAGGAACGACCGATGACCTGAGAGTCGCGATGCCAACGGGAGCCGGCGACGAGATCGGCCTTCCCTTCCGCGATGAGACGGTAGCCGCGCACGAGCGCTTCGGGATCCGTGGCCATGTCGGCGTCGCAATATGCGAGGACATCATAGCCTTCCGGCGCCGACTCCCAGGCGGAGAAGATCGCGACGCCCTTGTCGCCGTGGTCGCACGCCCGATGGTAGACGACGCGATACGGGATCTTCGCGGACGCTTCGATGGCGACCGACCGGGTCCAGTCCGTGGAACCGTTGTCCGAAACCACGATCAGGGCGTCCGCGCAGCCGTTGGCCTGCAGGCTTTCGGCCAGACGGGCCAAGCCCGGCCCCAGACGGCGCTCCTCATTGCGGACCGGAATGACGATTAGGAGGGGCATCGGGGGCCGTTTAAAATCCTCCATTTCCCACGATAACTCAACCCTTACGTCCGGCCTTTGCGATTGAGATGAGATTGAGACTCAGTTTCATATTTGACTGTTGAGACTGAATCTCAATTTTTGGCGACCAGCCCATTTCGTCATGCGCCCGTACCTCCTCTTCCTGCTCGCCGCCAGTCAGGTGACCTTGGCCCAGACCGCGCCTTCGACCGTCAAGCCCAGCGAGCTCGCCCCCCTGACCGTGACGGGTATCGCACCGGACGCCTTCATCCTCCCGGGCTCGGCGGCCATCATCGAAGGCGATGAGTTCCGCGCCAAGGGCTACACGAATATCAAGCAGATCGCCGCCAACACCCCCGGCGTGTTCGTGCGCGACGAAGACGGCTTCGGCAACTTCCCGAATATCTCGATCCGCGGCGTCGACGGCACGCGCAGCGCCAAGGTCACCCTGATGGAAGACGGCATTCTGACCGCGCCCTCGCCCTACTCTTCTCCTAACGCCTATTACGCGCCGAAGTCGGGACGCATGTCGGGCATCGAGTTCCTCAAGGGCTCGAGCCAGGTGATGTA
>CANKZO010000223.1 GCA_947488485.1 Opitutia bacterium | reverse complement strand
CGCTCATCCCGTGGATGATCTTCTTATCCGCCGGACAGAACGTCGCCAGGATGCCCGAAAGTTCGACCGAATCGCCATCGACGAAGAAGTAGGGACAAAGGCGGACGCGCCCTTCGGCCGGCGCCACGGTGCCGTCGTCGGCATAGACCGGGTGGGTCAGTCGCGACGGCTTATGGTAGGCCTGCATCACGTGGAAGGTCTCGTTCTCCGGATTAAGGGCGTCCTCGATGGCCTCGAGCCATTCGTCGCGGGAGACGTCGCTTCCGAGGGTCACGCTGCGGGCACCCCAGGCGGTCTCGTGGAAGCCGCTCGCTTTGATGATCAGGTTGCGCTCGCGCTGCGAAGCCTCGGCCAGTTCGGCCCATTCGCGAATCGGCCGGCCGTTGACGCCCGGCGCGTGGAGCACGGCCGTCGGCGGGAGTTCCGTCTTCTCCATGATCCAGGTCTGCGGGACGATGCGGAACAAGGCCTCGTGGTGGTCTTCGGGCAGGTTCTCTTTCCAGAACTCGGCGAGCTGCGGATGATGGAGCAGGGCAAGGCCGAGCTTCTCTTCCTGGAACGCCTTCATCGGCGGCGTCAGCGTCAGCGTGCCGGCTTCGACCGCATTGAAGATGCCATCGGCGCCCTTCACGTTGGCGAGGTCGAAGAGTTCGAAGAAGCGGTAGAGAATGTCGACGCGTCGCGGCGCGCCGTCGACGGGGACGTAGGAGCCGTCGCCCATCTGCATGACCTGGGAGGGTTCGACGACGTGCACGTCGTGGCCGAGGGAGCGCAGTTTCTCGCCCAGCCATTCGAACTCCGGGCGGTAGGTCGCGCCTTCTTCGCTGACGACGATGGCGACCAGCGGGAATTTCTCTTTCGGGGTCAGCCGGCCCAGCGCGGACATGAAGCGGTCGGGCATGCTGGTGCGGCCGATGACGCCGGGGTAATCCTCGGCGTAGACCTCATTGAGGTAGGCCGTGAGGCCGACGCCGCCGGGGACGCTATCCAGCTCCGTCATCGTGAAGCCCTGCTCCGTGATGAGGAGGTCCGGTCGGAGGACGACGGGGCACTGGTGCTTGACGGCGCGATGGCGGCCATGGGCCACGAGGCCGGCAGGCTTATAGCGGTCGAGGTATTCGGCGACCCACGGGGCGTAGACCTCCCGGTTGCGGAGGATTTTCTTGCCCGAGAAGGAACGAACGTAAAGGCGTTCGAGCGCGCGGTGGTAGCTCAGGCAGGCCGCGCCGATGCGCTTCAGGTCACGCAGCTGGGCTTCGGTCAGGGCCCAAGGCTCCGGCGAAAGCTTCCAGATCTTCTCCGCGAATAGCGGGGTATCGAGGAGCTTCTGGCGGAGGATTTCCCGGGTGGGCATGACGCGGAGGACTTAGTCCTCGATCTTGATGTCCTTATTACGCGTGCGCGGGCCGCCGGCGCGGAGCCAGCCGTTGATGAACGCGTCGATATCGCCGTCCATGACCGCCTGGATGTTGCCCGTCTCGACCCCGGTGCGCAGGTCCTTGACCATCTGGTAAGGCTGGAAGACGTAGGAGCGGATCTGGTTACCCCAGCCGATATCACCCTTCTCGCCGTAATATTTCTCCATTTCGGCGCGCTTGTCGTCGATGGTCTTCTCGTAGATGCGGGCGCGGAGGATCTTCATCGCCAAGGCGCGGTTCTTGACCTGGGAGCGTTCGCGTTGGCAGGCCACGACGATGCCCGTCGGGATGTGCGTCAGGCGCACCGCGGATTCGGTCTTATTGACGTGCTGGCCGCCTTTGCCGCTGGAACGGTAGACGTCGACGCGCAGGTCGGCTTCGTTCACCTCGACGTCGATGTCATCGTCGATTTCTGCGACGACGTCGACGGAGGCGAAGGACGTGTGGCGACGGGCGTTGGCGTCGAAGGGGGAGATGCGGACGAGACGATGGACGCCGCGCTCGGCCTTGACGTAGCCGTAGGCGTTCGGGCCTTCGAGACGGAAGGTAGCCTGGCTGATGCCAGCGCCTTCGCCTTCGGCGATGTCTTCGACTTCGATCTTGAAGCCGCGACGTTCGGCCCAGCGCGTATACATGCGGTAGAGCAGGTCGGCCCAGTCGTTGGACTCCGTGCCGCCGGCGCCGGCCTTGACCGTGACGATGGCGTTGGAACGGTCGTGCAGGCCGGAAAGGAACGAGGCGATCTCCAGATCGGAGACGGCGGCGAGCAGGTCGGTGGCGAGCTTACGTAGTTCCTCGACTTCGGCGTCGGCGGTGCCGTCCGGGGATTCGGTGATCAGTTCGGCGAGGGTCTTGGCGTCTTCGATCTGACGACGAAACGCGATCTGCGGGGCGACGATGTTCTTATGGCCGTTGCATTCCGAGATGACCTTCTGGGCGGCCTTCTGGCTGTCCCAGAAGTTCTGGGCGGCCATCTGCTCTTCGAGCTTGGCGATCGCGGCCTGTTTGCCGGGGACGTCTAGGAACTTCCAGAGGTAGCCGGCACGGCGTTCGATTTCGTCGAGATTGGCTCGGATTTCTGGCGGAATATACATCGAAAGGACAGGGGAGAGGGAGGGCGGGCCGCGGAGCGCGACGAGGGAAGGTCGGTGATACGGAGGCCGGGCGGCGTTTTCAATGTCAGAGTGCTCCGCCGCCGTATCAGGGTCGCACTTGCGCCCCGGCGAGGGAAGGGCATACATCCACCCCATGTCCACCCTTGAAGGCCTGAGTTTCGCCCAGATCGCCGGCCCCGTGCCTGAACGTCGGGTGCTCGCCAACGGACTCGAGGTCATCTACTCCCACCGCCCCGGCATCGGCCTCTGCACCGTCCAGGCCTGGGTCCGCACGGGCAGCATCCATGAAGGCCGCTGGGAAGGTTCCGGGATCTCGCACTACTTGGAGCACATGGTCTTCAAGGGAACGGGACGTTTCACGAACCGGGAACTGACCGACGCCATCCACCGCAGCGGCGGCTCTTCCAACGCCTACACGACCTTCGACCGGACGGTGTATTACGTCGACGCCCCGCAGGAAGGTTTCGAGACCGCGATGGAAGCCATCGCCGACATGGTCTTCGACCCGCTGATCACCGACGCCGACGCGCGGATGGAGCGCGAAGTCATCCTGCGTGAGATCGCCATGTGCGACGACGAGCACGACCAGATGCTCGCGAAGTCAGTGCTCGAGGAGGCCGTCCGTGCGCATGCGCTCCGCCAACCCGTGATCGGCCACCGTGAGCTCTTCATCCGCATCACACCCGACGATCTCCGCGCCTACCATGCCGGACGTTACGTGCCGGCTAATGTCGTGCTCGCGCTCGGCGGCAGCATGCCGCCCGAAGAAGCGTTTGCGTCCGCCGAACGCTGGTTCGGTCGCTTCGCCCGCCGCCCGCTCGTCGAAGCCCCGGACCAGTTCGAGCCCCCGCAGGGCGGTGTCCGCCGGGCCGACCTCGTGCGCGATGTCAGCACCGTGAAGGGCGTCTCCAGCTGGCGCATCCCTGGTTATTTCGACGAAGGCCGTCTGGCGACAGATCTCTTCCTCGGCGTGCTCGGCGCCGGCAACAGCTCCTTGCTTTGGAGCGAACTCCGCGAGAAGCGTAAGCTCGTGCACGCCATCGACGCCTCGGGCTTCGGTATCCGCGACCTGGGACTCGCCTGGTGCAGCTGGAGCGGCGAAGCCGGTTCGGATGCGTCCGTCGTCGAACGCGCCATCGCCGAAGTCGTGGACGGACTTCTCCAACGCGGCGTCACGGCCGACGAGTTTGCCAAGGTACGCCGCCAGTCCGTGGTGGGAATGGTCAACGGCCAGAAGAATATCCATGGCCTGACCAGCCGGGTCGCGCATGCGGCGACGATCGGATACGATATCGCCTGGCCCCAGCGCGGGGTCGAGCACTTGGCCCGCCTCGGCGCCGAGGACCTTACCCGGGAGGCCCGCAAGTGGCTTCGTCCGGAGAACGTGACCCTCGGCACCATGCGCTCCGCGAAAGTCCAAGCCGTCACCTCGACTGCGTCCGCCGCAGCCACGCCGGATCGGTTTGAGACTTTGACCTTGGATAATGGCGTCCGGGTGGTGCTGCAGCATGACGATACCATCCCCAAGGCGGGACTCGGCGTCTTCCTGGCGGCCGGCGTCGCCTATGAGGATGAAGCCAAGCGCGGCACGACCGGTCTGCTCGGCACGCTGTTCGCCCGAGATACCGCTCGCCGCTCCAAAGAAGACGTCGCCCAGCTGGTCGACGGTCTCGGCGCGACCTTCGCCGATCATGGTTCGCAGGTGTCCTGTGGTCTTTGGGGCGAGGCCTTGAGTTCGGATTTCGATCAGCTCGCCGAACTGGTGGCCGACGGCGTCTTGGACCCTCAGT
>CANKZO010000222.1 GCA_947488485.1 Opitutia bacterium | reverse complement strand
CGCTCATCCCGTGGATGATCTTCTTATCCGCCGGACAGAACGTCGCCAGGATGCCCGAAAGTTCGACCGAATCGCCATCGACGAAGAAGTAGGGACAAAGGCGGACGCGCCCTTCGGCCGGCGCCACCGTGCCGTCGTCGGCATAGACCGGGTGGGTCAGGCGCGACGGCTTATGGTAGGCCTGCATCACGTGGAAGGTCTCGTTCTCCGGGTTCAGGGCGTCCTCGATGGCCTCGAGCCATTCGTCGCGAGAGACGTCGCTGCCGAGGGTCACGCTGCGGGCGCCCCAGGCGGTCTCGTGGAAGCCGCTCGCTTTGATGATCAGGTTGCGCTCGCGCTGCGAAGCCTCGGCGAGTTCGGCCCATTCGCGGATCGGCCGACCGTTGACGCCCGGTGCGTGGAGCACGGCCGTCGGCGGGAGTTCCGTCTTCTCCATGATCCAGGTCTGCGGGACGATGCGGAACAAGGCCTCGTGGTGATCTTCGGGCAGGTTCTCCTTCCAGAACTCGGCGAGCTGCGGATGATGGAGCAGGGCGAGGCCGAGCTTCTCTTCCTGGAACGCCTTCATCGGCGGCGTCAGCGTCAGCGTGCCAGCTTCGACCGCGTTGAAGATGCCGTCGGCGCCTTTTACGTTCGCGAGGTCGAAGAGTTCGAAGAAGCGGTAGAGGATGTCGACGCGTCGGGGCGCGCCGTCGACGGGGACGTAGGAGCCGTCGCCCATCTGCATGACCTGGGAGGGTTCGACGACGTGCACGTCGTGGCCGAGGGAGCGCAATTTCTCGCCCAGCCATTCGAACTCCGGGCGGTAGGTCGCGCCTTCTTCGCTGACGACGATGGCGACCAGCGGGAATTTCTCTTTCGGGGTCAGCCGGCCCAGCGCGGACATGAAGCGGTCGGGCATGCTGGTGCGGCCGATGACGCCGGGGTAATCCTCGGCGTAGACCTCATTGAGGTAGGCCGTGAGGCCGACGCCGCCGGGGACGCTATCCAGCTCCGTCATCGTGAAGCCCTGCTCCGTGATGAGGAGGTCCGGTCGGAGGACGACGGGGCACTGGTGCTTGACGGCGCGATGGCGGCCATGGGCCACGAGGCCGGCAGGCTTATAGCGGTCGAGGTATTCGGCGACCCACGGGGCGTAGACCTCCCGGTTGCGGAGGATTTTCTTGCCCGAGAAGGAACGAACGTAAAGGCGTTCGAGCGCGCGGTGGTAGCTCAGGCAGGCCGCGCCGATGCGCTTCAGGTCACGCAGCTGGGCTTCGGTCAGGGCCCAAGGCTCCGGCGAAAGCTTCCAGATCTTCTCCGCGAATAGCGGGGTATCGAGGAGCTTCTGGCGGAGGATTTCCCGGGTGGGCATGACGCGGAGGACTTAGTCCTCGATCTTGATGTCCTTATTACGCGTGCGCGGGCCGCCGGCGCGGAGCCAGCCGTTGATGAACGCGTCGATATCGCCGTCCATGACCGCCTGGATGTTGCCCGTCTCGACCCCGGTGCGCAGGTCCTTGACCATCTGGTAAGGCTGGAAGACGTAGGAGCGGATCTGGTTACCCCAGCCGATATCACCCTTCTCGCCGTAATATTTCTCCATTTCGGCGCGCTTGTCGTCGATGGTCTTCTCGTAGATGCGGGCGCGGAGGATCTTCATCGCCAAGGCGCGGTTCTTGACCTGGGAGCGTTCGCGTTGGCAGGCCACGACGATGCCCGTCGGGATGTGCGTCAGGCGCACCGCGGATTCGGTCTTATTGACGTGCTGGCCGCCTTTGCCGCTGGAACGGTAGACGTCGACGCGCAGGTCGGCTTCGTTCACCTCGACGTCGATGTCATCGTCGATTTCTGCGACGACGTCGACGGAGGCGAAGGACGTGTGGCGACGGGCGTTGGCGTCGAAGGGGGAGATGCGGACGAGACGATGGACGCCGCGCTCGGCCTTGACGTAGCCGTAGGCGTTCGGGCCTTCGAGACGGAAGGTAGCCTGGCTGATGCCAGCGCCTTCGCCTTCGGCGATGTCTTCGACTTCGATCTTGAAGCCGCGACGTTCGGCCCAGCGCGTATACATGCGGTAGAGCAGGTCGGCCCAGTCGTTGGACTCCGTGCCGCCGGCGCCGGCCTTGACCGTGACGATGGCGTTGGAACGGTCGTGCAGGCCGGAAAGGAACGAGGCGATCTCCAGATCGGAGACGGCGGCGAGCAGGTCGGTGGCGAGCTTACGTAGTTCCTCGACTTCGGCGTCGGCGGTGCCGTCCGGGGATTCGGTGATCAGTTCGGCGAGGGTCTTGGCGTCTTCGATCTGGCGACGAAACGCGATCTGCGGGGCGACGATGTTCTTATGGCCGTTGCACTCCGAGATGACCTTCTGGGCGGCCTTCTGGCTGTCCCAGAAGTTCTGGGCGGCCATCTGTTCTTCGAGCTTGGCGATCGCGGCCTGTTTGCCGGGGACGTCGAGGAACTTCCAGAGGTAGCCGGCACGGCGTTCGATTTCGTCGAGATTGGCTCGGATTTCTGGCGGAATATACATCGAAAGGAC
Organism: Opitutia bacterium; assembly: GCA_947488485.1. Next base: position 1,802 of record CANKZO010000222.1, on the reverse strand, counting down.
AGGGGGGAGGGAGGGCGGGCCGCGGAGCGCGACGAGGGAAGGTCGGTGATACGGAGGCCGGGCGGCGTTTTCAATGTCAGAGTGCTCCGCCGCCTTGTCAGGGTCGCACTTGCGCCCCAGCGAGGGAAGGGCATACATCCACCCCATGTCCACCCTTGAAGGCTTGAGTTTCGCCCAGATCGCCGGCCCCGTGCCCGAACGTCGGGTGCTCGCCAACGGACTCGAGGTCATCTACTCGCACCGCCCCGGTATCGGCCTCTGCACCGTCCAGGCCTGGGTGCGCACGGGCAGTATCCATGAAGGCCGCTGGGAAGGTTCCGGGATCTCGCACTACTTGGAGCACATGGTCTTCAAGGGCACGGGACGTTTCACGAACCGGGAACTGACCGACGCCATCCACCGCAGCGGCGGCTCTTCCAACGCCTACACGACCTTCGACCGGACGGTGTATTACGTCGACGCCCCGCAGGAAGGTTTCGAGACTGCGATGGAAGCCATCGCCGACATGGTCTTCGACCCGCTGATCACCGACGCCGACGCGCGCATGGAGCGCGAGGTCATCCTGCGCGAGATCGCCATGTGCGACGACGAGCACGACCAGATGCTCGCGAAGTCGGTGCTCGAGGAGGCCGTCCGCGCGCATGCGCTCCGCCAACCCGTCATCGGTCACCGTGAGCTCTTCATCCGCATCACCCCCGACGATCTCCGCGCCTACCATGCCGGACGTTACGTGCCTGCCAATGTCGTGCTCGCGCTCGGCGGCAGCATGCCGCCCGAAGAAGCCTTCGCGTCCGCCGAACGCTGGTTCGGTCGCTTCGCCCGCCGCCCGCTCGTCGAGGCCCCGGACCAGTTTGAACCCCCGCAGGGCGGTATCCGCCGCGCCGACCTCGTGCGCGATGTCAGCACCGTGAAGGGCGTCTCCAGCTGGCGCATTCCTGGTTATTTCGACGAAGGCCGTCTGGCGACAGACCTCTTCCTCGGCGTGCTCGGCGCCGGCAACAGCTCCTTGCTTTGGAGCGAACTCCGCGAGAAGCGTAAGCTCGTGCACGCCATCGACGCCTCCGGTTTCGGTATCCGCGACCTAGGCCTCGCTTGGTGCAGCTGGAGCGGCGAAGCCGGTTCGGATGCGTCCGTCGTGGAACGCGCCATCGCTGAAGTCGTGGACGGTCTTCTCCAACGCGGCGTCACGGCCGACGAGTTCGCCAAAGTGCGCCGCCAGTCCGTGGTGGGGATGGTCAACGGCCAGAAGAATATCCATGGCCTGACCAGCCGGGTCGCGCATGCGGCGACGATCGGTTATGACATCGCCTGGCCCCAGCGCGGAGTCGAACATCTGGCCCGCCTCGGCGCCGAGGACCTTACCCGAGAGGCCCGCAAGTGGCTTCGCCCGGAGAACGTGACCCTCGGCACCATGCGCTCCGCGAAAGTCCAAGCCGTCACCTCGACTGCGTCCGCCGCAGCCACGCCTGATCGGTTCGAGACTTTGATCTTGGATAATGGCGTCCGGGTGGTGCTGCAGCATGACGATACCATTCCCAAGGCGGGGCTCGGGGTCTTCCTGGCGGCTGGCGTCGCCTATGAGGATGAAGCCAAGCGCGGCACGACCGGTCTGCTCGGCACGCTGTTCGCACGAGATACCGCTCGCCGCTCCAAAGAAGACGTCGCCCAGTTGGTTGACGGTCTCGGCGCGACCTTCGCCGATCATGGTTCGCAGGTGTCCTGTGGTCTTTGGGGCGAGGCCTTGAGTTCGGATTTCGATCAGCTCGCCGAACTGGTGGCCGACGGCGTCTTGGACCCTCAGT
>CANKZO010000221.1 GCA_947488485.1 Opitutia bacterium | reverse complement strand
GCCAGGGTAAGACATGTCCGGCGCGGTGAAGCCGGGGAACTTGCCATTACCCCAGTCGAAGTTGCCGCCATCGACGGCGATGCCGCCGATGGAGGGGCCGTGGCCGCCGATGTGCTTGGTGGCTGAGTGGACGACGATGTTCGCGCCGTGCTCGAACGGACGGTTCAGGTAGGGCGAGAGGGCGGTGTTATCGATGATGAGCGGTACGCCGACTTCTTTAGCGATCTTGCCGACTTCGGCGAAGGGGAAGATATTAAGGCGGGGATTGCCGAGGCCTTCGCCGTAGAAGGCCTTGGTGTTCGACTTCACGGCCTTGCGGAAGTTCTCGGGCTCATCGGCATCGACGAACGATACCTGGATGCCAAGCTTCGGCAGGGTGTAGTGGAACAGATTGTAGGTGCCTCCGTAGAGCTGCGAGGTCGAGACGATGTGGTCGCCGGCTCCGGCGATGTTCAGGATGGACGCCGTGATGGCGGCCTGGCCGGAGGAGTGGGCGAGCGCACCGGAACCGCCTTCGAGGGCCGCGAGGCGCTGCTCGAGGACGTCCGTCGTCGGGTTCATGATGCGGGTATAGATATTACCGAGCTCCTTCAGGCCGAAGAGGTTCGCGGCATGTTCCGTGTCGCGGAACTGGTAGCTCGTGGTCTGATAGATCGGGACAGCGCGCGAACCGGTAGTCGGGTCGGCCTTTTGACCAGCGTGCAGGGATTTGGTGCCTAGTTTCATGGGGGGTGTTGAGGGGAGGGGCTCCGTTATCTCTTTTCGTGCTTACTGAAACAAGCCGTAATCCCTTTTATGACCTTGTCCGTTCCTCCGCGTAGACAGAATATGCTGCATGCGCTTAGGTTTACCCCTCCTTTTGCTGCCCTTGGCCCTGTCCGCCGGCGAATGGCGGGAGGTCTGGCGCGACGATTTCAACGGCAAGGAACTCGATTGGACAAAATGGTCGGTCGAAGAGAACGGTCACGGCGGCGGCAATAACGAGCTGCAATATTACTTCGACCGCCCGCAGAACCTGCGTGTCGAGGACGGGTACCTGATCATCGAGGCACGGAAGGAGAAGGTGAACGTAGCCGGTGTGCAGAAAGATTATTCTTCCGCCCGTATCCGGACCAAGCGCCGCGCGGACTGGCTGTATGGGCGTTTCGAGATGTCGGCGCAGTTGCCGGCAGGGAAGGGCGTCTGGCCGGCCTTCTGGATGCTTCCTTCCGAGGAGAAGTATGGCGGTTGGGCGGCGAGCGGGGAAATCGATATCATGGAATTCAAGGGCCATGAGCCCGACCAGGTGCACGGCACGCTCCATTACGGGGCGCCGTGGCCGAAGAATATTTATAAGGGTCAGCTTTACCGATTACCCAAGGGTGACTTCACCTCGGGCTTCCACGTCTTCGCCGTGGAATGGGAACGAGAATCATTCCGCTGGTTCGTTGACGGGATCCAGGTGCAGGAGCAGAAGGAGTGGAACTCTTCCGGCGGGCCGTATCCGGCACCGTTCGATCAGAAGTATTTTCTGTTACTGAACCTCGCGGTCGGCGGCGGCTTCGGCGGCCCGGTCGGGGCGGAGACTCGCTTCCCCGCCCAGTTCAAGGTGGATTACGTCCGGGTCCTGCAGCGCTGACCGACGTAGTTCCGACTCGCCCAGCAGGGCCAAGGTTCGCTAACTGACCTCCATGCCCGTGTTCCTGCATGACACCATGTCCCGCGAGAAGCGGCCGTTGCTCCCGAAGCCCGGCCGTGACGTCTATGGCATGTATTGCTGCGGTCCCACGGTCTATGGCCCAGCCCATATCGGTAATTTTCGCACGTTTGCCGTTCAGGACGTCCTGCGCCGCACCCTCGAGGTCGCAGGTCTCAAGGTGAAGCACGTCCGCAACATCACCGACGTCGACGACAAGACAATCCGCGGAGCTCAGGCAGCCAGCCAGACGCTCGGCGCTTTCACCAAGACCTGGACCGACAAGTTTCATGCCGACTGCACGGCCCTCGGACTCCTGCCCCCGCATGTCGAGCCGAGTGCGGTCGTGCATATCCCGCAGCAGGTGGCGATGATCAAGGCCCTCGTCGATCGCGGCCACGCTTACGTCGCCAAGGATGGCTCCGTCTACTTCAAGGTCTGCTCCTGCCCGGATTACGGCAAACTGAACCACATTGATTTCTCTAAGCTCGAGACCCAGTCCGAGAATTCCGCGGGCGAAGCCAATGACACCGATGAATACGAACGCGAGTCAGCCTCCGACTTCGCCCTGTGGAAGTCCCGTAAGCCTGAGGACGGCGCCAACTTCTGGCCGTCGCCTTGGGGAGAAGGCCGTCCTGGCTGGCATATCGAGTGCTCGGCGATGTCGCTGGCTCACCTCGGCGCCACGTTCGACCTACATGGTGGCGGCATCGACCTCTGTTTCCCGCACCACGAGAACGAAATCGCCCAGTCCGAATGCGCCACCGGCGTGAAGGGCTTCGCGGCCCACTGGTTCCACAGTGCCCACCTGATGGTCGAGGGCGAGAAGATGTCCAAGAGCAAGGGCAACCTCTATACGCTCGACGAACTGGTCGCCAAGGGCTTCACGCCGATGGAAGTCCGCGCCACGCTGCTCTCCGGCCACTATCGTAGTTCACTTAACTTCACCATGAAGGGCGTCGACGACTCCCGCTCGGCCCTGGCCAAGCTTGAGCGTGGCACGGATCGCCTCCTCGCCGCCGCCGGCTTCACCCGCGCCGAATTCGCCGCTCCGTCCGCCCAGGAAGTCCAGACCTCATGGGGTCGTTTCGCCAAGGCCTGGGAAGTCCTGCAGGACGACCTCAATATCCCGGGTTGCCTCGGTCAGGTCTTCACCGTCCTCGCTGAAAAGGATGAGCCCTCGGCCGAACAGGCCCGTCAGGATATCTCCGGTCTCGCCAAGATCCTCTTCGCTCTCGGGCTTGAACTCTTTGTGGCCAAGGCCGAAGTCGCGATTCCGGCCGACGTCGCTGATCTAGGCGCCCGTCGCTGGGCCGCCAAGCAGTCCAAGGATTTTGCAGCCGCCGACCAGCTTCGTAAAGACCTCGCCGCTCTCGGATGGACGATGCTGGACCGCAAGGACGGCTACGAACTGAAGAACTCGTAAGGCGGGGTAGGGCAGTTGCTCCGTCCTTGCCCTCCGCCTCGGGAAGCCCTAGCGAATGGGGTATTCCGCCATGTCTTCCCGCCCGCAGATGACTCCCCTCGAGGAGATCCGTCACTCCGCCGCCCATATGCTGGGTGCCGCCGTGCTCCGCCTGTTTCCCCAGGCTCAGCTGGACATCGGGCCGCCCACCGACAACGGCTTCTACTACGACTTCGACCTCGAGCATACCTTCACGGCTGAGGACCTTGTGAAGATCGAGGAAGAGATGCGCCGCATTTCCAAGGAGAACCAGAAGTTTGAGCGCTTCGAGTGCACCCGCGAGGAAGCCGAGAAGCTGATCCTCGAGCGCGGACAGAACGCCTACAAGATCGGCCGCCTGGGTGATATTCCCGCCGGTGAGACCATCTCCTTTTATAAGAACGGCGAATTCGTCGACCTCTGTGCCGGTACCCACGTCCGCTACTCCTCCCAGGTCAAGGCGTTCAAGCTCCTGCACATCGCCGGCGCCTACCACCGTGGCGACGAGAAGAACAAGCAGCTCCAGCGTATCTACGGTACCGCCTACGCGACCAAGGACGAACTCGAGCAGGCCATCGTCCGTGCCGAGGAAGCCAAGAAGCGCGACCACCGTAAACTCGGCAAGGAACTGAAGCTGTTCCATATCGACGAGAAGGTGGGGCAGGGCCTTATCCTCTGGACGCCCAACGGCGCTGTCGTCCGCCAAGAACTCCAGAATTTCATTTCCGAGCGCCTCTTCCAGACGGGCTATAAGCAGGTCTTCACGCCGCACATCGGCAACCTCGACCTCTATCGCACCTCCGGACACTTCCCTTTCTATAAGGATTCGCAGTTCCCCCCGCTCGTCGAGCGCGAGGCGATGGAGATGCTCGCCAAGGAAGGCTGCGCTTGCGGCGAACTGACGAACCGCCTGGCGGACGGCACCGTGCAGGGCTTCCTGCTGAAGCCGATGAACTGCCCGCACCACATCCGCATCTACGCCTCCCAGCCGCATTCCTACCGCGACCTGCCAGTACGCCTCGCCGAATTCGGCACGGTCTACCGCTGGGAGCAGTCTGGTGAGCTGAGCGGAATGACCCGCGTCCGCGGTTTCACTCAGGACGACGCCCACCTTTTCTGCACCGAAGAGCAGGTCCTGCCGGAAGTCCTCGGCTGCCTTGAACTCGTCAAGATTGTCCTCAAGACGCTCGGCCTGAATGACTATC
>CANKZO010000220.1 GCA_947488485.1 Opitutia bacterium | reverse complement strand
TCGACGGCCTCATCGCCATCCAACTCCACGCCGGCAACCCCCATAAGACTTATGTGAAGCAGGTCCTCCTCAAGGTCCTCGAGGACGGCCCCGTCCTAGCTTTCGACCAGGCCACCCTCCCCTCCGGTTCCAAGAAGATCGACAAGCCCAAGGTCGTCAGCGCCCAGGGCAAGAATCCGCCCGCCAAGAAGGCCCCGGCCAAGAAGTAAGCTCCATGCGCGCTTTCTTTCTTTTGCTCTCGGCCTGCTTCGCCGGGCAGCTCTTGGCGGCGCGGCCGAACATCCTGCACATCCACGCCGACGACCACCGGGCCGACGGCCTGGGTGCGCTCGGCGCTCCGGGCCTAATCACCCCGAACCTCGACACGCTCGTCGCCCGCGGGATGACCTTCACGCGGGCCTACACCCAAGGCTCGATGATCGGTGCGGTCTGCACCCCGAGCCGCACGATGATGCTGACCGGTCGTTCCTGGCAGCGCATCCCGGGAGCGAAGTCCGCCCGCCCCGGCGCGAACGACCCGCAGACCTTCCTGCCCAGCGTGCTGGCGGCGGCCGGCTATCGCACTTGGCACATGGGCAAAGGGGGCAACGCGTTCACCGAGGGACTTCGCGCCTTCCAGACCAGCATCCTCGACGATGGCAAGAAAGAGGGCGACCCCTCCACCGATCGCGCCCACGCGAGCGCGCGCCTCGCCGACCGCACGATCGGTTTCCTGAAAGAGCATGCTGCCCGCAAGGACGCCGCACCATTCTACGCCTATCTCGCTCCGCCCGTCCCGCACGACCCGCGCTCGGCCGAACCGCGTTTCCACGCGATGTATGACCCCGCCCGCATCGCGCTCTCGCCGGCCTTCCGGCCGCAACACCCTTGGGACAACGGGGAGATGGCGGTACGAGACGAACGCCTCGCTCCGTGGCCACGCACGGAAAAAGACACCCGGCAACAGACGGCCGACTACTACGCCTGCGTGACCGGAATGGACCACCACGTCGGCCGGATCTTCGCCGCCCTCAAGGAGACCGGCCAGTGGGAGAACACCATCATCGTCTTTTCCGGCGACAACGGCCTTTCGCTCGGCGAGCACGGCCTCTTCGGTAAGCAGAACCTCTACGAATTTGGCGGCATGCACGTGCCGCTGGTCATCGCTGGACCCGGCATCCCTCACGGCCGCAGCGCCGCGTCCACCTACCTGATGGACCTCTTCCCGACCTTCGTCTCGCTGGCCGGCGCCAAGTCGCCGGACGGCGTCGATGGCCTCGACCTGACGCCGGTGCTCCGCGGCGAAAAGCCGGCGGTCCGCGACGGGGCTTATCTGGCCTACCGTGACTGCATGCGCTCCTTCAGCGACGGACGCTGGAAGGTCATCCGCTATCCGCTCGTCGACCGAACCCAGCTCTTCGACCTAGAGAAGGATCCGCGCGAACTGGCCAACCTCGCCGAAATTCCGGCCCACGCCGAAACCTTACGTCGCCTCCAAGCTCGACTCGGCGCGGAAATGAAAGCTTACGACGACGCCTTCCCGCTCAGCGTGGCTAACCCCGCTCCGGCGAACTGGACGCCACCGAGCAAGGAGCAACTCGCCGCCGAAGACGCCAAAGCCAAAGCCGGACGAAAGAAAAAGGGCGCTAACCCGGCCAAGAAGTAAACCTGAACCATTCCCCCATAATGGGGTCAGACCCTCTTAATGGGGTCTGACCCCATTTCCGTCTTTGCCCTTCGGCACCCTTGCCCCGTAGTTTCCCCTCACCCCCATGCGCTCCCTGTTCGCCCTGATGCTCGCCACCCTGACGGCCTTTGCCGCCACGCCGTCGCGACCCAATGTCGTTCTGATCTTCGCCGATGACCTCGGGTACTCTGACCTCGGCAGTTACGGCAGCGAGATTGCCACGCCGAACCTCGACGGACTCGCCAATAACGGCGTGCGCTTCACGCAGTTCTATAACACCGCCCGCTGCTGGCCTTCGCGCGGCGCCCTGCTCTCAGGTTACTACGCCCAGCAGATTCACCGCGACGCCCTCCCCGGCCTCGGCGGCGGCGGCCAAGGCGTCCGCCAATCCTGGGCGCGACTGCTGCCCGACTACCTGAAGCCCGCCGGGTACCGTAGCTACCATAGCGGCAAGTGGCACATCGACGGACCCGTACTCGCCGCCGGCTTCGACCGCTCGCTCGACATGCGCAACCAAGGTAACTTCTTCAGCGCCAAGGGCAACTCGATCGACGACGTCCCGGTGAAAGTACCCGCCGACGAGAAGGGTTACTACGCGACCATCGCGACGGCCGACCACGCCATCGAGTGCCTCAAGGACCACGCGACTAACTACAAAGACAAACCGTTCTTCCATTACGTGCCGTTCATCGCCCCGCACTTCCCGCTCCACGCCCTCCCCGAAGACATCGCCAAATATCGCGACAAGTATCTCGCCGGCTGGGAAGCCCTCCGCGTCACGCGCCATGCCCGCCAGCGGGAAATCGGCCTGACGAACACAACGCTCTCCGCGGTGGAACCCGAAGTCGGCCCGCCCTACGCCTTCCCCGAGGCGATGGCCAAGCTCGGCCCGAACGAGGTGAACCGTCCGCTGCCCTGGGATTCACTCACCGCCGAGCAGCGTCGCTTCCAGGCCACGAAGATGGCCATCCACGCCGCGATGGTCGACCGCATGGATGCGGAGATCGGCCGCATCATCGCCCAGCTCAAGGCCATGGGCGCCTACGAGAACACGCTCATCCTCTTCGCCTCCGACAACGGCGCCAGCGCCGAGATCATGGTCCGCGATGGCGGCCACGATCCGCAGGCCGAGATGGGCAGCGCCGCGACGTACCTCTGCCTCGGGCCCGGTTTCTCCAATGCCGCCAACACCCCGCACCGCCGCCATAAGACCTGGGTGCACGAGGGCGGCATCAGCACGCCCCTTATCGCTCACTGGCCGGCCGGCCTCGCCGCCAAGGGTGAGCTCCGTCGCACCCCGGCCCACGTCATCGACGTCGTCCCGACCGTCCTCGAAGTCGCCGGCGTGACCAAGCCCACCGACTGGAAAGGCCAGCCCATCCCCGCCGCGCCTGGCAAGAGCCTCGTGGCCGCGCTCAAAGCCGACGTCACCGTCGAACGCCCGAGCCTTTGGTGGCTGCACGAAGAAAATAAGGCCATCCGCGTCGGCGACTTCAAACTCGTCGCCGCCAAGGGCGACGCCTGGGCCCTCTACGACCTCAGCACTGATCGCGCCGAGCAGTTCGACCTTTCCGCCAAAATGCCCGAGAAGGCCAAGGAACTCGCAAACCTCTGGCAGAAGCAGACCGACGAGTATGTCGCGCTCGCCAAGCTGACTCTTTCAGAACAGCCCAAAGGCAAGGCCGGCAAAGGCCCCGCCAAGAAGAAGGCGAAGTAAGTCCGAGACAGAGTTGACCAGCTTGATCCGTTGGCCCGTTGGCCGGAACCACAGCACGAATTAACCTGCCACCTCGGCCCGAGTCTCACCTTTGCACTTTTGCACCTTTGCACGACCATTCAACGATCATCCTCCATCTGCCATCTGTCATCCGTCATCATTTCATCCTACATCCTCTTAATGTGAGTCAAACGACACGGGTCGTAATCCTGCTAATTTTGGGATTTGAGGCATCGTCCCTTCCTAATCCCACTCAAGTCACCCATGCGCGCCCTCCTCGCCCTCCTGCTGCTAGCTCCGCTGGCTGTGCTCAACGCTGCCGACGCGCCCGCGAAGAAGCCTAACGTCATCGTCATCCTCACCGATGACCTCGGCTACGACGACGTCGGGTGCTACTGGACGCCGGACAAGCGCCCGGGTTTCGAGAAGATCCAGACACCGAACATCGACCGGCTAGCGGTTGAAGGTGTCCGGTTTACTGACTATTACGCTCCATCCTCCGTCTGCACCCCATCGCGCGCGGCACTCCTGACCGGCTGCTACCCGGTGCGGGTGGGCATGTCTAGCTTCGGCCCCAAGGGTGCGGACGTCCTTAGCAATGCGCATGCAGAGGGGCTGAACCCCGAGGAGGTCACCCTGGCTGAGATCTTGAAGAAACGTGGTTACGCCACCGCCTGCGTTGGGAAGTGGCACCTCGGGCACCTGGCCCCATTCACCCCGCGCCAGCATGGCTTCGATTCGTTTTACGGGATGATGTTTCCCAACGACATGGGACCCTTCGTGCTCCACCGCGACGAGACGGTCGTCGAGCCGAAGCCCGACCAGAAGACGCTCAACGAACGGTTCACCGAGGAGGCGGTGAAGTTCGTAAGGGCGAAGCGCGAGGAACCATTCTTCCTCTATCTCTCCTACAGCGCGCCGCATATCCCGCTGCACGTCCCCGACCGCT
>CANKZO010000219.1 GCA_947488485.1 Opitutia bacterium | reverse complement strand
CCCATCCGCTTACCGGCCAGACCGTCGCTGTCGATGTCGTCAGTTTCACCACCGACCAGGAAGCCCTGCGCTCCGCCATCCGGATCGCCTGTCGCGAACGCCTCGCCCGCCACAAAATTCCGACCCGCGTCACCTTCGTCCCCTCCGTCAGCGGAGAGAGGATGAAGAAGACACGCTAAAATTAGAGTATCGAGTATCGAGTATGGAGTATCGGGGGAGTGCTTGCCTTGGGTAGGGTCGAGCATCCCTGCTCGACCGGTAGGGATGCGATGACATCGCATCCGCTCAGTGCAACTTAGGACGCGATGGTGATTACGTCCCTACCTCAAGACACCTGAAAGTATTTTCCTACCCCTACCCCTGTCCCGACCCCTACCCCTAACCTCACCTTTGCACTTTTGCACAGGAGCTCCGCTCCGATTTGCACCTTTGCACTGCCTCTAGTTCTTCCTCCCGCCCTCCGGCCCTCTTGGCCTCTAATCCTCCACACGTGGATTCCCTCCTCCTATACCTCCTGCTCGACATCGTCGTCGTCGTCACGGTCATCTTCCTGATGTTCCGGCGCATGGCGTTTTGGCATCCGCTCACGGGCTACCTGTTTTTCCACCTCTATAGCTTCACTTACCGCGCTTTTAAACTGACCACGGGTGACGCGTCGCCCTTGTACACGGGTGTTCCGAATACGGAGGTTATCACGGCTGCCGAGCTCACGCGCGCGATGCTCTGGGCCGATGTCGGCCTGGTGGTGTTCGCCGTCGCTAGCTGGCTCGCGCATGGACAGTTCGAGGCCAAGGCCATGCGGCCGACGGTCCGGCGGGTGATGAGTCCTAATATCGCGAAATTCCTTGGCGTCCTCTGCCTACCCGTCGGATTTTATGTCTTCACCGCGCTCAAGAGCGGTAATCTTGAACTTGAAGTCGGCGCGGCCGGCACTGGCTACCTCCAAACCGTCGCCCTCTGGCCGATCGGTATTGTCGGCCTGCTGGTCTTCACTTTCGGCTTCCGCTGGTATCTTCTGCTCCTCGGCGGTTTCTTCCTCGGTGGCGTCGCGTTGCAGGGCTACCACCGTTTCATGTTGGTCCTGCCTTTATTGTTCTTCACCGCCTATTATTTGCAAACGCGCCGGCTCCGGTGGCCGACCTGGCCGATTCTGCTCGGCGCGCTCGTATTCGCGTTGGTCTTCCCACGGCTCAAATATATCGGCCAGGCTGTGCGAGCCGGCGACAATCAGGAGGCCTGGGCCCAGGTCACCGAATCTTTCACCTTCAGCTCCCGGGAAAAAGGGGAATCCGGCGGTGAAGACTTCCTCGACCAGTATGCCGGCGCCTTGTCCTTAGCGGATACCAATGGGCGTAATTTTAATGGCTCGACCTATCTTGCGATCGTCACGCTGCCGATCCCGCGCGCCTGGTGGCCGAACAAGCCTGGCCTCGCCGACCATCTGCAGGAGATTTCGACGTCCGGCCGTAATTACGCCGTCGAAGGCCGCATCATCACCTATCTCGCGGAGGCCTACCTCAACTTCGGGTACGTCGGCTTCTTCCTCATCCCGGCGTTGATGGGTTACGTCCTTACGGCGTTCTGCCTGTGGGCGAACGCCGGACCGCTGCTCCGGCTCAGCCGCTACGTCTACCTCGTCGTCTTCATGGCGCTCATCCAGACCTTCCGCGACGGCCTGCTGTCCATCTTCGTTTTCACCGTCGTGCATAATATGCCGATGCTGTTCGCCCTGATCCTGCACCACGTGCCCGGCTTCGCCGCCAAATCTCTCGACCGCCCTGCCGCCGACCCGCTCGCCGGCGAGGAGGAAGAGGAGATCGCGGCGCGGCAGCGCCAGTAAGTGCAAAAGTGCAAATCGGCCTGCGGCCTGTGCAAAGGTGCAAACGTGAAGATACATCAGAGCCAGGGCTAGGGCTTGGGCCAGGCCGCCGAACGGTGGCCGCAAGGTAGGAGCGAGATTACGTCACGCCCTATAAGCCGGATTAACCCGCCTCCGCCTCTTCTAGCCCCAGCCCCAGCCCTAGCCCAAGCTCTTAAAAAACACCTTTGCACTTTTGCACAGGAGCTCCGCTCCGATTTGCACCTTTGCACTGTTCACGCCCATGATCCGTCACCTCGTCTATGAATGCCTTCCCGGTGCTTATGCCGGAGGGGTGCAGAAGATGGTGTTCGAGCTGGCTTCGGCGCAGCGCCGGCTCGGAGCAGATGTCGAGATCTGGACGGTCGATGCGGCCCGCGCCGGCAAGACAGAGGTGCACGGCGTATTGCCGGTCCGATATTTCAGCCCCGACTACGCCATGGGCTACGTTCGCTCGCTCGAATTAAACAGCGCCTTGTCGACCCTGCCCAAGGAGGCCGTGCTCCATGCCCACAGCACTTTCCATCCGTTGAACCACGACGTCGCCGTGACGGCCCGGCGGCTCGGCTTGCGACATTTCTTTCACCCGCACGGCGCGCTGGACCCCATCCTATTCGCTGGATGGTCTTTCAAGTCGCTCAAGAAGTGGTTGTATCATCGCTTCATCGGCCGGCCCGACCTGAACCGTGCGACGGGTGTCTTCGCCCTCACGCCGCTCGAGGCTGAACAACTGGCCGCCCTCGGAGTGACCGCACCGACGCATGTGCTGCCGAATGGCATCACCCCAGTCGCATCCGTCCAGCCTGACGCTGCTGCGGCGTTTCGGCGCGCCCACCAGATCGCGGACAACGCGCGCGTGCTGCTTTTCGTCGGCCGTATCATGCCGAAGAAGCGGCTGGAGGATATTCTCGCAGCCTTCGCGCGACTTCGCGTGGCTTTTCCTGACCTCATCCTGGCCATCGCCGGTAACGTCACGCAGGACCTCGCTTACCATGCGCGACTGGTCGCGCTCACGCGTGACCTTGGCTGCGCCAACGGATTGCGCTGGCTGGGCTTTCTAGACGAGCAGGCCAAGCCCGCGGCCTTGGCCTCGGCCCAGTGTTTCGTCCACGCCTCCGAATCGGAAGGCATGGCGCTGGCCATCCTTGAGGCCATGTCCGCCGGTCTTCCGGTGGTCGCGAGTAAAGGATGCTACATGCGCGAAGCCGCCGCCGCCGGCGCTCTACTGGAATGCGCGCAGGGCCCGGAGGCGTTGGCCGACGCCATCCGGCGCGTTCTGGATGACGCCTCGCTGGCCGCTACTTTAGGTAAGAACGCCCGAGCCCATGCTGTGCAGGAACATGATTGGGATCGGATCGCCGCACGCACGCTGGAGATATATTCGAAATAGTCGACCAGTGGGCTAGTCGACAAGGGATGCAATGGGTAGGGTCGGGACCGCGTCACGACATAGCTGTATCTTAGGTAGGTATGCGTCCGATACGCTCAAGGGGAGACCGGAAGCCGGAAAGTATGCTTCGGGCATATGTCCCCAGCCAATCATCCGGTCTCCGGTTTCCCTTTGAGCTAAGGCCATCTGCCTCCCTTGTCCACTGGTCAACTTGTCAACCGGCCAGCTAGTTAAGAATCCACTTTTGCACAGGAGCTCCGCTCCGATTTGCACCTTTGCACTGCCTCTCTCTTCGTATCCCTCCGGTCCTCCGGCCCTCTAGTCCTCCAATCCCATGCATTCCTCCCTCTCCAATATCCGCCTCGCCGGCCTCGCTGTGACGACGGGTTCGGTCGTGCGCGATTTTATCGCGGACGGACTCGCCGCGGGCTTGGAGCGCATCGCCCTCGAACGCATCGCCCAGACCATCGGATTCCGCGAACGTCGCGTCGCCGCCGCCGGTGTCACCGCCCTTGATCTCTGCGCGGATGCGACGGAGCGGCTGCTTTCGGAGATGGGCCTGGATGCCACGTCCATCGATGCCGTCATCTTCGTCACCCAGACTCCGGACCATGCGCAGCCGAATAATGCCTCGCTCCTCCACGGTCGTCTCGGCCTGAGCAAGTCCGCCCCGGCTTATGATCTTTCCATGGGTTGCTCGGGCTGGGTCACCGGCTTGCATCAGGCTGCCTTGCTCTGTGCGCATGGCGGCGCCGCTCGCGTCCTGCTCTGCGCCGGCGACACGCTGAGCCGGCTGACGAATCCGGGCGATCGTTCCATGGACCCGCTCTTCGGCGATGCCGGTTCGGCGACCATCGTCGAAAAGACCGGCCGCTCCGCTCCGCTGCACTTCGTCCTCGGGGCCGATGGTTCCGGAGCCGAGGCCATCGTCGTCAAGCAGGGCGGGGCGCGTCAGCCCGCTGGCGCTCTGACCGAGCGCACGGATGCCGACGGTAATCGCTCGCACGACGCCAATCTCGTCATGAACGGCGCCGATGTCTTCAGCTTCACGCTCCGCGAAGTGCCCTCCGCAATCCAGGCCGTCATGC
>CANKZO010000218.1 GCA_947488485.1 Opitutia bacterium | reverse complement strand
CACGTCTATATCCTCAATAAGGCCGAATCGGCGGTAGAGCTCTTCGCGGCCTTGCGCGATTAAGCCGCGCGGGCCTCCAATAGGTTTGTAAAGGCACTCCGCTGGGACTGTGATGGGGGATGGCCCCACCCCCTGTTTCCTCGGCAACCGGCTGGCAACGTGGCTTCTGGTGCCTGATGGGGACGCAATTCCAGAATGCTTTCAGCGACAACGCGCTCAAGCAGCTGATCATCCTCGTGCTCCTGGCCAGTGCCGCCAGTTCCGCGGGTGAAGCGGAGCAAGATCGGATGGTCTCCTTGGTGACGGCCGTCTTCTCCGCGCCTTTCATTCTTTTCGCGATGCTGGGCGGCTGGCTGGCGGACCGTAACAGCAAGCAGCGCATGATGGTCTACGTGAAAGCCGCGGAGATGGGCATCATGGCATTCGCCGGGGTCGCCCTCGCGCTCGGCAGCCTGCCGCTTAAGTTAGGCGCCATCTTCCTGATGGGGTGTCATAGCGCCATTTTTGCTCCGTCCAAGTACGGCATCCTGCCGGAAATCCTGCCCCACGATAAGTTGTCCTGGGGTAACGGCATCCTTGAGTTGCTGACTTTCCTGGGCGTCATCCTCGGCACGGTGGCCGCCGGAATCTTCTCCGACTACTTCAAAGGCAGCGAGTGGGTCGCCGGTCCGATCCTCATGGTCATCGCCTTCGGCGGCTGGGTGCTCAGCCGACAAGTCACGCCCGTGCCCGCGGCAGACCCGACCTGTCCGGTCCGCATCAATCCCGTCACGGACCTTTGGCGTCAGCTCCGGATCATGAAGCAGGATCGTGACCTCTGGCGCGCGTGCTGGGGTAACACGGGCTTCTATTTCATCTCGGCCTTGGTGATGATGAACGTGGTGGTCTTCGGAAAGAGCGTCCTGCACCTGACCGGCACCCAGAACAGCATGATGAACGTCTGGCTGGCCCTCGGGATCGGCTTCGGCAGCGTCGTCGCCGGTTACGCTTCGCGCGGCCATATCGAATATCGCCTGGTCCCGATCGGCGCTTTGGGTCTGGCCCTGAGCACCGTACCGATGGGGATGGAGGGCGTCACGGCCGACACGTTCCGTATCTGCATGGGCACCTTGGGCTTCTCCGCCGGACTTTTCATCGTCCCGGTCGTCTCCGTCATCCAGCATCGTCCCTCGCCGGAGAGCAAAGGCGCGGTGCAAGGCAGCGTCAGTAGCCTGAGCTTCCTCGGGATCATGGCTGCCGCCGGCGTCCAATGGATCGCCCGCGAGACCTTCCAGATCACCTCCGGCCAGGTATTCTGGGTCTGCGGGGCCTCGGCCATCCTCTGCGGCTCCTATGCGGCGATCTCCCGCGGGCGGTTCATCAAGGCGGAATAGGACCGGTTCTTAATCTTGGATTAAGGGCGTATCTGTCAGACTATGGTCTGCCGATGCGCCTCCTGATCGTCGAAGACGAAGCCCCCCTCCGTGACGGCCTGCTCAGGCTCATGCGTGAGGAGGGTTATGCCGCCGACGGAGCGGCC
Organism: Opitutia bacterium; assembly: GCA_947488485.1. The sequence continues at coordinate 2,845 of CANKZO010000218.1, read as the reverse complement.
GACGGCGCGGAAGGGCTCCGCAAGGCGCTGGAGGCCGACTACGATGCGATCGTGCTCGACCACCTCATGCCGGTCATGGACGGACGCGAGATGCTCCGCCGGCTGCGGCGCGTCAAGCGGACGCCGGTGATGATGCTCACGGCCCGGGATGCGACCGAGGACCGGGTCGTCGGGCTGGACTTGGGCGCCGATGATTTCGTCGCCAAGCCGTTCGTGCAGCAGGAACTCCTCGCCCGCCTCCGCGCGCTCGTCCGCCGCAATCATCGTTCGACCACGGCCGTCATCACCCTCGGTGACGTGGTCATCGACACCGCCGCTCGGCGCGTGACGAAAGCCGGGAAGGAAGAAGCCGTCACGGGTCGGGAATACGGCCTGCTCGAATACCTCGCCCACCGTCGCGGGGTCGTCGTGCCTCGCGCCGAGCTGTACGAACATCTGTTCGACGAGAACGAGGACACGCTCTCCAATCTCCTCGAGGTCCATGTCTGCAACCTGCGGCGCAAACTGGGCGCGCAGCTCATCCGGACGCGCCGCGGTCTCGGCTACGTGATCGAGGCTTCGCCCGCCCAGCCATGATCTTTCACTCCATCCGCTGGCGGATCCTGGCCTGGAACTTCGCGCTGCTGGCCGCGACGGCCGCCGTGCTGCTGTTCGCGTTCTATGGCCACGAGCAGAGGTCATGGCTGCAGGAGATGGATCTGCGCCTCCGCCGGGAAATGACCCGCGGCATGGGCGCCATCGGTGAGGTCGTCCCGGGGGTCGTCGGTCCGCGTGGTCCGGCGGCGCCCTTGGCCCGGCCTAATGCCAAATCCGCTCCGCGCGGCGACAGTCCCGAGCAGCGGTCCACCAAGGCCCGGCAGGCATTGCTCGAGATCGCCGAGGCCGGCATCTGGGTCCAAGCGGTCGACAGCGAGGGCAAGACCCTCTATCGTAGTTCCTACGCTCCGACCGACCCCGCGCTGGTCGCGCAGGCCCTGGCCGAACTGGCGGAGCCGCCGGCGGACGGCCCGGCGCGTCCGCAGGACCTGATGGTCTCTTTGCCCGGACACCGCGTGCTCCTGCATCGTCCGCCCGGTCGTAATCTGGTGATGTTCGGTGCTTCCACCGCCCAGCTCGACGCCAACCTGGCCGCGTTGGGGCGGAGTCTCGCGCTGGCCGGCTTCGCCGTCGTCTTCGTCGGCTGCGGGATCGGCTGGCTCCTGGCCGGTCGCTCGCTCCGGCCCATCGATCGCATCGCGGCGGACGCCGAGGGCATCGCGGCCGGCGACTATGGCCGCAAGATCGACGTCGACGACACCGAGAGCGAGCTAGGCCGGCTCGCGGTGGTGCTGAATGAGACCTTCGGGCGGATGAACGCCGCCCGCGAGCACATGGCGCAGTTCACCGCTGACGCTTCGCATGAGCTCCGCACGCCGCTCACGGTCATCCTTTCCGACAGCCAGGGCGCGCTACGTCAGGAGCGAACGCCGGAGGAATACCGCGCCGCCCTCGAGACGGTCCGGCAGTCGGCGCTCAGGATGAAGTCGATCTCCGATGCCCTGCTCGAACTGGCGCAAGGCGACGCCGGTAAGCCGGTCGTCCGCGACGCCTGCGACCTCGCGGACCTCGCCGATGAGTCTGTCGCCTTGTTGGCAAGGGTCGCCGCCGAGCATGGCGCCAAACTCGTCCCGCGGCTGGAGGGTGCGCCGGTACTGGGCGACGCGGCCCGGCTCGGCCGCCTGATCCTCAATCTCACGATCAACGCCATCCTGCATAACGATGCTGGCGTGACCGTCACCGTCAGCACCGGGGTCGTGGACGGATGGGCGGAACTGCGCGTAGCCGATGACGGCCGCGGCATCCCCGCGGAGAACCTTGACCGCATCTTCGAGCGCTTCCGTCGCGTCGACGCCTCCCGCTCCCGTCACACCGGCGGCGCGGGCCTTGGCCTCGCCATCGTCAAGCAGACCGCCGAGGCGCATGGCGGCAGCGTCGCCGTCGCCAGCGAGGTCGGCCAGGGCACCGTCTTCGTCGTCCGTCTGCCGAAGGCCTGATCAGACCGTCGCCAGCACGCGCTGCTTGATCTCGGCGACGGGCATCGCGTTGAGCAGGACGGGCGAGAGGCGATTCTCGTTGATCAGCGGGAGGGCCGTGAGGTGTTCGCTGAGGACGAGGTTACGGTTCGCGGCGACTTCGTCGACGCGGTCCACCGGCGTGAAGCGCGGGGTGGACTTGAGGACTTCCGGGTTCGTGCGGATGAGCTCGCCGATGGCCAGCACGACCTCGGCGAAACGATCCAGCTCGGTCTTCGTGTAGGACTCGGTCGGCTCGATCATCAGGCCGAAGACCTCCGGGAAGGCGACGGTCGGGGCGTGGAAGCCGAAATCGAGGAAGAGCTTGCCGACGCGGGCGATGATGCCGGCGCGCGGGATGCCGGCGGCCTCGATACGTTTGAAGTCCTCTTCGGTGAGCGTGAGGATGAACTCGTGCATGCGCGGCACGCCGTCGGCCGCGGCCGGCAGCGACGGGAAGGACTTGCCGAGCTTCGAGAACAGGTAGCGGCTGGAGAGGACGGACATCGCGGCCATGCGGCGGACGCCTTCCTTGCCGAGACGCTGCAGGTAGGTGTAGACGCGCACCTTGTGGGCGAAGTTGCCCCAGTGGCGGTGGAAGGAACCGATGCTGTGCTTCGGCTTCACGGCCACGAAGGTGTCGCCGTGCTTCTCGATCTGGAAGCCCGGGAGGAAGTCCACGAGGCGCTCGGACACGGCCACGATGCCGTCGCCAGGGCCGCCGCCGCCGTGCGGGACGGTCCAGGTCTTGTGCAGGTTGTTGTGGACGGCGTCGACGCCGAGGGCGCCGAGGT
>CANKZO010000217.1 GCA_947488485.1 Opitutia bacterium | reverse complement strand
GCGGCAAAGCCCAGCCCTCCCGATTCAGGATGAACGGCTTGGTGTCGACGGAGGTGCGTAAAGTCAGGGCTTCGCCCTTGGCGGGCTGCCAAGGCAGGTATTTGAACGGGCCGCGCAAAGCGGACTTATAGCCGTCGCAATAGACGATGGCGCCGGCGCGGACGTGACGCCAACTGACACCCTCGGAATCGGTCACGACCTCGGCCGGATCAAACTCGGCTTCGGTCAGGCTGCCGGCGGCCAGTAGTTCAGCGCGGACATCGGCGAGGAGCTTCGGCAGATCGACCCAGGCTCCGTTCATGAGCGCGCCGCCGAAGGCGTCGGTCAGGCCGGCGTCGAGTTCACCCTGCGCGGAGGTCACGCGCTCGATGAACGGTTGGCAGCTGCGGCACTCGGTGCGCTTCAGCCCCTTGGCGCGCTGCTCGTCATCGACGAACATCCGGTAGACCGAAGTCGGACGGAAGACACCGCGGGCCGTGAGCCGCTCCTTGGCGGCGGCGAAGAGTTCGGGGTAATCCTTGGTCAGGGTGAAACGTCGTCCGGTCAGCGGAGTCATCAGGCCGGCGGCGACCTGCGAGGAGGCGGACTTCCAGCCGTCATCCACGACGTGGACGGTGCGGCCGCGCCGACGCAACTCCTGGGCGAGCAACGAGCCCGCCAGGCCTTGGCCGACGATCAAAAAATCAACCTGCATCACCGGAAGGAGACGCAGGTCGAGGGAAGGTCAACTTTCGTCCGGCTTTTCTCAGAAACCTACCGCGTTCTTGGTGCCCTGCTTGGTCACGATCTTCTCATCGGTCCAGACGGCGACGCCGCGCTTGGCTTCGACGAGGGTGAGCTGGAACACGAAGGAGCTCTGGCGGGTGCTACCGGCGTTGCTGCGGTCTTCGAGGATCTTGCCCTTGAGCACGTATTCAGCCTTCGGACGGGCGGAGGTGTCGGCGGCAGGCTCGTTGTCCAGCAGCGTCACGCGGCCGGCGTTGACCAGCGGCACGGTGATCTTGGAGAGCAGCAACGAGGTGTCGAAGTTGTCGGCGGTGTCGTTGGTGATCGTACCCAAACGGAGGACCGGGGCGCCCTTGGAGAAGGACGGCGACGAGATCATGGACTGGAGCATCTGGGAGCCGGCGGTGGCGAAGTCCTGGATGTTCACCTTATCGAGGCTGACGACGAGTTCGCGGCCTTGCGGGTCCTTGTAGGTGGCGGGCGTACCGCAACCGACGATGAAGACGGCGCAGGCGAGGAGGAAGAGCTTGTTCATGGGAGGGTTCAGCGGGTGATGAGGCGGAGGCGGCACTCAGCGGACGAAGCCTTGAGGGCGGTCGCGGTGACGGTGGTAAGGGCGCCGGGTTCGAGCGGGGTGACGATCCAGTTCGGCTGGGACTCGGTCACGGTGCCGTCGGCGGCGAGCCACTCGAAGCTGACGTTGATGGTCTGTCGCAGGTAAGAGCCGTTGCGCAGGTCGAACTGGACGCGGGTGTAACCGCCGTCGGTCTTGGACTTACGGGCAGCGAGGAGCTCGACCTTGTTGCCGATGCGGGCGTCGTTGAGCTGCGTGGTGAAACCACCCTCGGGGCGCGTGGTCGCGTAGTTCACGGCGTCGGGCGGGGTCAGGCCACGCTCGATTCGGTCACCCGTCTCGAGGACGGTGGAACAGCCGGTCAGCAGGCCGAGGGCGAGAAGAGGCAGGAGTTTTTTCATGGGACGAGAGGGGTGCAGCGCAGGACGACGGGGAGATTTTCCTGCGTGGACTTGAGGCTTACAAGCAGAACCTTGCCCACGGGGAGCGTCAGAGAGGCCTCCGGATGGCCGGGCACGGTCAGCTTCTGACCGGGGCGGGCCTCCAACCGAGCCACGGAGAACCGGGCAGGAAGGCCTGACCAGTTGCGGATATCGGCCTTGGTGGTGCCGACGGTGTAAACGGCGGTACCCACCTTGGTCGCGATCGACCAAAGCATCGCTCCGGAGCCCGCATTGCCGCGCTGGGCAGCCTCTTCGGAGGACTTATTGATCAGGTAGCTCGCCGTGGCTTTGACGGCGGCGGAGGTGAAGGCCTGCACTTTGATGCCTGGCAAGGCGGCTTCGAAGTGCTTCGCGATGAGGGCGTCCGGCCGGCTGGCCAACGTCAGCGCGACGTCCTGAGAGTCCAATTTGAGCTTCAGATTGTAATTCAGGCCCGAGGGTCGGATGGCCGGCAACGCGACGCTCACATAGGGCACGCGGGCGGCCACGATGAAGAGCGGGATGTCGACCCGCTGCTGATACCATTCCGGACACATGCCGGTCTCGGCGACGACATACACGATCGTGCCCTGCCCTTCGGCCGGAGCAACCTCGGCGTCCTGGAGATCGCGACGGAACACCTCGTTGGCGCCGTTGAGCTGCGTCGCCGCGAGGAGTTCTTTGCGTGCCTTCTCGCGGTCGGATGGATCCTGACCGAGACGCAGGAAGAACATGCCCTGGAGCCAATGACTGAAGGCGTCGTCATAAGCACCCTCGGCGGCGAGTCCGGCCAGGTTCTCCTCGATCATGCCCAACCCATCGCGGGTAGCCGGATCTTCGGAGGCCTTGGCGATGTCATACTTGTCGTCGGCCTTCGGCTTCACGTAAAGCGCACCCGTGCCGAAGGCCTGCTGGACGAAGCGGAGACGGGCCATGCTGACGCGGGCGCCATTGATATCGCCCAGCTCAAGCCGGTTCAGGGCCTGGTAGGTGGAGGCATAGATGCGGTCGGCCGGCTTGGGGCGATAAGCCTCGGCGTAAGCGCTCGTGAAAGCGCCCAAGGTCGCGTCGGTGACCGAGAAGCCCGGGCGTTCCTCCTCGGTGCGAAAGGCATTCTCGATCTGTTCGAAAAGCTGGCTGCTTTCCTTGAGCTTACCCTCGGCACGGAGCGCCGAGGCGGCGTCGAGATTCCAGACCAGCGCATCCTTCGGCTCATCCGCGGCGAAACCCTGCGCGACGGACGCGGCGGTGGCGTAATCCCCTTCCTCCACCGCCGTGCGCACGCGAGGACCGCGGTCGACATAAGTCGCGCAGCCGGTCAGGCAGAGCAGCAAGGTGGCAAGAAGCGGACGCACGGGAACAGAGCGACTAGCCTACCCCGCCCCGCCCACAAGTAAAGGACGCTCAGGACAACCCTAGCCAGCGGGCGCCCAAGTAAAGCCACAGCGGCGTGACCAACGGGCAACAGAGCATCGTGATGACCGAGCAACGCAGGGAGACCATGACGTCACCCTTGAACATTTCCACGATCAGGAAGGTGAAGATCCCGCAGGGCATCGCCGCCTGGACGAGCATGACCTTACGCAACGATTCGTCGGCGACGAAGTAACCGACCGTCGCCAGCACCAGCAACGGCATGACCAGCCAGCGTACCGCCATCACTCCGAACGAAACGGGAGCGTCCGCCGCCAGCCGGAAATCCTTGATGATCTCGTGGAGATAGATGCCAGTGAGCAGCGTGCCGATCGGGATGGCGCAGTCACCGATGGTGCGGCAGAGGTCGCTCGCGAAGACGATTGAGGCGCTCTTACCGAAGCCCGCGAAGTTGATCGCCAGGGCCACGAACAAAGCGATGGTCATCGGCTGGAACAGCTTCTTAAGACCCTTGCGCAGGGACTCGCCCGAGAGCATCGCGATACCGACCGTCCAGACCGCGGCCTCGACGCCGACATTGTGCACCAGCAGCACCCCGATGACGTCATGGTCGAACAAGGCGGCGGTGACCGGGATACCCAGGTAACCGAAGTTATTGACGCCGGCGGAGAACGCGAAGGTCCGGCGGGCCGTGCCGGCAGGCACCTTGCTGAGAGCGCCGATAGCCGTCGCGACGGCGTAACCGGTCACGATCATGAGGAACCCCGCGCCGAGATAGAGCAACGCCTGCGAACCCGAGGCGATGAGCGGATTACCGCTCACCCGGGAGAAGATCATCGCCGGGAAGAAGACCCAGATGATCATGCGCATCAGCGGCTGACGGGCATGCGCCCCCACCCAGCCATGGCGGGCCATGAACCAGCCGAGCAAGATCAGCAGCCCGAGACGGGTGATGGCCAGCGCGACGTCGGCGGAGAAGACATTCATGGACGAAGCCGACTATCCCACGACCTACGGACGGGGAAAGAGAAAAGTCCGAAGCGGGGACACGTGGGCACGGTGACACGGAGATACGAAGCGTCCCTTTCCCCCATTTTTATCGTCCATCTTACATCCCCCATCCTCCATCGCGGCTACCGCCGCCCCACCCCTTGACTTCCCGGGAGATGCGTGGATAATGTATGACGTTCCTTCTCAGTCGGATCCCGCAAATGACCGACGTCTCATTTCGGGGGTGTTCCGGATTCGATTCCCGCCAAGATATCGCGACGGCATGCAGAGGGTAGTTCGTAACCTCTTAAATCCAAC
>CANKZO010000216.1 GCA_947488485.1 Opitutia bacterium | reverse complement strand
ATGGTAGCATCCAGGGGCCGGCGGAGGCCAAGTGGGGATACACCACGCAGACCGTGGCCGACTGGGATGGCGACGGACTGCCGGACCTCCTCGTCAATTCCATCCTCGGTAAGGTCGTCTGGTATCGGAACGTCGGCACCCGGCAGTCGCCGAAACTCGCCGCCGCGCAGCCGGTCGAGGTCGAGTGGGAGGGCGCCCAGCCCGCGCTCGCCTGGGGTTGGATGAAGCCGCAGGGCAAGGCCTTGCTGACCCAATGGCGCACCACGCCGGTCGCCGTCGACTGGAACAAGGACGGCCTGATGGATCTCGTCATGCTTGATCAGGAGGGCTACCTCGCGTTCTTCGAGCGAGCCAAGGTCGACGGCAAACTCGTCGTCAAATCTCCTCGCCGCGCGTTCTGTGACGAGCAGGGGCAGCCCCTGCAGCTCACCAAGGGCGTCGCCGGCCGGAGCGGACGTCGCAAGCTTTGCGTCACTGATTGGGATGGCGATGGCCAGGCTGATTTCCTGCTCAATTCTTCCAGCGCCAATTTCCTCCGACAGGTCGGGGCCAAGGACGGCTGCTGGTTGTTCAAGGATGAAGGCCCGCTCGTGAAGCAGAATATTGAAGGTCATGACGTCAGTCCGACCACCGTCGACTTCGATGCGGACGGCGTGCCGGATTTCCTCGGCGGGGCCGAAGACGGCAAATTCTACTTCCTCAAGAATCCGCGCTCCGCGGTTCAGCGCTGAGCTTATTCACTCAGCGGGTGGTTCGATACGCCGCCAGTGCCAGGTGCCAGGCTGTTGCCTTGGAAGCGGAGTCCGCGGGGTGTCTTCGGGCCGCCGGGCTGACCGGCGATGACGACCGCGTATTGGTAGCGGGGGGCGCCGATGCAGTGCAGAAGGTTGCCCTGGATGACCACGTCGGCGAGGGGCGGGTCGTCGGCCTGCTGGCCCGTATCAAACTTGAACGGAGCGCGTTGGTCGCCCCAGATCCAGTGGGCGTCGCCGTGGCCGAAATCGGAGATGATATTGGCCGAGATCACCGACCCGCCGTCGGCGTTGGCCGTTTCCGGCTTGTCCGGCTGGCCCGGGTGGGCGGCGGCGCCCGGCATGAGCCCGATGGCCCAGAGGGAGTTCTTCACGAACTGGTTGCCCGTGATGAGCACATTGCGTGAGCCATGCATCGCTTTCATGCCCATGAAGCTGTTCGTGATGACGTTGTGGGCCACGATCACGTGGTCGGCATGCAGGTCGATGCCCTGCGCGGCGTTCTCGACGTGATTGCCGATGATACGGGTGAGGTTGCTGGCCTCGGGTGCGGTCACGATGATGCCGGAGCCTTGCTGCCAGTTGTCAGTGTAGCCTGCGTCCCAGGTCGCCTGGCTGAGGAAGGTGCCCTTCGTCGGATTCTTCTTCGTCCAGACGCCGAGCTGATGCTTCTCTTTCATCTCCTTGGTCGGCCGGAACACCTCCTCTACGACCGTATTCCCTTCGATGAGCGTCCCTTGGCTGGCGGTGACCTGGATGCCCGTGCCGTCGGTGCAATTGAAGGCGTAGCCCCATTCCAGGCTCCGGGTGCGGTCATCGACGGAGACCCGCATGTAGTTACGGACCAGGCATCCCGTGATGCGGGCGAACCGGCATTCGCGAAGGGCCAGCGCGCCGGTGGCCGATTGGTTGTCAAGGATGCGGACCTGGTCGACACGCAGGTAGGCGCAGCGGATGGCCAGCAGTCCGGACTTGCGGGCCACCGTCTTGCCCGGGGCGCGGGTGAGCGTCACGTCGCGCAGGAGCACGTCCTTCAATCCCTCGATCTCGACGATCGGTTCGTCCGGGTTGCTCTGGACGATGCGGCCCGGGCCGCTGAGGCCGGCGCCATCGCCACGGAGGACCAGTTTGCGCGAGATCGGGTAGTCGCCGGCGGGCAGCGTGAGCACTTGGCCCGGATGGGCGTCGAGAGCGGCCTGCAGGTCGGGGTAGGCGGCGACGTTGACGGCCCAGGCCGAGACGGTCGTCAGCAGGCAGGAGGCGAGGGCGGAGATGCGCATCGGGGTATGCCTAGGACAACACCGGCCTTATCGGGTTGCTAGATTAATGATAGCCGACAGCAAGGAGGTACCCCATGAAACGCCGCGCCTTCCTTGTCGCCTTGGTCCTTGCCGTCGTCTCGTCCGTGGCCCAGACGGCTGACCGCCCCCTGACCGTCGGCGTCGTCGGTCACACCGGCCGCGGCAACTACGGGCATGGACTCGATGCCGTCTGGCTAAAGCTGCCGGAGACGCGCATCGTCGCCGTCTCCGATCCTGATTATGCCGGACGCAAAGTGGCCGAGGTGCGCCTTCAGACCGCCGTCGGCGGCGCCGACCGCGTGGAATCCTTCGCCGATCATGTCGCGATGTTCCGCAAGGCGCGTCCTCAGATCGTCGCCGTGTGTCCCCGGCACATCGACGCCCATGCGGAGATCATCTTGGCGGCCATCGAAGCCGGCGTGAAGGGCATCTATGTCGAGAAACCGTTCGTGCGCACCTTGGCCGAGGCGGATGAGATCGTGAGGCTCTGCGCGGACAAAGGCGTGAAGCTCGCCATCGCGCATCGCAATCGGTACCACCCCGTGCTTGACGTCGTGAAGCAGCTCGTCGCCGCGGGCGAGATCGGCGAACTCAAGGAAGTCCGCGTACGCGGGAAGCAGGATCAGCGCGGCGGCGGGCTCGACCTCTGGGTACTGGGCGGGCACGGCTTCAACCTCGCTACCCTCTTCACCGGACCGGCCATCTCGTGCGAAGCCACCATCCTCGTCGAAGGCCGTCCGGCGACCAAGGCCGACGTCCGTCCCGGCGACGAAGGCGTCGGCCTGATCGTCGGGGACGAGATCCATGCCCGTTATGAGACCAAGAGCGGTATCCCGCTTTATTTCGATTCCAAGAAAGGCAGCTGGACCAAGGGCACGCCGTTCGGGGCGCGCTTGATCGGCACCAAGGGCGTCATCTCGCTCCAGATCGACGAGGAGCCGCTGGCCATCTTGGAACGTGATGGTCAGAAGACCCCCATCACCACTGCGGGCATCGGGAAGCCCGAGCCCATCAAGGACATCAAACTCGTGAATGGCGGTCACCATGGCGCCGTGCGTGACCTGATCGCCGCCATCGCCGACAAGCGTCAGCCGCTTTGCGGTCCAGAAGCTGGTCGTGAGACCGTCGAGCTGACTTTGGGCGTGTTCGCGTCGTTCGCCGCTGGAGGCAAGAAGGTAGCACTACCGCTCGCCGATCGGCAGCATCCCTTACGATGAAACTTATGCGCACGACGCTGACGATTCTGCTGCTCACCCTCGGCCTGGGTGCCGCGGAACTCCCGGTCATCAAGATCGCCGTCTACGACGACAAAGGCGCGACCGGAAAGGGTATCCCATGCGTGACGGAAATCATGAGCAAGACAGCGGACATCAAGCTCACCCGTCTCAAGGGGGCGGACATCGCGGCGGGTGGGTTGAAGGGGTATGACCTCGTCATGTTCACCGGCGGCAGCGGTAGCGCCGAGGCGGCCGGCCTCGGCGAGCAAGGGCGCGAAGAGGTCCGGGATTTCGTCCGCAATGGCGGCGGGTATGTCGGCATCTGCGCCGGGGCGTATCTGGCCTGCAGCGGTTTCGAGTGGGGCGTCGGGGTCTTGAACGCCAAGACCGTCTCGTCCAAGTGGCGACGCGGTCAGGGCGAAGTGAAGATCGAAGGCGAAGCCTTCGGCGAGAAACTGACCGATCGCGGGGTCCGTTACGCCAACGGCCCCATCATCAAGGCCGACGTCCGCAAGGACCTGCCCGATTTCGAGACCCTGGTCGCATTTCGTACTGAACTGGCTCTAAACGACACCCCCGTCGGCGTGATGGTGAACGCTCCAGCCATGGTGAGGGCTACTTACGGACTTGGCCGGGTCTTCACTTCGAGTCCGCATCCCGAGCAGACCGCAGGCTTGGAACTCTTGGTCGAGAAAGCCGCGCGCTGGGCCGCCCGGAGCAAGGGACCGACCGAAGAACTTTGGAAGCGACTGGAGGGCATGGAGGTCGACAAGCTTTGGTTGCCGGGAGCGATCGTCGACTGGAAGACCGGCCTCCCGACCGGACAGCCCATCAAGGATGCCAAGAGCAAGCATACCCATTGCAGTCAGTTCGTGGCCGCGGTCGCCGACCGCCTGGCGATCCCGTTGTTGCGTCCGCCTGAGCACGGGGTCGTGCTCCTCGCCAACGCCCAATTCGATTGGTTAGCCTCCGATGCTGGCAAGAAGGCCGGTTGGGTCCGCCTTGTCGACGGCGCCGCAGCGCAGGCGGCGGCGAACGATGGTCGGCTCGTGCTGGCTTCGCTCAAGAATCCCGACCCCACCAAGTCAGGACACATCGCCATCGTCCGTCCCGGAAACAAGGATACCGATCTTCTGGCCAAGGAAGGTCCGGACATCATGCAGGCCGGCGGCACGAACGCATTGC
>CANKZO010000215.1 GCA_947488485.1 Opitutia bacterium | reverse complement strand
AGCGTCTCGGTCGCGTGCTCGCCGAATTCAAGCCGACGCTCGTCGTCGCTTGCTACGGCATCAACGACGGCATCTACCAGCCGCTCGACAGCGCCCGTCAGCTCGCCTTCCAGCAAGGCGTCATCAAGCTCCGCCTCGCCTGCATCCGCGCCGGCGCGCAGATCGTCATGGTCACGCCGCCGCTGTATGCGCCGGATAACCGTGCGAAGGATGCGATCAACTACGACGGCGTGATGGAAGCCTACGGCGCGTGGCTCGTCGCGCAGCGCACCGCGGGCTGGCAGGTCATCGACATCCATCATCTGCTGCATCAGTCCGTCGCCGCGGCGAAGAAGGACGATCCGACTTTCATCTACGCGAAAGATAATCTCCATCCTGGCGAGCAGGGCCATCTCTTCATGGCGCAGGCCGTGTGGCAGTCGCTCGCTCCGATGATGAAGTGGAAGGCAGACGTGGCTTTCGCCGAAGGGGAGAAGCTCAAGCTGCTCCGCGAGAGCTCCGCCACACTCCGCGATGCCTGGCTTAAGCAGGCCGGACATAAGCGTCCGGGGGTCAAAGGCGGCCTCCCGGTGGCTGAGGCCGAGGCCCGGGTGGCCCAGATTCTGAAGGAATACCTCAATTAAGAGGGGTTTTTGGCCTCGAAAGGGGTGTTTTTAGGGGGGAGGGCCTATCACCGAAGAAACACCCCTCCGACACGGGTTCGTAACAATCGTATGGGATGATGTCGGTGCTTTCCACCACATGCACACCATCCTCAAGTCCCTCGCGCTGGTCGCCCTCACGGCGACTGCCGTCACCGCCCAGGCCGCTGACGCGGTCACCGTTGACCCGAAGATCCCGGCTTACGCCGTGACCTCCGGTGTTTCGGGTAACCTCAACTCCGTGGGTTCCGACACGCTGAACAACCTGATGACGTTCTGGAGCGAAGGCTTCAAGGCCCAGTATCCCAACGTGAAGATCCAGGTCGAAGGTAAGGGTTCGGGCACCGCTCCGGTCGCCCTCGCTTCCGGTGTCGCTCAGGTCGGCCCGATGAGCCGCGAGATGAAGTCCACCGAGATCGCCTCCTTCGCCTCCAAGTTCGGCCACAAGCCGACCAAGGTCGCCGTCGCCATCGACGCCCTCGCCGTCTTCGTCCACAAGGACAACGCCATCAAGGGTCTCTCCCTCAAGCAGGTCGACGGTATCTTCGCCTCGACCCGCAAGCGCGGCGGCCAGGACGTCGTCACCTGGGGTGATCTCGGCCAGAAGGGCGCCCTCGCCGGCAAGACCGTCTCGGCCTTCGGTCGTAACTCCGCTTCCGGTACCTACGGCTTCTTCAAGGAAGTCGCCCTCAAGACCGGTGACTTCAAGGACACCGTGAAGGAACAGCCGGGCTCCTCGTCCGTCGTCCAGGGCATCTCCGCCGACGTCGGCGCCGTCGGTTACTCGGGCATCGGCTACGCCACCTCCGGCGTCCGCGCCCTCCCTCTGTCCTCCGATGACAGCGGCAACTACGTCGAGCCCAACTACGCCAACTGCCTCAGCGGCACCTACCCGCTGTCCCGTTACCTCTACGTCTACGTCAACAAGGCTCCCTCCAAGCCCATGGACAAGCTGACCAGCGAGTTCATCACCTTCGTCCTCTCGAAGCAGGGCCAGGAGATCGTCATCAAGGACGGCTACTTCCCGCTGCCCTCCGAAGTCGCTGACGAAGGCCGCGCCTCGCTGAAGTACTACAGCGCCGAGTAAGCTTGGTCTCGAAGCCGTATCGCCGCCACCACGCCCTCCGGGGTCGGTCTGCAAAGCGTGGCGATACGGTCTCGGGTCCTCCCAAGGCGGGGTCTCCCCGCCTTACCCTTTATTAGGAATTCCGACACCCGAACGTCACCCAATGGCAACTTCTGACCCAAAGCCCGCGCCGGCCGCCGCCCCTGAAGCCCGCTTCACGGTGAGCCCGCTCACGCTGGCGGCGGACCGTTGGATGGGGCGGCTGATCCGCTTCGGCGGGGTCGGCGTGGTGCTCGCGGTCTTCGGGATGCTCGCGTTCCTCATCGTCCAGGTCTTCCCGCTTTTCGTGGGGGCCAAGGTCACGCCGGTGAGTTCGCTCTCCGTGCCGGCCGACGCGGTCGCTTTCGGTGAAGACGAATACGGCGATCTTCCGTTCGTCGTCCGCCGCGACGGCTCGATCCTCTGCCTACGTTCCCAGGACGGGGCCAAGGTCCTCGATTGGGCGCCTTCGCTCGGAGCTCGGCGCGTCACGGCGGTCCGCAGCTATCCTCGCACCGGACTGGTCTTCCTTGGTCTCTCCGACGGTTCCGTCCAGGAGGTCCGCATCGTCTATCGCTCGACGTTCGACGAAGCCGGCAAGCGCACCGTCGAACCGGTCGTCACCGCGCTGGAGCCGATCGCGGTCGGCCGCGCCGGCCTGCCTTGCCTGGATGTCTGGAACGCCAAAGGCCCGCAGTCGCGACTCATGCTCGTGCGCCAGGAAGACGCCGGCAAGCCGCTCCTGACCGCGGTCCGTCTGACCGAACGCAAAGGCCTCGGCGGCCGCGGCAAGGTGACCGTCAGCCCGTCCTTCGTCGTCGCGGCCGACGCCTCTTCGGTCGAGCAGGTGCTCCTGCCGTCCACCGCCGAGTCGATGATCGTCATCGGTCGTTCCGGCGAGGTGCGTACCTATGCCGACGACGGCGAGACGTTTTCGTTCCTGCAGTCTTTCGTTCCCTTCAAAGACGCCGCCGATCCGGCGGTCGCTTCGGCCGGCCTGATCTTCGGCAACGTCTCGGTCGTCTTCGTCGATAAGGCCGGCGCCCAGCAGGTCTGGTCGATGTATCCGCAGCTCCAGCCCGACGGCAAGAGCCTGCGTCGCTGGGGCAAGATCCACGACGGCGATAAACTTCCCGGGGCAGGGCAGGGCGTCTACGCCGCCGAAGCGAACAAGTGCTATCTCGCCGTCGCCGGCGGACGCTTGCAGCTGACGAACATGACGACCGGTACGGTCCGCTGGGACGGCGAAGCCCCGTCCGGTGCGCTCCGCCAGGTGGCCTTTGCCGGTAACTACGACCGCTTCACGGCGCTCTCGGCGGACGGTAAGCTTCATCGCTGGAGCGTCGTCGATCATCACCCGGAATCTTCGTGGAAAACCTTCTTCGGTAAGGTCTGGTATGAAGGCGCCACTGGCCCGGCCTACTCCTGGCAGTCGAGCGCCGGCTCCGATGAGTTCGAGCCGAAGTATTCGCTCGTCCCGCTCTTCTACGGCACGGTCAAGGGCACCTTCTACGCTTTGCTCTTCGCCTTGCCGATCGCGCTCACCGCGGCCGTCTACGTCTCCCAGTTCCTCCGCCCGGAATACCGTCAGGTGGTCAAGCCGGTCATGGAGGTCATGGCCTCGCTGCCTTCCGTCGTGCTGGGCTTCCTTGCCGGTCTCTGGCTCGCCCCGCTGGTCGATCCGCGGCTGGTCTCGCTCTTCTGCGCCATCGGCATCCTGGCGCCGGCCGCGCTCTTCGCCGGCTTCCTCTGGTCCGTGCTGCCGCAGCCGGTTCGCCGGCAGGTTCGTCCGGGCATGGAGTTCCTCTGGTTACTGCCCTTCCTCGCCCTCTGCGTCTGGGGCGCCTGGCAGGCCGGTCCGGTCATCGAGTCGTTGTGCTTCACGGTCAAGGATAGCGCCACCGGCCTGCCGATCGCCGACTTCCGCGAGTGGTGGCGCCAGACGACCGGTGAGACGTATGACTCCCGCAATTCCCTCGTCGTCGGTTTCGTGATGGGTTTCGCCGTCATCCCGATCGTCTTCACGATCGCCGAGGACGCTCTCTCCAACGTCCCGAACTCGCTCGTCTCCGGCTCCCTCGCCCTCGGCGCCAGCCGCTGGCAGACGGTCTGGAGCGTCGTCGTCCCGACCGCGATCTCCGGCATCGTCTCGGCGGTGATGATCGGCTTCGGCCGCGCCATCGGCGAGACGATGATCGTCGTGATGGCCACGGGGAATACCGCGGTCATGGACACAAATCCCTTCAGCGGCATGCGGACGCTCTCCGCCAACATCGCCGTGGAGCTGCCTGAGGCCGCCGCCGGCCACACGCATTACCGCGCGCTCTTCCTCGGCGCCTGCTGCCTCTTCCTGCTCACCTTCGTGATCAACACCCTCGCGGAAGTGCTCCGCCAGCGCCTGCGTGAGCGGTACAAAGTCGTCTGAACATGCCTAACTCTTCCGATAGCAGCACGCCCCGGGGCGAAGCTTGGGTCTGGTTCAGCGGCCTGGGCCTGATCATCGGCCTGGGTATGGTCGTGGGCCTGCTTGGCTTGGTCCTGATGAACGGCGCCACGGTTTTCTGGGCGCCGCCCGTGCCGGTGGCGCAGGTCGACGACGGTCGCGTCCTGATCGGTCAGCTCGCCCAACGTCGTATCCGGGCCGGCTCGCCGGCGGATCAGCCGCGTTATGAGCGTCAGTATCAGGTCGGCCTCCGCGAACTGAACGGCAACTCCT
>CANKZO010000214.1 GCA_947488485.1 Opitutia bacterium | reverse complement strand
CGACCCCGCCGCCTCGGTGATTGTCCTGACCCCGATCTGCGCGCACACGCTCTCGAACCGCTCCGTCATCTTCGACGGCGAGACCGAACTCGAGATCCGCAGCGAGGACAGCGCCCTGCTCGGCCTCTCGGTCGACGGCCGCGAGACCCTTGAGGCCCAGAGCCGGCTCCCCCTCGTCATCCGCACCGCCAAGGTCCAACTCGCCCTCCTGCGCCCGAAATCGCTCACCCATTTCGACGTCCTGCGTAGTAAGCTGAAGTGGAGCTAAGGCGGGCGAAGCCTGCCTTAGCTCCACAGGGGCAGGGGTAGGGCTAGGGACAGTTCGCCGCAGGGCGAACCAAGGTAGGGGCACGATTTATCGTTCACTCCGATGCAGAGGGCGCGGCGAAGCCACGCCCCTACCCTCGGCCGCCCTGCGGCGGCCCAGCCCCAGCCCTAGCCCCAGCCCTAGCCCTGTCTGCCCCCTTTCTCTTGCCCTTCCGCCTTCCCGCCTCTTTAACGCCCATTCGATGCTGACGATTGCCAACCTTTCCAAGTCCTACGGGCCCCGCACCTTGTTCGCGGAGGTCTCGCTGAATATTGCCCGGACGGACCGGCTCGGACTCGTCGGGGCCAACGGAGCCGGCAAGTCCACCCTCTTCAATATCATCCTCGGCAAAGACCAGCCGGACGAAGGCCTCATCGAATGGGAACGCGGCGCGAACTTCGGCTTCCTTCCCCAGGAAAGCGCGCCGGCCGGCGATGAGACGATTCTCCAAATCGCCACCAGCGGCGGCAAGCTCGAGCCCGAGAACGACGACGACTGGGATATCGACTACACGCTCGAGCCGCGCGCGAAGAAAATCCTCGCTGGCCTCGGCTTCCGCGAGAGCGACCATGAGAAGGTAGCCAAGACCTTCTCCGGCGGATGGGTCATGCGCGCGCACCTCGCCCGCCTCCTCGTCAGCGAGCCCACGCTCCTACTGCTCGACGAACCGACCAATCACCTCGACCTCGAAGCCCTGCTCTGGTTCCAGGACTACCTGACGCGCTACCCGGGCGGCCTCGTGGTCATCTCGCACGACCGTGCCTTCCTTAACGCGCTCTGCACTGGCACGATCGAACTGCGCGCTCAGCGACTCCATTGCTATAACGGCAACTACGACGACTTCATCCTCGAGCGCGTGGCCCGCAAAGATCGCCAGCAGGCGATGTTCAAGAACCAGCAGCGCGAGATCGCGCACCTCCAGACGTTCGTCGACCGCTTCGGTGCCAAGGCTTCCATGGCCTCCCGCGCCAAGTCCAAGGAGAAGCAGATCGCCCGCCTCGAGGAGGTTGCGATCGACGAGCCCGAGGACGACCTGAAGAAGATCCAGTTCCGCTTCCCGCAGCCCCCGCGCTCCGGCCTGAAGGTAATGAAGCTCGAGCACGTCCAGCAGGCCTACGGCGAGCACGTCGTCTATAAGGACCTTAATTTCGAATGCGAACGCGGCCAGCGCACGGTGCTCGTCGGCCCCAACGGCGCCGGCAAGTCCACCCTGCTCAAGATCCTCGCCGGCGTCATTCCGATCAACAGCGGCTTACGCGAAGAAGGCGGCAATGTCATCACCGGCTACTTCGCCCAGAACCGCGTCGACAACCTCAACCCGAAGCTGACCGTCCTCGAGAACGTGATGGAACTCCGCACCACGGAGAACGGCCTCACCGAACAGCAGGCCCGCGGCATGCTCGGCACGTTCCTCTTCCGCAAGGACGACGTGAACAAGCGCGTCTCCGTCCTTTCGGGCGGTGAAAAATCCCGCCTTGCCTTGGTGAAGCTGATGATCAATCCGCCGAACTTCCTCCTCATGGACGAGCCGACGACGCACCTCGACATCATGTCGATCGACGCGCTCATCGCCGCCCTGAAGACTTATGAAGGCACGCTTTACTTCGTCAGCCACGACGTGCACTTCATCCGCGAGATCGCCAAGACCGTGCTGCACGTGCATTCTGGTCGCCTGACGAACTACGCCGGCGACTACGCCTACTACCTCGAGAAATCCAAGTCCGGCAACGAGCGCGCGGCGCTCACCGCTGGCTTCACCGACGCCCGCCCGAAACAGGATGAAGCGCCGAAGGCCGAAAAGCCTAAGGCCCCGGCGAAACCCTCCGCTTCGGATATCCGTAAGCTGAAAGCCGATGTCACCAAGTGTGAACAGCAGGTCTCGGAACTGGAAGCCAAGCAGGCGCAGATCACCGCTGAACTTGCCGACCCGGCCACCTATACTGGCGGCGTGAATCTCCCGCAACTGAACGCCCGCCTCCGCGATACGATCAACGCCCTGCAGACCGCCACCGCCGCCTGGGAACAGGCCGCGCAGAAGTTGAGCGAGGCAGAAAGCGCGTAAACGCGAAGCGCAGGCCAAACAGGCAGGGACAGGGGCTGGGGCCGGTTCCAATTCTTAGGGACAGAGTCAGACGCAGGGGCAGTTGAAACCATCCTGTAAATGTACCGGTGTCTGCCCCTAGGCATCGAAACCTGTCTGTGTCCCTGCCCCTGCCTCTTCGACTTCATTGGGGGTTACCCCCACCATTCCTTTCTGGCTCTGAGGGAACCCTTCCCTTACACCCCTGTCCTTACCTGATACCCCTCATGCGTTCCCTCACCCGTCTCCTCAGCGTGCTGTGCCTCCTGGCCGCCACCGTCCCCGCCACGTTTGGCCACTCAATCCAAGATAGCCATACGGCCGGCGAAGAAATGGCCAAGTCTGCCAATGCCTTCCTCGGCTCGCTCAACGACGCGCAACGTGCGAAAGCGGTCTTCAAGTTCGATGACGCCGAACGCACCAACTGGATCTTCGTCCCGTCCGCCCGCAAGGGCCTACCGATTAAGGAAATGAATCCCGGCCAGCGCCACTTCGCCCAGGCCCTCCTCTCCGTCTCCCTCAGCCAGCGCGGCCACATGAAGGTCGAGTCCGTCATGGCCCTCGAATACCTCCTCTTCCTCATCGAAGAAGGCAAGGGAGCCAACAAGCGCGATGCCGAGAATTACTTCGTGTCGATCTTCGGCAAGCCCGACGCCAAGGGAACCTGGGGCTTCCGCTGGGAAGGCCACCACCTCTCCACGAACTTCACAATCGTCAACGGCGAGCTCGTCAGTTCGACGCCCTCCTTCCTCGGCACCAACCCGGGCCAAGTGAAGTCTGACACAAAGAACGTCGCCGATGCCTACCCCGGCCTCGTCGGCTTTGAACTCCTCGAAACCGAAGATGCCGCCGGTCGCGCCCTTGCCAAGTCCCTCACCGCCGAACAGCGTAAGACCGGCTTCATCCCCGGCGAAACCCCGAAGGATGTCATCACGGGCAACAAGCAGAAGGCCAACGGCATCATCAAGCACAAGGGTATCGCCTTCTCCGCCCTCACCGCCGAGCAGAAGAAGCTAGCCGGCACAATCATCGCCGAATACGTCGGTCGCGCCCGCGCCGATTTCGCTGCCGCCGAAATGATCGCCATCCTCAAGACCCCAGAAGACACGCTCTTCTTCGGCTACAACGGCGGCACCGAAGCCGGCGAAGCCCACTACTTCAGCATCCAGGGTCCGACCTTCCTTCTCGAGTTCGCCAATTTCCAGAATGGCGCGAACCACGTCCACGCTTCGTGGCGTGACCTCAAGAAGGACTTCGCTTACGACCCGCTCGCCGAGCACGCCAAGGGCCATAAGTAAGCCTGACTAAAGGCTTCCAACAAAACCCCGGGCCACCGGGGTTTTTGCTTACAAGAGACAGGGGCAGGGACACGGACAGGTTTCGATGCCTAGGGTCAGACGCCGGAACAGACGCAGGATCAATTCACCTGCACCTGCGTCTGACTCTATCCCTATGTCTTGAAGCCTGTCCCTGTCCCTGAAGACCTGAACCAGAAACCCGAGGGCCGAGACCTGAGACCCGAAAAGTCTCTCTGCCTTGGGTAGGGTTGAGCGCCCTCGCTCAACCGCGGCTGACCAAGGGTGGTCAGCCCTACCTGATGTCACCTCACCGTCACACCCTTAGAGACGAGCTCCTTCAAAAACTCCTGCGGCGACGGCGGGCTGATGAGGAAATTCTTGAATACACCGGTGCGGCGATGCAGCAGGATCATCTTCTTCGGATTCACGGTGTTGGTATAATGCTCATTCCAGAAGCACCCATCCTGCGCCGCCCACTCGATGTCGCTGAGAGCGACCTTACGCGCAGTCCAGCCATAGACGCGCACGTGCACGAAGGCCTCGTCGACGGAGAACGTCATCCCCCAGAAGATCGCATGGATCAGGAAGCCCGTGAACGCCAAGGACCCGAGCAGGGGCAGCAGATGCAGGAAGACCTCCATTTGACGTTAAAACTTAGGGCTAATCGGCCGGGCTTAAACTCAAAACCAAGCCCACGCTGGACAGCCCTGCCCTTGCTGGATTGCCTGTGACTATGGCTCGCGCAACGAAGCACCTGAATACGAACGCCCTCTGGGCTGACGTC
>CANKZO010000213.1 GCA_947488485.1 Opitutia bacterium | reverse complement strand
GCCGTCCATCGGTGCGCGGGGCGAAGCATGCCGGAGATTAGGCCCGGGGTCGGCCCGAGGGCAAGGCGTCTGGATGGGCTCTTTACTCCCCGCGGCAGGTTTCCTATCAAAGTCCTATGCCTACCCCTAACCGTCGCGACCTCGTCGTCGCCGCCCTGACCGCTGCCGTCTGCCTCGGCCTCACCGGCTTCATCGGTCACACCCCGCTCGCCGCTGACGTGCCCGCCGCCAAGCCCGTCATGGGCTCGATGGCCTTCGATTGGGAGAAGTTGGTGGTCAAGCCGACGAAGGTCGGGGCCTATCGCAAGGTCTGCCAGGCGCCGACCGCGACCCTCGATGAACTCGAATACCACATCACGACGCTGAACCCAGGGCAGGCGGCACACCCGCCCCACCAGCATGCCGACGAGGAGCTGCTCATCGTCAAGGAGGGCACCGTCGAGGCGCTCGTCGCGGGCGACTGGGTGAAACTGGGCCCAGGCTCGGTCATCTTCCAGGCCTCGAACATCGACCATGCGATCCGTAACGCCGGCGAAGTCCCGGCCACGTATCACGTGATCAAGTGGAATTCGCCCGGCATGCTCGCCAAGCGCGACGCGGCCAAGGCGGCGGCGAAGGCCGCGGCCAAAGCGGCGAAGTGAGCCAACAAAAAGGGCGTCCCGCAGGACGCCCTTTTTATTGAGTGTGACCAGGGCTTAGATGGCCGCCGGACCGCGCTCGCCGGTGCGGATGCGGATCACGTCGGTCAGGCCGAGGACGAAGATCTTGCCGTCACCGATCTTGCCGGTCTGGGCGGCCTTGGAGATGGTGGCGATGGCCTTTTCGACCTGCTCGTCAGCCACGGCGGCTTCGATCTTCACCTTGGGGAGGAAGTCGACGGTGTATTCCGAACCGCGGTAGATTTCGGTGTGACCCTTCTGGCGACCGAAGCCCTTGACTTCGGTTACGGTCATTCCCTCGATGCCGATCTCGGCGAGGGCGTCCTTAACTTCTTCAAGTTTGAACGGTTTGATGATGGCGACGACGAGCTTCATGGTGGTGTGTTAGGTTGGGTTAGGCGTTCGGTTGAGCAAGTCCACTTATGCACCCCCCGTGCCAAGTCCCGGTAAGAGGGGGTAGGACTTACGATTGAGTATTTTTGAGCAGGGCGTCGGCGACGGCCGACAGTTTTTCGGCAGATTTGAGGCCTGGTGCCAGTTCGATGCCGCTATTCAGGTCGAAAAAGTCCGCTCCGGAGGCCGCCGCGGCCAGGATATTGTCAGGTCCCAGTCCACCGGCCAGCAACCACTGGGAGTCCGGATAACGCTTACGCAGTTGCGCGAAACGGGTCCAGTCGGAGGTCTTGCCGGTGCCCCCGAAGGTATCCTTGGCATGGGCGTCGTGGACGAACCCGACGGCCAGAGGAATCAGGTCAGCGGGCCATTCGGCGCCGTCGGCGAGCTTGGGCGCGAGCCAGAGGCGGGCGGGACCCACGGCCGCGGAGAGCGCCCTGGGGTCGCACTCCGTTTTGGTCGGATCGAAGTGCGCCTGCACGATGGCGAAGCCTTCAGCCAACAACGCGGTCGCTTCGGCGACGGACGGATTGACCGTCACGGCGACGCGCTTGGCCGCCGGAATCTCGCGGAGCAGTTGGGCGCGGGCGGCGGCGGGCACGCAGCGGGCCGAACCCGGCCAGCAGTTCACGCCGAGGAAGTCGGCGCCTTGAGCGAGGGCCGTGGCGGCGTCGGCGGCGCGGGTGATTCCGCAGACCTTGATGCGCGCCTTGCCGATCATGCGAGGGCTTCGATCACCGCGTTACGAATGGCGACGGCGGTCGGCGCCGAAGCAGTGCCGGCCAGCGGGATGCCGGCCTTGCGGAGCGCGTCGGCGGTCGTGGCGCCGATGGCGACGGCCTTGGGCTGGCGCGCGCCGGCGTCAGGACGCAGCGAAGCGGCCTGGTGCAGGAAAGATTCCACGGCCGAAGGACTCGCGAACACGATCGCATCGGCACCACGGCGACGGAACTCGGCGGCCTCGGGGGATTCGGCGACGGACTTCTCTTCGGTCGCGTAGACCTTGATCACGTCGACGATCGCCATGGCGCCGTCGGCGAGCAGGCGGGGCAGCTCGGGGGTGTTGAGGTTGCCGGTGACGACGAGGAGCTTCTGGTTCTCGACGTCATGCTTGGACATCAGTTCGCGCCCGAGCGAAAGGGCGTCGTTCTGCGTGGCGGTGAGGTCGGAATCGAGGTGGTATTGGCGCAGGGCTTTCTCCGTCGCGGGGCCGAGGCAGGCGAAGCGCACGCCGCCGACGGAACGGATGTCGGTGAAGCGCTCGAAGAAGCGGTCGAAGAAGCCGCGCACGCCGTTGGCGCTGGTGAAGACGACCCAGTCGTATTCGCCCATGGCGTCGAGCACTTCGCTGAGCACGGTGTCATCGGGCTCGAACTTGATCTCGAGCAGCGGGAGTTCGGAGACGGCCGCGCCGGCTTCGACGAGGGCGTCCTTCCAGTCGGCGCCGCGTCCTTCCGGACGGGTGAGGACGACCATACGGTCGCGCAGGGGGAGTTTGCTCATGTTCAGCGGGGCAGGATCTGGCGGAGGATGTCATCGGCCAGGGCGGAAGCCGCGGCGAGGTCGGTGACGGGGAAAGCGAAGTCGCGGCGACCGAAGTCAGCGCGGTAAAGATGCACGTGGCCCGCGGCGTGGTGGCAGGCGAACGCGGTGTGGCAGCCCTCGCCGAGCTTGGCGAGGAACAGGCGCTCGACGGTCACGGAGTAGGTCGTGGCGGCGCAACCGGCGGCGACGAAGTGCGCGACTTCGCCGGAGCGGGACTGGATGGCGACCGCGCCTTGGCCGGCGGCGGGCACCATGTCGGTGAGCGCGACGGGCTCGAACGTGAGGCCGGGCCATTCCTTGATACCGAGGCGGTTGAGGCCGGAGGCGGCGAGGTAAGACGCGTCGGCGTCTCCGTTGGCGAGTTTCTTCAGGCGGGTGTCGACGTTGCCGCGGAGCTCCGTCCACTGTGCCAGCGGGAAGGCGAGGGCGCCCTGCGCGCGACGGCGCGGGCTGCCGGTGGCGATCAGCTTCGGGCTGGCGATGTCGGTGCGGCGCACGAGCACATCGCGCGCATCCTGGCGGGGCAGGCAGACGGCGATGGCGAGGCCGGCCGGCATCTCTGTCGGCAGGTCCTTGGAACTATGGATCGCGAGGTCGGCTTCGCCGCGGAGGAGGGCCTGTTCGAGTTCGGCGGTGAAGAGGCCTTTGCCGCCCTGCTTCTCGAGCGACCAGCTGGCCTGACGGTCGCCGGTGGTGGTCAGGATGCGGATCTCCGTGGGCCGGCCGAGGGCCGCCTGCAGGCGGGCGGCGGCGTCGTGCGTCTGCTGGAGAGCCAGCGGGCTGCCGCGGGTGACGATGACGATGGGACCGGACATATCAGAAGTGGACGTAGCCGTGGCGGAGCAGCCAGAGGACGCCCCAGACGCCGGGTACGGCGAGGTTGGCGAAGAGCAGCGTGGTGGCGGCGATACGGAGAGCGCCCCAAGGGCGGTCCATGCCGGCGAGGTAAGCGATCACCGCCCCGCAGAGCGCGGTGGGGATGCCGATGCCGACGCCCACCCAGACGACGCGGTCGTAAGGGTCGGCGACGTGAAAGAGGAAGACCTGACCGCCCTTGTAGGACATCAGGATCGCCGCGTAGAGCGCGCCGGCGGAGAGGAGGAGGGAGAACGCCTGGACGACGCCATAGGCGCGGGAGTCGTCTTCGGTGAGTTCGGTGGACACGCCGTCAGCAAAGACACCCCCTGCCGGACTTCCAAGTTTCAAGTTTCCGCGGGGCGGGAATATTCCGCCCCGGGAAACGGGCTCAGTGTCCGCCGAGGCCTTCGTGTTCCTTGATGTATTCCTGCTTCAAGCCGAGGGCTTCCGGGGCGTGCAGGACGAGCATCTTCATGCGGATGTCGGCCGGCACGGACGCGGCGGTGGCCTTCGAGACGAAGATCATCAGCAGGATCGAAAGCGGCACGGCCCAGATGGCGGGCTGTTCGCAGAGGATGCGGGCGAGCGGGTGCGCGACCCAATAGTCGGCGATGCCCTTGGCGACCGGGTGGTCGGCCCAGTAGGCCGCGAGCTCGGCGGCGTCGGTGAGCTTCTTCGCCTTGGCGACGGCGACGTCGGAGACGGAGGTCAGGGTGATGGAAGCCAACGCGCTGAGGCCGCCGACGAGCATGCCCGTGGCTGCGCCGCGCATGGTCATGCCGCGCCACCAGACGCTCATGAAGAGCAGCGGGAAATAGCTGGCCGCCGCGATGGCGAAGGCCTGACCGACCATGAAGTTGATCTCGAGAGCTTCGACCTGCGAGCCGAGGCCGACGGCGACGACGCCGACGATCAAGGCCGACCACTTGAAGGCCTTCAGGCGCTGTTCCGGGGAGGAGGCCGGGCGGAGCATGCGACCGTAGATATCGTGCGCGAGGGCGCTGGACATCGAGA
>CANKZO010000212.1 GCA_947488485.1 Opitutia bacterium | reverse complement strand
AAAACCGCTCCCGTGGTTTCGGGGGAGGCGCGGGGAAGTCGGTGATGATGGCGGATGCCGTCGTTACCGAGAAATCGTTCGACGAATTCCACCTCTACACTCTCGGTAACCCCGCGACCCTCCGCGACAAGGAGACCAAGCAGGTCGAGTTCGTGCGCGCCGCGGGCGTGAAGGCCGAACGCATCTACGTCTTCCAAGGTGCCCGGCGTTATGATCTCGAAGAACGCAGCTGGTCCGGTAAGGTCCAGGTCTACCGCGAGTTCAAGAACTCCGTGGCCAACAAGCTCGGCATCGCCCTACCGATGGGCAAGGTACGCTTCTATTCCCAGGATGGCGATCGCCAGCTGGAGTTCGTGGGCGAGAACCAGATTGACCACACCCCGAAGGGCGAGACCATTCGCGTCCTGACCGGCAACAGTTTTGACTTGATTGGCGAGCGTCGCATGACGAACAAGACCGGGGACGAATCCAATAGCGTCGCGACCCAGACTCTTGAGATCAAGGTACGTAACCGCAAGAAGGAGCCCGTCGAGATCCGCGTGGTCGAGCATGCGACCCGTGGCGGTAACTGGACGCTCACCGCCCAGAGCCAGCCGCATGAGAAGAAGGATGCCAAAACTTTCGAATTCCGCGTCGCGCTCAAGCCCGACGAAGAGAAGACCGTGACGTATACGATTCGGTATACCTGGTAACGAGGTAGGGTCACGACTACTTCGTGACCGGGCGCGGCGTAGACTCGCCCCTACCATGGCGTTCACCATGCGGCGAACGGGCTAGGTCGCCACGCAGTGGCGACCCTACCCACGGAATTCTGGCAATAGCTCGGGCGTGGCGCCGGGTTTGGTGCAGACGAAGGCGGCGACGTCGACGGCGCGCTGATGAACGAGGGAAAGGTCTTCGCCGCGGAGTAGGCCGATGGCCAAGGCTGCGGTGAAGGAATCTCCGGCGCCGACGGTGTCCATGACGGCGACCTTGGGGGCGGTCTTCTCATCGTATTGCCCCATGTGCCAGACGAGCGAGCCGGCGGCGCCGCGGGTGAGGGCGACGGTGTGCAGGTCGAAGCGCTGGGCGACGGCGAGGACGAAGGCTTTCTCGTCTTTGGGCAGTCCGAGCAGGTTGGCGACCACGGGGACTTCGTCGTTGTTCAGTTTGAAGACATTGGCGAACCCGAGGGAGGATTCGATAACTTCGCGGGAGTAGAAGTTGTGACGTAGGTTGACGTCGAAGATACGCAGGCAGTCGGCGGAGGTGTTCTCGAGGAATTCGCGGACGGTGCGTCGGCTTTCCGGGGCGCGTTGCGCGAGGGAACCGAAACACACGGCTTGGCATTTCTTGGCCAGCAGAGCCAGCGATTGGTTCCAGGCGATATGATCCCAGGCCGGGTCGGCGGCGAAGACGTAGCTCGCCTGCTTGGCCGTATCTAGGGTCACCGTGACCGTCCCGGTCGGGTGTTCGTTGCGCTGAAGCAGGAGCGTGTGGACGTTCTTCGAAGAAAGTGAGGCCAGGGCGTCATCGCCGAGCTGATCCCGGCCGACCGCGCTGACGACCCACGCGTCCCCACCTAGGCCCGCGGCATGGCAGGCGAAGTTCGCCGGCGCCCCGCCGAAGTGGGCCGCATCCGGAAAGACGTCCCACAGCACTTCGCCGAGGCCGACGAGGTTAGGGCGGACGATTTCCGGATTCATGTCACTCAGTGAACGGGCCGCCGCCGACCTTGGCGAGCGCTTCGCGCACTTTTTGACCGTTGAGTAGTCCGGCCTCGGTCTTCGTGGTGATCGACAGGGCGGCGGCGACGCCGGCGGCTTCACCCATGGCCATGGCGGTGACGGTCACACGGGTCGAAGCATGGGCGCCACGGGTGGCGCTATGGCAACGGCCGGCGACGAGGAGGTTGGTCAGCTTCTGGGGAAGTAGGGAGCGATAAGGGATGTCGTAGGGCTCAGGCTGCACCTTCCTAGGGTCGAAGTCGTTGGCACCTCCCGTGGTCGTCTTATTGGGATGGATATCGAGATACCAACAGCCTGTCGCGATGGCATCGTCGAAGCGACGCCCTTTCATGAGGTCGTCTTCGCTGAGGACGTGCTGGCCGATGACGCGACGTGATTCACGGACGCCAATCCAAGGATACGCTTCGATGAAGTAGGCGTCCTTAAAGTTAGGCACTTGCTGCTTCCATGCACGGAACATTGCGTGGGCGTCAGCACGACCTTGGATTTCGGCGCGGGACAGGTCAGCGGCGTCGGTCGGATTGGCTGGGACGCGGATGCCGTGGATGTAAACCTCGTTCTTGGCGAACATGAACATCACGCCCGGACCGTAGTAATAGGGTAGCTCGCCCGCCGCCTGGGCTTGCTTGAGGGCTTCGCGGCAGAGCTTGGTGATGTCGGGCGTACGCTCCACATTACCGATACGGAAGTGGAGGGTCAGCGGTTGAACTTCGCTGCTTTGTTCGAAGGGCGCTCCCGCCCAGGCGGCCACGTCGGCGTCGCCCGAGCAATCGATGACCACTTTCGATTTCACCGTCACCAGTCCGTCCTTGTTGGCCAAAGTGACCTCATTGATACGTCCGTCCGAAGCCTTAGCCTCGCAGACGAAGGAATTGTAGAGCACGTCGAGCCGGCCTTGCTGTTCTTTGAAAAGCCGGTCGAGCAGGAGTTTGAACTCGAAGGTGTTCGGGATGGTCGGGTTATGGCTGACGATCTTCTGGGCGTCGGGTGCGCAGACGCCGGATTTCGCCAGCAGTTCGAGGGCGATGCCACGGACGACGACGCGTTTTGTCGTGATATGGGCGATGCCATCGAAGTACGGGAGCCCGACGCTGGTGACGATGCCGCCAGCGAAAGGGGCTTTCTCGACTAGCAGCGTCTTGGCGCCAGCCCGGGAGGCCGCGATGGCCGCGGCGCTGCCGGCGCAGCCTCCGCCGACCACAAGGACATCGGTATGGATGACCTTGCGGTCCATCTTGCTGGTGACCGCCGCGGACGCGCCCAGGGGCAGGGCCGAGGCGAGCAACGCGGATTTGAGGAAAGTGCGACGATCGTTCATGGAATCTTAGCCCCAGTATTGGGCGGTCTTAAGTTTGAGGAAGTCGACGCTGCGGCGGAGCTGTTCGATGCCGTCGACGCCGTCCTCGATGCTGATCCAGCCGTCGAAGCCGACGCGCTTGAGCTCGGTGAAGATGGCGTCGTAGTCGTTGAGGCCCTTGCCGATCTCGCCGTGGCGGAGGCGCTTGGCGTAGCCGGCCGCTCCGCCTTCTTCCTTCCGGAGGTCATCGAGGGTGCCTTCGATGAGGTAGCGATCCGACGCGTGCATGGTCACGACGCGGTGCGAGACGTGCTTGAGCAGTGCGATGGGGTCATCGCCGGCGATGTAAGCGTTGCTGGGGTCGTAGTTCACGCCGAAGCCGTCGGAGGGCAGGGCGTCCACAAGGGCGCAGAAGACATCCATCTTCTGGGCGAATTCCGGGTACATCCAAAAATCGTCCTTATAGTGGTTCTCGAGGATGAGCGTCACGCCGCGTTCCTTAGCATAAGGGATGCAGGCGATGATGCTCTCGGCCGCGAGGCGCACGCCTTCGGCGTCGGTGAGCTCGGGGCGACGCTGGCCGCTGAGGACGCGGCAGTAGGAGCCACCGAGCGCGTGGGTCATGTCAATCCAGCGCTTTTGCTTGGCGATCTCGGCGTCGCGGAAGGCCTTGTCCGGGTGCGTGAAGTCGGGCGAGCAGCACATCATCGGGATGGACATCCCGAGGTCGGCGACCTGGCGGCGGAAGACCGGCCAGTTGGATTCGTCGGCCATCTCGAGGAAGCCCGCGTAGAACTCCAGGCCTTGGACGTCGAGCGTGGCGGCGAGGGTGAACCACTCGGAGAGCTTCATCGTGCCGTCTTTGCAGAGGGCATGCATGTAGGCCTTCGGGAAGGCGGCGATCTTCGGCATGGTCAGGCTTTCTGTCCCGGCAGGGTTTCTGGGTCCTTCGGCGGGTTGCGGCCGATGAACGGGTGCTGTTCCAGTTCGACGACCGAGCCGCTAATCGGGCCGGCTTCGTCGGCGAGCCAATAGATGGCGGCGGCGGCGATCTCATCGGGCGTGATCAGGCGGCCCGAAGGCGCGTACACGCGGGGCAGATCGGCATACCAGTCGGCTTTGAGGCCATGCTCCTTCTTCCGTTGGGCTTCGTTCTCCGTGAGCACCCAGCCTGGGTTGATCTGGTTGACGCGTACGCCGTTGAGGCGATGAAGCGTATCGCCGAGATTGCGGGTCAGGGTCGTCAGGGCGCCCTTCGAGACGCTGTAAGGCAGGAGGTTGGGTTCACCCGAGTAGGCATTGACGCTGCCGATGTTGAGTACCGCGCCGTGGGCTTTGGATAGGTGGGGTAGGGCGGCCTGGATGAGCAGGAACGGGATGACCGTATTCACCGCGAGCATCTTGTGGAAGAAGGCCGCGTCGGTCGTCTGGATGTTGCCCTGCGCGA
>CANKZO010000211.1 GCA_947488485.1 Opitutia bacterium | reverse complement strand
CCTTCAAGGATTCCGTCGCGTTCAAGCAGCTGCTGGTCGCGGACCGTGATACCGTCGCCAAGGCCTTCGTCGAACACCTCTGTACCTACGCCCTGCGCCGCGTGCTCACCTTCGACGACAAAGCGGACATCGACGTCATCGTCGCCGAGGCCAAGAAGCACGACTACCGCCTTCAGGATATCGTCCGCGCCGTCGCGACATCAGAGCTCATACGGAAACGATAAACTAAGAACGAAGAACCAAGAACCTTTAAACAAAACAATGGCCAACTACCTCTCCCAATCCTGGCGCATCGATCGCCGCCACGCCCTGCGCGCGATGGGTGCGCTGATCTCCCTGCCGCTCCTCGAGTGCATGCTCCCGCTGCGCGCCTCCGAGAAGATGACCGCCACGCCCCGTCGCAGCGCCTTCATCTACCTCGCGAACGGCGTTCATTCGCTCAACTACCAGATCACCGAGGCCGGCGCGGATTACCGTTTCTCCCGCTCCCTCAAGCCGCTCGAGAAGCATCGCCAATCGGTCACCCCAATCAGCGGCCTCTATCACCCTCGCAGTATCAGCCACCACCATAATTGCATCAAAACCTGGCTGACCGGCGCCGGGCACGGCCCCACGGACCGCAACACCATCTCCGTCGACCAGAAGATGGCGGAAGTCACCGCCCTGCATACTCGCATCAGCTCGATGGAGATCGCCCTGACGCAGGATTCCCTCGCCTGGACCGCTGACGGCGTGTGCCTGCCCGCGATGCGCCGCTGCAGCGAGATTTTCGCCTCCCTCTTCGAGGAACCCAAAGGCGGCAAGGCCGCCCAGCGCCGCGAACTGCGCCGCAAGGGCAGTGTGCTCGACGCCAACCTCGCGGAAGTCCGTCAGCTCGAGAAGAAGATGGGCAGCGAAGATAAAGGCCGCATGGACCAATACCTCACCTCGGTCCGCGAGGCCGAGATCCGTACCCGCCGTGCCGACGTCTGGCTCGACACCCCTCTGCCGAAGATCTCCGACGCTGACCGTAAGCGCACCAACCGGGACATCGCTGCGACCAAGGCTGGCGACTACTTCCGCACGGTCTACGATCTCATGGTACTCGCCTTCCAAACAGACACCACCCGCGTCGCGACCTTCAGCCTCGGCGGTGAGGGTGACGCGTTCTCCATCCCGGAGATCGGCATCACCGAGTCCCGCCACCAGCTCAGCCACCACGGAGGCGACCCCGGCTACATGGAGAAGCTCACGAACTACGACACCTTTGCCATCGAGCAGTTTAGTTACTTCCTCAGCCGTCTCGAGGAGACCAAGGACTTCAACGGCAAGCCTCTCCTGGACTCGACCATGTCGCTCTTCGGCAGCGGGATGTCTTATGGCCACAGCCACGGCAACGCCAACCTCCCGCTCGTGCTCGCCGGCGGGTCAGGTCTCGGCCTGAAGCACGGCACCCACAAGGATTTCAACCGCGCGACGGCGAACTTCCCCGGCTACACGTTCAGCCAAGACGGCTCACTCACCACTGCCCACTACCAGGTCTGCAGCCGACCAGTCAATTCGGACGCCCACATGAGCAACCTGCTGCTCCTCATGGCCCAGCGCATGGGCGTGGAGATCGACCGCTTCGCCGACAGCAACAAGGTCGTCTCGCTATGAAGCGCCTGCTCGCCGCCCTGTGCCTCGGCCTAGCCCTGGCCCATCCGCTCTCCGGCGCGGACACACCTTACCGCCCCGAAGCCGGCAAGTTCCCGGAACTCTCAAAAGCGCACACCTACCGGGGCGAACTCGTGTTCGTCGACCATGTCAACCGACGCGGCAGCCTGCGCGTCCTCGGAGTCGGCGTCTTCCGCCGCAACGACCCACATCCGTTCGCGATGCTGCCCTACGGCATGGTCCGATACCATGGAGCGCCTGCCGACCTTCGCGACATCCCGCTTGGCACCATCCTGCACGTCACCGCCTATCTCCCGCCCGACCCGAAGCTTTCCTCCGTCCCGGTGCTCCCGGTGGACAACAAGGATCGCGATGCCAACCGCTACCGCGGTATTGGCGTCTTCCCGGCCGAGAACCACGTGCTCCTGCTCGAGGACGAGCCCAGCTACTGCCAGCGCATGGGCTTGGCCTGGAAACTCAAAGGCCTCGACCTCGAGAAGCCGACCGCGCCCATCATCGCCACGCTCGAGCCCAAGCAGGGCGGCGATGGTAAGGCCACCGAACAGAAACTGACCTTCGACGCCGCCACCCGCATCTGGCGTGGCCGCGAAGCCTTGTCGGTCGCCGACCTCATCGCCGAAGGCAAAAAAACGCTCGATGGTCAGCCGCTCCACCTCGGCCTCACCTGGAAGCCCTGCCCCGACGGCATCTTCCTCCGCCTGCATATCTCGGACATCTGGCTGGACGACGCCTCACTGCAGCGTGCCGCCCAGAATCAGACCGAAACGCATAAGGCCTTCATCCGCAGCCGCTGGATGCCCGCCCACGTGGAACGCGTAGAGTATGGTAAGTTCGGCCGGGCCAAGGTCACCGTGACGCTCTTCGGCGGCATGGACCCCTCGCTCTATGCTGATTTCCAGAAAGACGGACAAGCGCTGATCAACGCCGCTGAAAACACCCTGAAGCATGCCGGCGGCCACTACGGCCCGGCTCACATGGCCTCCAAAGGCCCCATCGCCGAAGTTACCAAGCTTCCCGGCTCCGCGCCCATGGGCAGCAGCGGCATCCAAGTCACGATGGAGACCGACCTGATCATCGAAGGCATCCGCCCGGGCAAGGTCGTGCGCATCCGGGCGGCCATCTGGCCGGCCGTAGACTTGCCGCGCGAAGAATACCTCGGTGACGGCGAGTTCCGCGTCGAAGACCGCTTTCCCTCCCCAGCCATCTTCCCGAAATACTGATGGCTGAATGCTCTTGGTTCTTTGTTTGTCGTTCTTCGTCAGGCACAAATATCAAAGAACTGAGAACGATGAACTGCTCGGCCTGAACAAAGAACCCAGAACGTCTTAAACTAAGAACGAATAACCAAGAACCATGAACTTCCGAACCCTCCCCACCTTAGCCCTCTCCCTATTTCTTACCGCTTCAGCCTACGCCCTTGATTCACACGCCGAAGCGGTCGTCCGGATCGTCGCCGCCGCCAAGGGTAAGGTCGAGCTCACCGCCGATGGCCAAGGCGTGAAGCTCCTCGACCTCGCCGTGCCGGGCGCCGGGCCGCACGACCATCGGAAGGACGACCCCTATGATGCGGCGTTCTTCGAACACGTCGGTCACCTCTCAACGCTCGAGTCGCTGAACATCATCTCGACTAAGTTCAACGACGCCTGGATGGCCCCCATCGGCAAGCTCACGAACCTCAAAGTCCTCCGCTTCACCAACAACGGCAAGATCACCGATGCCGGCATGGTGCAGCTCGCCGGCCTGAAGAACCTGGAGACCCTCTCCATCGTTGGAACCCACATCACCGGCAAGGCCTACGCCCAGTTCGAAGGCTTCACCAAGGTGACCCGCGTCAGTCACCGGGGTAGCTCGATCGACGACGAAGGACTCCGCCAACTCTGCGACCACCTGCCCAACCTCGAAAGCCTCAGCCTCGCGCATGCTAGGTTCACCGACGCCGGCGCCCCTCATCTCGCGAAGCTCACCCAGCTGAAAGGCCTCGAAGTGGGAGCGTCCAAGGCCACGCCGCA
Source organism: Opitutia bacterium (assembly GCA_947488485.1). Next base: position 831 of record CANKZO010000211.1, on the reverse strand, counting down.
GGCCCTAAAGGCCATCGCCAAACTCCCCCTCGAATACCTCCAGCTCGGCGAAGGCTTCGAATCCGGCGCCTGCTTCCCCCTCATCAAGGACATCGCCACGTTGCGTCGCCTGACGCTCACGAACCCCCAGACCCTGACCGACGCGGACCTCCAGGCCCTCGCTGGCCTCACGCAACTCACCCATCTGGAAATCGGCAAGATGCCTCTGCCCGATGACCGTATCGCCGTCCTCAAGCCCTTCGCCTTCCTAAAGACCATGCGCCTCGTACCAGTCAAAGACCCCTTCACGCCGGAGCAACAAGCCAAGATCCAGGCGCTGCTCCCGCAGACCAAGATCTCGTTCAAGTAAGCCGGGGAGCCCAAGGCATATGCTTAACTTACTTCTCCGTTCATTGCTCGTTCTGGCGCTGGCCAGTTACCCACTCATCGCCGCTGAGACCTTTGTGGTCGACGGACGAAAGGCCGTGATCCACCCGGCGGCGAACCCGGCGAAGGACAAGCCTTGGCTTTGGTATGCGCCGGCGCTCGGCGGCGGGGTCTCCATCGTCCAGCATAAGCTCTACGCCGACGCTTGCCAGCAGGCGGGCATCGCCATCGCGGGGTATGACCTCGGCGAAGTCCGCGGCGCCCCGAAGAGCGCGGCCCAGTTCACGAAGTTCTACGACGAGATGGTAAAGCGCGGCTACTCGCCCAAGCCCATCCTACTCGGCCAGAGCCGCGGCGGCATGATGACCCTCACCTGGGCGTTCCGTAATCCTGGCAAAGTGAAGGCCTGGATTGGCATCTACCCGGTCTGTAATCTCACCAGCTGGCCGCTCAAGAATTCGAAAG
>CANKZO010000210.1 GCA_947488485.1 Opitutia bacterium | reverse complement strand
TCGTGAAGCAGATGTATGCCAACGATTCCACCGGCGACTGGCAGGCTTTCGGCGACAAGGCCAAGGAACTCAAGTGGGTCGACAACGTCATCGAGCGCATCGAAGAGACCGCCGTGCTGGATCTCCTGCCCGTGCCCGTCGCCCCGACCGCCATGCCGCTGACGACGCCGCCGACCCGCACGGAAGTTTCCGGCGTCACGTCCAAGGTCGACGATAAGGGCCGCCCGTATTTCGAACTCCCCGCGCTCGCCAATCCGTTCGACGCCTGGTGGCTCTATGACCCGCAGGGACTGTATCGCGCGCGGTAAGCGGAAGGTAGGGTCAGCACTGCGTGCTGACCTAGGTAAAAGGCCGCCTGATGGGCGGCCTTTTTGTTGGGGGGATGCATGGGCTCAAGGGGAGACCGGAAACCGGATAGGATGCTGGGGTGATTTATTCGCCGCAGGGCGAATGAGGGTAGGGGCACGATTCATCGTGCACTTGGTTTCAGGAGGGCGCGGCGTAGCCACGCCCCTACCTTTCGGCCGCCCTGCGGCGGCCGCGGTTGAGCGAGGGCGCTCAACCCTACCCGATGCAACTAGGGCAGCATGCGGTGCTGCCCCTACCTCGAGGCAGGCGGATGCGATGTCATCGCATCCCTACCCGAGGCAGATCCCGCCACCCGCCACCTGAAAATGAATGCATCTGCCTGTCTTTTCCATTCAGCCCTCCATTCAGCCCTCAACGCAGGCCTCCACTCAGCCCTCCCGTTCGATTGTCTTTTCCCATTCCTATCCGACTTGCACCGTCGGAAATATGGGGCTTGATGGAGGCCATACCCCTTATGCGCACCTCGTCGCTCCTCGCCCTCCTGGCTTCCGCCGTTTTCGTGACGGCCGCCGAAGACGGCGCCCAGATCTATAACACCCTCTGCGGCGCCTGCCACGGCCCCGACGGCAAGGGACTCAACGGCCTGCCGCCCCTCGTGGGCAGCGAGTGGCCCAAGGGCGCTCCGGCGCGTTCCATCAAGATCGTGCTCAACGGCCTCAGCGGTCCGGTCGAAGTCGCCGGCAAGAGCTACGCCATCGATATGCCGCCCCAGGGCGCCGTCCTCAGCGACGAGAAGATCGCCGCCGTGCTTACGTATATCCGCAAGAGCTTTGCCGGTGGCGCCGGCCCGGTCTCCATCGACGAAGTGAAGGCCGTCCGCGCCGAGACCGCCAAGCGCACGACCCCTTGGACCGCCGAGGAGCTGCTCAAGGCCCATCCGTTCCCGCCGGCCAAGACCGCGCTCAAGAATCTCGTGGGCACGATGTATAAGGGCGAGTGGAAGACCCTGCCGGATTTCTCGACGCTCAAGCCCGCGCTGATGGAAGATTTCAACGCCGGCGTCATCGACGTCGCCCAGTCCGGCCAGAAGGACGCCTTCGCGATGGTCTGGACCGCCCAGTTCGACGCTCCCGTCGACGGTAAGTATAACTTCACCTTCGACTGCGATGACTTCGGCGCCCTCTACGTCGGCGGCGAGCGCATCGCCGAGGTCAAGGGCATCGGACCCGTCGGCGGCCGCCGCAAGGAAGTCCCCGTCATCCTGAAGAAGGGCCTGACCCCGATCCGCGTCGAATACGTCGAGTTCGCCGGCCAGGAAGTCGTCGTGCTCGGCTACAAGGGCCCGAAGGACAAGGACATCAAGTGGCTCTCCAAGACCAAGGCCGGCAAGCCCGCCAAGGAACGCGTCCTCATCCCGATCGAAGCCAAGGGTGGCGTCGCCGCGATCTACCGTAACTTCATCGACAAGACCACGCCCCGCGCGATCGGCATCGGTTTCCCCAACGGGCTGAACATCGCCTACAGCGCCGAAAACCTCGCCGCTGAGCTCATCTGGACCGGTATGTTCATGGACGGCGGTCACCACTGGACCGACCGTGGCGCCGGCAACGAGCCGCCCGCTGGCACGAACGTGATCAAGCTCTCCGACGGTCAGGCCGTCGCCCTCGCGGGCGGGACCGGCGCCGTGGTACGCTTCGACCGCACCAAGGACGAAAAGGAATGGAAGTTCTCTCCCGCCAGCCTGGCCGCCGAGTTCAAGGGCTACGACCTCGACAAGGCCGGTAACCCGACCTTCCGCTCCGCCGGCGAAGGCGTGACGCTCTCCGACGCCTGGGCTCCTGCCGCCGGTGCCCAGCCCTCGCTGAACCGCACGCTTAAGGCGGGTGGCGATAAGCCGCTCGTCGTCACGCTCGCTCGCGATCTCGCGATGACCGGTGCGTCCGATGCCTCCGCCGAACTCGCAGGCGGCTTGGTCGTCCGCGTGGTGTCCGGTCCGGCCCTCAAGGCCGACGCCGCGACGAAGACCCTTACGCTCACCCTCAAGCCCGGCGAGACCGCCGTGCTCGGTTACTCCTTCCGCTAATCTCCGCTCCGGAAACTCATCACATGAAAAACTTCTTCCTCTTCCTCGCCGCCGCCGGCCTCGCCCACGCCGCTCCGGCCAAGGCCCCCAACTCCGGCAAGCTCGCGACCGTCGACGCTGTCCGCGCCGCCGAGACCCGTCAGCCCGAGTTCTACGAACGCATCGAGATCCCCACGCCGGCCGGCGAGGTCTGCGAAGTCTCCTCGATCGCCCTCCTGCCGGGCAAGAAGGTCGCCATCGGCACGCGCCGCGGCGACGTCTGGGTCGCCGAAGGCGCCTACGAGGCCGACGTCTCCAAGGTCAAGTGGACCAAGTTCGCGTCCAACCTGCACGAGCCCCTCGGCATGTTCTTTAAGGACGGCTCGCTCTTCGCCACCCAGCGCCCGGAGCACACCCGCCTGACGGACAAGGACGGCGATGGCCGCGCGGATAGCTTCGACACGATCTGCTCCAAGTGGGGCATCAGCGGCGACTACCATGAATACGCCTTCGGTTCGGATCCGGACAAGAATGGCGACGTCTGGATGGTCCTCTGCCTGACGGGTTCTTTCCACGCGCACGCTCCGTGGCGCGGCTGGGCCGCCAAGATCACCCCGGACGGCAAGTTCATCCCGGTGGCTTCCGGCATCCGTTCGCCGGGCGGTATCGGCCACAACGACAAGGGTGATTACTTCTACACCGACAACCAGGGCGTCTGGAACGGTTCCTCTTCGCTCAAGTGGCTGCGCCCCGGATCGTTCCAGGGCAACCCGACCGGCAACAAGTCGGCTTCCCTCGCGAACTTCCCCGCGCCGCCTGAGCCCACCAGCGGCTCGCGCATCCTCACCGAGCGCCTCAAGTTCCCCGAGTTCGTGCCTCCGGCCGTCGTGCTCCCGCACGGCAAGGTCGGTAACTCTCCTTCCGGCGTCGCCTGCGATATGGCCAAGGGCAAGTTCGGTCCGTGGGAAGGCCAGCTGCTCGTCGGTGAGCAGACCGCTTCGCAGGTCCAGCGCGTCAATCTCGAGCAGGTGAACGGCCTCTATCAGGGCGCCGTGTTCCACTTCCTCGGCGGCTTCGAAGCCGGCCTGATCCCGGTCCGCATGGACCAGGAAGATGGCACGCTCTTCATCGGTGGTTCCAATCGTGGCTGGGGTTCGCGCGGTTCGAAGACCTTCACCTTCGAGCGCGTGCGCTTCAAGGGCAAGGCCCCCTTCGAGATGCATGACATCTCCGCCCGCAATGATGGTTTCGAAGTGACGTTCACGCATCCCGTCGACGCCGCCGCGGCCGCCGACGTGAAGAACTACTCCCTCGATACCTTCACCTACATCTACCAGTCCAGCTACGGCAGCCCCGAGGTCGATCAGACCACGCCGACCGTCAAGTCCGCCACCGTGTCCGCCGACGGACTCAAGGTGCGCCTCGTCGTCGACGGACTCGTCCGCGGCCATGTCCACCATCTCGTGCTCAGCGACATCAAGGCCAAGTCCGGCGATGCGCTCTGGCACAGCGAAGGTTGGTATACGTTGAACGAGATTCCGGCCGCCAAGTAAGGGAGGGTGTGCTGGAGGGGTAGGGCCAGGGCTAGGGCTAGGGCCAGGTAATTTAAGAGGGGCGCCGTTCGGCGCCCTTTTTGTTTGGGTAGGGACAGCACCGCGTGCTGTCCTAGGTGCATCTCGTGGGAGGACTGAGTGGAGGACTGAATGGAGGGCTGAATGGAATGGGAGATGGCTGAATCGATGACAGAGGACGGCATCGATGGCAGAATGGTTTCCCAGCTAATCATCCGGTTTCCGGTCTCCCCTTGAGTTCGGGTGATTCCCAACCGCTAACCGCCAGCCGCTGACCGCTTCGACCTATTATGCTCCGAACTGGTCATATCACCGAGGGGAACACGGTTGCCACGGGGGCGGGGTGGAAAGAGAACATTCTAACCCCCGCGCCCTGCCATGAATATTACCTGGATTGATTGGGTCATCGTCGCTGTTTCGATCCTGATCTGCTTCGTCCCCGCGCTCTTCCTCGCCAAGCGCTCCAGCGGTAGCACCGCCGAGTTCTTCGCCTCCGGACGTTCGGTGCCGTGGTGGCTGGCCGGCCTTTCGATGGTCGCGACCACGTTCTCGTCCGA
>CANKZO010000209.1 GCA_947488485.1 Opitutia bacterium | reverse complement strand
TGTTCGCGCCCTTGACCGTCGGGAACGGTACGTCGGTCGCCTTGTCCGCCGCCCGGATGGCATCACCATCGACAGTAATCGACCAGCGGCGCTCGGTACGTGGGGCCACCTTCTCTCCCCACGTGTTGAGCTCCTTCACCATCAGCGGGTCGATGGCGGTGATTTGGCGGACCTTGGCAACGGCGGCTAGGGGGGCTAAGTCGAGTAGGTCATCGAGTTCAGGCACCAGGCCAGAGGCGGTTGCGGCAACTTCCAGGCTCAACGAGCCATTGATGGCGAACGAGCGCGTGTCGAGGGTCTGCGTGACCTCGACCTTGTCGGCAGGACGCGGCGTCGGCTTACCAGAGGCGACCTTAAGCAGCGTCTCAGCGGAAGTGGCGGGAATGGTCACCGGCCCGCTGAGGTCGATGAAGCGAAGCTCCATCTGCACGGGCGGGATCTTATCGACGCTGGCGTCCTTGGCCCGGACGAGAATGTAGGCGAGCGTCGTCTCCTCCCAGCCCGGTCGGGCGGTCGGACGCGACTTCACATCGGGCGCGGCGAAAGTGATCGAGCGAATATCGAAGAACGGTGAGAGGCCTTCGGTGAGCTTCTTCTCGAATTCATCGCGCGGCCCCTGCGGCTCGGATCCCTTGGCCACCTGCGGACCACGGCGCTTCGAGGCGGCTGCGATGGCAATGGCGTCGTTACTGAGATACTGACCGAAGCGGGCCACGCGGCCCATGGCTTCGGTGTGCACGACGCTCAAGATGATGCCAAAATCCTGGCTGACGCCGACGGTGTTAGGGCCATCGACACGCGTCTCGACGCGAATCTCGCTCAACAGCTCGTCGAGATAATCGGAGCGCTTCTTCAGACCGAGGGAGAATGGATCATCCTTGGTGACGACGAGCGTGCTGGCGAGGTAGCGGTACTTCAGGTCCTCGTGCAAAGGGTTATTGGTGTCGTTGAGGCGGTTGTTAAGCGTCTTCGCCAGCTGGCCCATATGAGTCGGCGCCAGCTTGCCCGGCAGGGCGAGGATGGCCGCGCGGATATGGCCGAGGGCGGCGCGGTTCATCGGTCGGCCGAGGTTGACCTGACCAGTGCTGCCGATGCCGAGGACGGCGTTGAACCAGCTGAGGTAAGGGTCGATGCTCAGCTCATTGGCCTGCAGGCGGACGACCTGACGGCCATAGGCCGCGGCGGCGCGCTGGAAATAGTCCTGAGACTGCAGCGTCCTCTCCTTAGCGGCGACGAGGCGTTTGGCCGGCTCGAGCGGAGCCAAGTCCTGGAAGCTTTCGAAATCAGACCAGTCGTTGAGGACGACCGCGCCGAGTAGAAGTGCCTTGTAGGCGTCAGGCCGTCCCGCCTGCCATTCATCAATCATCTTGAGCAGCGAAGTATACCCGGCTTCGGCCATCACATACGTCTGGGCCTCGTTACGACGTGTCAAGCTACCGCGCTGGATGTCCGCCCGACGCCAGCGGTCTCCCAAATTAGAGTGCATCTTCTGGGCGAGCAGGAAGAAGACCCGCTCATCCATCTTAGCGGTCGGACCGAAGACGCGCTCGATGTGCGAATCGCGGTAGGCCTCGGCGTTGCTATAGGCCAAGTCGAAGGCGTTCACGACCTTACTCTCGTCGCGCGGAGCGACGCCGGCCTTGCGGAAGACCTCCATCATACGAGCCAGGCTCTCGATATTACGCTCCATCATGACCGGGGTAATCGGGATACGGGCGTCCTCGGGTAGGCCATAACGGGCGCGGAGTTCCTGTGGGAGCTGCGGATTATGCGCCTGCCCCCAGGCGAGGAGGAAGTCTTCGGCGAGGGCCACGCCGGCGGCCGGACGACGCCGGGCGAGCTCGACGATGCGGTCGGCGGCCATCTCGAAATTAGCGCTCACGATGATAGCGCGGGCGAGACTGGCGTCGAAGCGGTCACGGAGGTCGGCCGGCAAGGCCGCAACCCACTTGCCCGCGGGGGCGAGCAGTAGCATCTCTTCGGGATCAATCTCACTGGAGCTATTGCGGCTATTGCCACCGCGGCGCGGCCCGCCCGACTGGCGGCTGAAAGACTGCTCCACCTCGGCCATCCAAGATTCGGCCATGAGCGTAAGAATCTGCTTCCAAGGTCCATCGCCAGCGTCTGGATTTTCGGCGATGAGGTTGGCAAGGACGGTCTGGGCGCGAAGGTTATCAATGCGCTGGGCAGCAGCGGCCTGCGACTCGTTCTGGATTTTGCGCGAAAGCCCACCGACAATCTTGAGGGCGGCCTCAGGCTGGGCCTTCATCAGCTCAGCGAAGGTGCCACTCAGCACGGCGGGCGAGACCTGCGTGAGCACGCGAAGCATCTCCCCAGCGGCCTTGGTCTTCTCCCAGTCGTTGATCTTTTTCTCCGAACGAAGAATGGCTACGTTGTCATTCCAGATGCGCGAGATTTGGTCGCGCTGGGCGAGCTCGGTGGCCTGTTCGGCGGCAAGGAAGGCGGCAATCTCCAGACGCAGGCCTTCATCGGCGACCTTATCGAGGTCAGCGCCATCAGGCAGGTAAGCTTTGGCGAGGTCACGGAAGCCCCCGGCGAGCAGCACGCGACCGGCGGCGAGGCGACGGGAAGGATCCTTGCCGCCCAGCTTCTCGGTGCCGCGGGACAGACGGTCCGCAATCCAGAAACTTTCGTTGGGCGAAACGACCTGGCCGAGCATCTGGCCGATTTTGCGGAGCTCGAGGTCACTCAGTTCACCCGGGGCAGCGTCAGCGAGGGCGAAGACGTCCTCAATACGGACACCATTCTTCGGACGCTCGGCGAGATCGGTGAGTATCTTGTCGTAGATACCGCGACCGAGCTCGGGCGGCAGCGAGGCAAGTTCGGAGCGCACTTGCGCCCAGTCGCCGAGGCGGAAGGCGGAGAGGAAGCGGGTGTCAGCGGTCGCTCGCGCGTCCGGCTTGGCGGATTTCTCCATCGCCGCGAAGACCTCGGTAAGGTCGCGCGTATAGCGATGGCGGAGCAGGCGCTCATACTGCTGCTGCGTCTTGGCGTCGAGGGGGGCGGCCTGCTGGGCGGGAAGCGTCGCGGCGAGCACGAGGGCGGCGCAGAGGAACGGACGGAGGAGTCTCATGATATTTGTTGTTTAGAAATGCGTGGGTTCAGGAACCGTTGTCGGGGATCTTCTTGATCTCTTCGAAGAGTTTGCGGTCGTCCTGCTTGGTGGGCTTACCCTTCGGCTCGGGTCCGCCGAGGAGCGCGGCGGCGGCCTTAGCCTTTTTCGGCTCGGGCTTACCGGCAGGTTGGACTTGGAGCGCGGCTTCGAGATTCTGTTGCTTGCCGGCACCGATACCGGTGACGCCTTCGACCGGCTTGATGCCACCGGCGGCGGGCTTGACGCCGGCGGGCGCTTTGACGCCCTTGACGCCAGCGAGACCTTTGGCAGGCGGCGGAGGCGGCGTGCCCTTGGTGCCGGCACCCTTCACGCCTTCAGGTGGCTTCACGCCTTCGGCACCGACGAGTCCCTTCGCAGGCGGAGGGGGTGGCGTGGCCTTCGTGCCGACTCCCTTCACAGGCTGGGCGCCTTCGGTAACGGAGGCGGGCGGAGGCGCTTGCTTCACGGCCTTAGCACCGCCCGGTGCCTTCACCCCGTCGACCTTGTCGACGCCCTGCACAGTGGTGGGAGCAACATTCTTCGCCGCGGGATCAATCTCCTTCACCTTGCCGGAGCCTTCCTGACGGACACCGCGCACGCCTTCAACAGCGGAAGGGGCGGGAGCTTCCTGAGCCAAGGCGAGGGCGCCGAGGGCGCAAAGGAGGAGGTGGGTCTTCATAAGTTATTTTGGCGAACGGAGCGCGCGAACTCCGCTTCGACGCGCTTCTCGTAGTCGGCAAGGGCCGCGGGATCCTGATGTTCGGCGAGGTAGCGGAACACCTGGCGGGTGCGTTCGGCGTAGGGACGCCACTCGTCTTCGGTGGCCCCGTTGGCCTTGAGCAAGGAGGTCGCGTAGAAGTAAGCCTTGCCGAGCGTCTCGCGAATCGCACGAGTCGTCGCGCCGTCCTCGCCGTCGACCGCCGCCGACTCCTTGAGTAATTGAGCCAAGTCCGCAATCGCACCGGCGACGTCGAGCATCTCGATTTTCGCCTTGGCCTTCGCGAGGCGGATCTGATGGCGGACGGACGGACGTTCGTCCTGGGGTAGTTCAGTCGCGAGCTTGTCGTATTCCTCGACGACGGTCGGCCAATCAGGCTCCTTCGCGCGCTCGAGCTCGCGGATTGCGACGAGATGATCGCGGGCTTTCTCGCGGGCCATCTGCGCCTGACCTTCGTTGAAATGATAATAAACCACCCCGACCGGGAAGAGCAGCCAGAGCAGCGTGAAGAATTTCCTCATCGGGCGGCGCCCTCCCCTGCTTCGGTTTCGATGCGGACGACGCGCCAGCGGGAGCCAGCATATTGCAAGGCCACCGGCAGCAGCGCGAGGATCGCGGAGCCCAGGGCCATGGCCAGCACGGCCCACTGGGCGAGATCGAGACCAGA
>CANKZO010000208.1 GCA_947488485.1 Opitutia bacterium | reverse complement strand
TGATCGAAGCGCGCTGGCTCTTCGACGTCCCCGCCGACCGCATCGACGTCGTCGTGCACCCGCAGAGCATCATCCACTCCTTGGTCACGCTCGCCGACGGCAGCCTCCAGGCGTTGCTCTCGCCGCCCTCGATGGCCTACCCCATCCAGGACTGCCTGCTCTTCCCGGAGCGCCTGCCCTGCCCCGCCCCGCGCCTCGACCTCGCCCAAGCCCTCACGCTCGGGATGACCCCGCCGGACCCGGCCCGCTACCCTTGCCTCGGCCTGGCCCGATCGGCGGCCACCACCGGCGGCACCGCCCCGGCCATCTTCAACGCGGCCAATGAGGTCGCCGTGGCCGCCTTCGTGGTCGGCAAACTGCCCTTCACGGGCATCGCCGAGCTCGTCGGACGCACCCTGGCGGCGGTTTCGGCCCGCGAACCGGGCACTTTGGACGACGTCCTCGCCGCCGACGCCGAGACGCGCGTCGTCGCGTCCAGGCTCGCCCCGGGCCTAGGCCTTTGAGATAACCCCTTCCCTCCCCTTTACATGGACAACCTTTCTTTCGGCGACCTCCTCGGCTCCCTCTGGGGCCTCGCCCTCGTCGCCATCTTCTTCGGCGGCTCGATCTTCGTGCACGAGCTCGGCCACTTCCTCGCCGCCCGCAAGCGCGGCCTGAAGATCGAACGCTTCTCGATCGGCTTCGGCCCGCGACTCTTCGGCTGGACCGGCAAGGACGGCGTCGATTACCGCGTGTCGATCATCCCGCTCGGCGGCTACGTCGCCCTGCCCCAGCTCGCCGACATGGAAGGCATCGAAGGCGCGAGCAGCGAAGAGGCCGAGAAGCTCCCGAAGATCTCCTACGCCGACAAGATGATCGTCTCGGTCATGGGCGCGGTCTTCAACGTCATCTTCGCCTTCGTCCTCGCCTGCGTGCTCTGGGTCACCGGCATGCCCGTCGCCTCGGGCAGCAATTCCACCGTGATCGGCTACGTCCCCGAACAGGTCGTGACGAGCTCCGGTCACCTCGCCGAACTCGGTCTCGGCAACACGGTCCCGGGCCCGGCGTTCAAGGCCGGCCTGCGTTCCGGCGACAAGGTGATCTCGGTCGACGACTCCACGGTCACCAACTTCAACCAGATCAGCGAGGCCGTCATGCTCGGCAACCGCAAGGACTCGCAGGGCAATCCGACGGCGACCTTCAAGGTCGAACGCGGCGGCGAGACGTTTGAGTTCGTGGTGCAGCCCGCCCGCCTGGAAGTGAACTCGCAGTCCGGCGACAAAGTCCGCGTGGCCGGACTCCAGCCGCGCACCGCGGTGATCGTCGGCACGCCCGCGCCGGGCTCGCCCGCCGAGAAGGCCGGCCTGAAATCCGGTGACCGCATCCTGTCCATCGACGGCCAGCCGCTCAACAACACCGTCGAGTTCCGCGAACTCCTCCGCAAGAGCGGCGCCAAGCCCCGTACGCTCCTGGTCGAACGGGCCGACGGCGTCTCCGCCAAGGTCGTCATCACCCCGCAGGTGACGACGACCGTCAATCCGGTCAGCATCATCGCCTACGGCGAAGACCGCCGCCACTCCCTCATTCTCGTCCCCGCGACCCGCGACCTCCTGAGCAATGATCCCGAGGCGGTCCGCGACCAGCTGATGGTGCTCGGCATCTCACCCGACGACCCCGCCCTCGCGGAGACGCTCAAGATCGGCACGATCATCGACAAGGTCGACGGCCGCGACCAGATCGTCTCGGTCCGCTCGCTCGACGGTCTCGTGCAGGCGGTCGGCCGCACGCCCCGCGACCTGACGCTCTATTGGAAGCGCGCCAACGGCGAAGCCGGCAATCTCACGCTCAAGAAGGCCCAGTCGGTCGACAAGCAGCCCGTACAGCACGCCCAGATCGGGACGTATTTCGTCAGCCAGACCGAACTCGCCTACCGCAATCCGTGGGAGACCTGCGTGGGCATCGTGAAGTCGACCTTCACGACGCTCGGCCGCCTCTTCGATCGTGGTTCGGACATCCAGGTGAAGCAGCTCGCCTCGGTGATCTCGATCACGAAGACCTATTACAACCTGTCGGAAGACATCCGCCGCGTGCTCTGGTTCACGGTGCTGATCAACCTGAACCTCGCCGTGCTCAACCTGCTGCCGATCCCGGTCCTCGACGGCGGCCACATGCTCATCGCCACCATCCAGCGCTTCACCAAGGGACTGCTGAGCAACAAGGCGGTCATCATCCTCCAGTATACCTTCATGGCCCTCCTGCTCTCGCTGATGGCCTACATCATCCTGCACGACGTCCGCCGTTGCTCCGGCGACAGCGAACTCCAGCTCAAGCAGCAGCTGCTGGAACGCCACGTCTATAAGCCGCAGGACTTCAGCGGGAAGAAGTAGGCTGAGCCGGAGGCTCAGCAGGGATGGGGGTAGGGGTTGGGGTAGTAGCCCATCAAAGGGAGACTGGAAGCCGGGAAGGATGCTACGGTTATTAATGCCCCCAGCTTACCAGCCGGTCTCCGGTTTCCCTTTGAGTTCAACACCCTGCATCAAGGTAGGGCTGACCACCCTTGGTCAGCCGCGGTTGAGCGAGGGCGCTCAACCCTACCCAACCCGCCACCCGAAACGATTGCCTCTCACTTTTGCACCTTTGCACAGGCCGTAGGCCGATTTGCACTTTTGCACCAAGGACAGCACGTGGTGCTGTCCCTACCCCCATCCCTACCCCTGCCCCTTCGGCGACTTTTGCACGTTTGCACTTGGGAACTTTTACGCCTTATCTCACCTCACACTCTCATGGAAAAGCCCCTCCCGGAAAACTCCCGACGCAACTTCCTCGGCAACCTTGGCGCCGCCATCGCCGCCCTCAGCATCCCCGCCGCCCTTTCCGCCGCCGATGCTGCGCAGGCCGAGGCGAAGGCCCTGCCGCGCAAGAAGATCACCGACCCCTACATCTATAAGTTCTCGATCGGTAAGTTCGAGGCCTGGTCCATCAGCGACGGCTACGGCACCTTCAAGAACTGCGTGACGAAGAAGATGTTCCCGAAGACCGAGACGGCCGCGATGACCAAGGCCCTCGTCGACCAAGGCGAACGCCCTGACGACGTCACGCTCTACATCAACATCCTGCTCCTGCGCAAGGACAAGGAAGTCATCCTCGTCGACGCCGGCTTCGGCCCGGTCGAACGCGACACCTGGGGCTGGCTCACTCAGGCGATGGCCTCGCCCGAAGTGGACATCAAGCCCGAGCAGGTCACCCATGCCCTGCTCAGCCACTCCCACATCGACCATATCGGCGGCTTCACCAGCAAGGGGCGCATCCTCTTCCCCAACGCGGCCCTGCACGTCCTGCAGACCGAAGTCGACTTCTGGCGCGGCAAGGAACCGGACTTCTCGAAGTCCCACCGCACCGACGATATCAAGGGCATGATCAAGAGCGTGCGTAACTCGTTCGATACGCTGCAGCCGAACTTGGTCCTCCACAAGGACGGCGACCAGATCCTGGACGGCGCGATCACGATCCTCGCCGCCCCGGGTCACACCGACGGCCACGCGATCTACCGCATCAAGTCCGACGGACAGTCGCTCCTGCACCTCTCCGATCTGGCTCATAACCATATCCTGATGCTCGAGGACCCTAACTGGTTCATCGACTTCGACCACAACCCGGAAGTGGCCGTCGCCACCCGCAAGAAGGTCTTCGCCGAAATCGCGGCGACCAAGGAACGCGCCTACGGCTTCCACCTCCCCTGGCCCGGCCTGGGCGTGGTCGTCCCGAACGGTCGCAAGGGTTACCAGTGGATTCCGTCGACCTGGCGCTGGGATTTCTGACGCTCGTTGACCTCTGCGGGCAAAGGGGTTGAGTTAACCCCATGCCCTCGGACTCCTGTCCTTCCCGCCACCGCACGATCCGCCGCCTCACCCGCGTCGTGAACGTGGGCGGCGTCGGCGTGGGCGGCAATAATCCCATCCGGGTGCAGTCGATGACGACCTCCGACACGGAGGACGTCGCGGCGACGGTCGCGCAGGCGATCCGCCTGGCCGAAGCGGGCAGCGAGATCATCCGCATCACAGCCCCGAACAAGGCCGCGGCGGCCGCGCTCAAGGAGATCCGACAGAAATTCCGGGCGGCGGGCTTCACCCAGCCGCTGGTGGCCGACATCCACTTCCTGCCCTCCGCGGCGATGGAGGCGGTCGAACACGTGGAGAAGATCCGCGTCAATCCGGGCAACTACGCCGATAAGAAGAAGTTCGCGGTGCTCGAATACACCGACGCCGCTTACGCCGAGGAGCTGGAGCGCCTGCACGCGGCCTTCACGCCGCTGGTCCTCCGCGCCAAGGAACTCGGCCGCTCGCTCCGCATCGGCACCAACCACGGCTCGCTCTCCGACCGTATCATGAACCGCTTCGGCGATTCGCCGAACGGGATGGTGGAGTCCGCCCTCGAGTTCATCCGCATCGCGGAATCCCACGGCTTCAAGGACATGGTGCTGTCGATGAAGTCCTCGAACCCGAAGGTGATGGTCGAGGCCTACCG
>CANKZO010000207.1 GCA_947488485.1 Opitutia bacterium | reverse complement strand
CCTCCGGCCTGCGTCTGATCGCGCCGGCGGGCAAGATCGGCCCGATCACCGCCCCGGTCGCTCTCAAGGGCGGCCAGCTCGTCCGCCTGCAGTTGTGGGATTGGATCGACGAACTGCCCGTCGCCGATGCGCAGCAAGTCGTCACCCTGCGCTTCCTCGGTCCGGACGCCCGTTCCGAAGTCACGCAGGTCTGCCAGTCCCGCCAGACGGTCGTCCCGGCCATCGTGCCGGCCTGGGCTACCGGACTGGAGTATGAGATCACCTTCACCGGCGGCGCCTTCCCGCAGGAAGCTTCCGTGCAGGTGATCGACCTGCCTGCCGCCCGCTGATGCTCAAGCGCGCGTTCGATATCGTCTTCTCGGCGTGCTGGCTCGTCGGCTTCGCGCCGCTGCTGCTCGTCGTCGCGATCCTCGTGCGCCTGAAGCTCGGCTCACCCGTGCTCTTTATCCAGGAGCGACCCGGCCTGCGCGCCCGGCCGTTCCGCATGGTCAAGTTCCGCACCATGACCGATGAACGCGGACCGGACGGCGAGCTCTTGCCCGACGAGCAGCGCCTGACTCCCTTCGGCAGCTTCCTCCGCGCCTCTTCCCTCGACGAATTTCCCGAGATGTGGAACGTGCTTCTCGGCGACATGAGCGTCGTAGGCCCTCGCCCATTGCTCTTACGCTATGTTCCTCGCTACAGTCCCTTTCAGGCGCGTCGTATGGAAGTGAAACCCGGCGTCACCGGCTGGGCGCAGGTCAACGGCCGCAACTCTCTCAGCTGGGAGGAAAAGTTCGCCCTCGATGTCTGGTATGTCGATCACCGCAGCTTCTGGTTGGATATGAAGATTGTCGTCATGACGTTCTTCCGCGTTTTTGCGCGGAGCGGAATTAACGCCACCAACACCGCGACGATGGAAGAGTTTAGAGGCGGTAATAAAAACTAGAGGCCCGGAGGCCCGGAGGCTCGGTTGACCAGAGGGGCACGCAGCCGAAGAGGCTCGGAGGCCCAGAGGCTCGGTTGACCAGAGAGAGACAGTGTTAGGCTTGGTCGATTTTCAGGCGTGCCTGGCGAGTCCGGATAAGGCCGCCGAGCATGCGTTCGACTTCGCCGCGTTTCTCGCAGAGACAGCGATAGGTTTCGGCATCAAGCCAGCCTACGTCGTGCGCGATCCAAAGCTGGGTCTCTAGTTCGGCGAGGGAGCCACGTGCGATGCGCAGAAAATTCAGGGCATCCTTATTGCTGCTCCGGTCGTTACCCTCGGCGATATTCGAAGGCACGGAGAGCGCAGCTCTGCCCATCTGATCACATAGAGCATAATGAGGTCGAAGCTTAGGCGAAGAGCAGGCTCGATAGACGTCGGCCGACAGTGATCTGGAAAGTTTCCAGACGTGCAGGTCTCTGAAGGTGAAGATGCCCGGCCTTGCTGGCGTCGCGTTCGGATCCATTCCCTCAGTTTGGATGTCTTAAGCTTCGTGACACCTGCGTATCCATGAGGCTCAGCACCTAGGGACTTAGCCCCGATTCCCCTGTATGCTATCTGGTCAACCGGGCCTCTGGGCCTCCGCATGTACGCAAATTAGAGGCTTAGTTGACCAGAGGCTCGGAGGCTCAGAGCAGAACAGGTTTCTGGCTAAAGTCGCTACGGGGCCGTTAAGGATACGGATCTATTCCCTGAAATTGAATCGTCTGGTCAACCGAGCCTCTGGGCCTCCGAGCCTCTAACGCTTCACCCCGAGCGCCTTCAGCACAGGATCTCGCGCGAGGGGCAGCTCCACCGGCTCTCCGCCGGCCTGCGCGGATTGATACAGGGCAAGAATCAATTCCACGGCCTTACGGCCTTCGGCGCCATTGATGGCGGGCTGCTTGCCGGCACGGATGGCGGCGACGGCTTCTTCGAGATTGGCGCGATGCCAGGCGTGGCCGATCGCTTTCGGATCATTGGCTCCGGCGCCGCCGCCTTCGGTGGCCGGAGCGAGCACGGAAGCGTCGGAGGGCAGGGGCTTTTCGAATTCGAAAGCGGTGAGCTTATCGTCTCGCAGGACGGCGGCACCGGTCGTGCCGTGGATCCGGATCTCGGCCGGGAAGCCCGTGCCGGACCAGCAGGCGGTCGAGCTGGCGAGCGTGGCGCGGCACCCATTGGCGAATTCGATCCAGCCGGCGGCGATATCCTCGACCTCTATGCCATCATGCGCGACCAGGCCTGCGGTGGCGGAAACACGCTTGGGTGCGCCGAGCAGCCAAAGGAGCAGATCGACCGTGTGGATGCCCTGATTCATCACGGCGCCTCCGCCATCGAGGGCGAACGTGCCGCGCCAAGCGGCGGAGTCATAATAGGCCTGCGTACGCCACCAAGGGATGAGCGCGCCGGCGAGGGTGAGCTTGCCGAAGCGTCCGGCTTCGAGCGCGGCCTTAAGCGCGACCGCTCCGGAACCGAAACGGCGGGGCAGGATGCCGACGACTGTCACACCGGCCTTGGCGCAGGCGGCAGTGAGTCCATCGCAACGAGCGAGGGTGACCTCGAGGGGCTTCTCGACCACGACGTGTTTGCCAGCCTTAGCGCAGGCGAGGGCAGGGGCGAGGTGATCGCCGCTGGGCGTGCAGAGGCAGACGATGTCGACGTCAGTGTTCGCAAGGAGCGCCTCGGGCGTCTCGGCAAACGTGATGCCGTGCTTGGCTGCGAAGTCACGTCCCTTGGCCGGCGAGCGGTTATAGGCCGCGACGAGCTTCACGCCGGCGATCTCCGCGAGCGCTTTCGCATGGAACTCGGCGATCATGCCGGTTCCCCAGATGCCGAAACCAAGAGGCCGTTGGGACATGGCGGGAGTTAGGGGGCAAGTGGGCAAGGGGGCAAGGAGAGCCGTGAGGCTCGGAGGCCCAGAGGCTCAGTTGACCAGACAACTCGATTCAGGAATCTAGTTCCGTGGCTTAGTCCGATGCCACAGGGCTATGGCTTGAAAGCCGTTTCTGCCCTGGGCCTCTGAGCCTCTGGGCCTCCGAGCCTCTCGTTGGCATGTCTCTCTCTGGTCAACCGAGCCTCTGGGCCTCCGGGCCTCTAGTAGTGCCGAAGGCTTTTTTCTGGCTTCACCCCCCTTATTCCCCGAAATTACTGACCACTGCTTATGCGTATTTTGGTCACCGGCGGCGCGGGCTTCATCGGGTCGAATCTGACCCGCCTTCTGGTCGCGGGCGGACATGTCGTCACGGTCGTCGATAAGCTCACCTACGCCGGTAATCTGTCCTCTCTCGCCGACCTGCAGGGCAAGCCGGGCTTCACCTTCGTCCAGGCCGATATCTGCGATGCCGAGGCCATGCGCCGGACCTTCGCCTCCGCCCAGCCCGAGGCGGTCATGCACCTGGCGGCCGAATCCCACGTCGACCGCTCGATCGACGGCCCGGGCGAGTTCATCGCCACCAACGTCACCGGCACGTTCCAGCTCCTCCAGGCCGCCCTCGGCCACTGGCGCTCCCTTTCAGGGGCGGCTAAGGACGCCTTTCGTTTCCTACACGTTTCGACGGACGAAGTCTTCGGCTCCCTCGGCCCGACGGACCCGGCCTTCAACGAGTCGACCCCGTATGACCCGCACTCTCCGTATAGTGCCAGCAAGGCCTCGAGCGATCACCTCGCCCGCGCCTGGATGGATACCTACGGCCTGCCGGTCGTGGTGACGAACTGCTCCAATAACTACGGCCCGTATCAGTTCCCGGAGAAGCTCATCCCGGTGGTCATCCTGAAGTGCCTACGCGGCGAAGCCATCCCGGTCTACGGCAAGGGCGAGAACATCCGCGACTGGCTGTACGTCGACGACCATGCCCGCGCGCTGCTGGCCGCGGTCGAGAAGGGCCGCCCAGGCCGTACTTACTGCATCGGTGGCGACAACGAGCGTCGGAACATCGACCTCGTGAAGCTGCTCTGCTCGCTGCTCGACGAATTCCACCCGCGTGCCGACGGTAAGCCGCACGACTCCGCGATCACCTACGTCACCGACCGCCCCGGCCACGACCTCCGTTACGCCATCGACGCCCGCCGCGCCCGCGCCGAGCTCGGCTGGGCTCCGCAGGAGGATTTCCAGAGCGGCTTCCGCAAGACCGTCCGCTGGTATCTTGACAACCCCGCGTGGATCCAGGGCATCCTCGACGGCTCCTATCGCCTTGAGCGACTCGGCAAAATCTGACTCTCATGAAAGGCATCATCCTCGCCGGCGGTTCCGGCACTCGTCTGCACCCTCTGACCCAGGTCATGAGCAAGCAGCTCCTGCCGGTGTATGACAAGCCGATGATCTACTACCCGCTCTCCGTGCTCATGTTGGCGGGCATCCGGGAGATTCTCATCATCTCCACCCCTCAGGACCTGCCGCGCTTCCGTGAGGTGCTCGGCGACGGCTCGCGCATCGGCTGCCGCTTCGATTACGTCGAACAGGCCGTCCCGAACGGCCTTGCTCAGGCCTTCGTGCTCGGCGAGAAGTTCATCGGCTCCGACGACGTCTGCCTCGTCCTCGGCGACAACATCTTCTACTCCGCCGGCTTCGGCGAACTCCTCAAGTCCTGCC
>CANKZO010000206.1 GCA_947488485.1 Opitutia bacterium | reverse complement strand
CGAGCACATACTTCGACGCGACGGCGGCGAATTCCTTGGATTCGAAGACATTCTTATGCAGCGCCTTGCAGGGCGGGCACCAGTCGCTGCCGGTGAAGTCCACCAGCACGGGCTTGTTCTCCTTCACGCCTTGGGCCTTCGCGGCGTCGAGATCGGTGAGCCAGACGGGTTCGGCGGCGGATAAGACCGTCGCGAGGAGGCAGAGCGGGAGTGCGAGGAGCGTCTTCATCAGTAAATCACTTCTTGGCCTTGGCGGCGGCCGCGGCGGCGACCTGGGCGCGGAACTGCTTCGCCTCGGCCAGTTCCTTTACGTCTGCCGGGGTCTCGGCGATGATCGCATCGAGGACCTTAACCACGGCGGCGAGGTCGCCCGGTTTGCAGGCCTGCGTGAGGCTCACCCGGGCGTTGATGGTCAGGCTGAACTTGGTCGCAGCTGTCATGGACTTGGCTTTGATGAACTGGGTGAGGGCGGCCTCACCGCCGGCCAGATCCTTCTTCTCGAAGAAGGGAGTGAGGATCGTCTCGAGTTCGGAGCCGTAAGCGCGGACCAGGCCCTCGTCCTTCTTGGTTTGGGCGAAAGCCTTACGTCCTTCGGCGGTATTGGCCTTCAGCAATTCGGCGAGATGAGCGAGATACTTGACGGGACCGCCGGCCTCGTAGCCGGTCTGCGCGAACGGTTCGCCGTTGGCATCCAGCAGGAGGATCGTCGGGAAGCCTTCGATTCCGAACTTCTCGGCGAGGACCTTATTCTTAGCCTTCACCTCGGCGCTCTGCTTCTTCTTCTGAGGGTAGTCGAGCTCGACGAGGACGAAATCCTTCGTGGCGACGGCGAACTCCTTCTGGTCGAAGACTTCCTTCTTCAGACGGATGCACCAGCCGCACCAGTCGCTGCCGGTGAAGTCGACCAGGATGGCCTTCTTCTCGGCCTTGGCGACCTTGATACCCTCATCGAGGTCAGTCAGCCAAACGGCGTCGGCGGCGGAAAGGGAGAGGACGCTCAGGCACAGAGCGACAGCGGCGAGGAATCGGCGGGGCATCACCTTAGGAAACATCGCCCTCGAAATGAGGCAACCCGCAATCCGCCAGCCCGGCGTTGCAAATATGAAGATTATCCCTCACTTAGCCCCCATGGCCGGCACGCGCATCTTCCTTGTCGACAATGGTTCCTACGAGCCTGCGGCGACCTTGGCCCTGCGCGGACTGGCTCGGGAAGTCGGCAAGCTCATCGGCCAGGAAGTCCGCCCGGTCTCGACGATGCATTCGACGAAGATCGATCCTGCCCTGCTCGGCGGCGTCCCTGCGGTCATCTTCGAAGGAGCAGTCCAGCAAGCCAAGCTCGACGGCATCGACGAAATCGTGGTCCTCCCGCTCTTCATCGGCCCGAGCCGCGCGATCACGGAATACCTGCCCAAAGTCTTCGCCGACGCCCAACCCGGCGCGATGAAGCTCAGCATCCGCGAACCGCTCTTCGGCCCCGAGCTGATCAGCATGCTGATCGATAACTTGAAGTCGACCGGCTGGACCAAGGGTAGCGGCACGGTCTACCTTTGCGATCACGGCTCCCCCATTCCT
The DNA here is from genome assembly GCA_947488485.1 of Opitutia bacterium. The sequence goes on along the minus strand of CANKZO010000206.1, from coordinate 2,975 downwards.
GAAGTGACGCGTTGCCGCAACTTCTTCGCCGTCTCGCTTCGAAATCAACTCGGCCTGAACGAGGACGAATTAATCGCCTGCTCGATGGAGCGACGAGATGGTCCGGAATATGACTTTAACAAGCCCTTACTCGAAGACGCGTTACAACAGGCCAAGGGCGAGGCTGTCATCCTGATGCTTTTCCTACTACCCGGCCGTCATGCCGGAGGGGATGGCGACGTCGCGACCATCGCCAAGGAACACGCCCCCGAAGGCCTGCGCTGGAAACTCAGCCCCCTGCTCGGTACCCACCCCGCCCTGCCCGCGCTGCTCTCCCGTCGACACCTCTACTCGGCTGGATTCAGGTTAACCAAGATTGCCGTCATCGCGACGGTGCTCGCCACGGGATTGCTGCCCGTCTTAGGCAGCATACCCGCCCCGAAAGACCAAGGAGCAGGCGCGAGCCTCATGATCTGGCTCGGAGCATTTGCCGTGATCTTCACGGTCCTCTTCCTCTTCTTACGGGCTAAGGCCTGGAAGAAGTCCTGAACTCAGGCGAACGCCGCGATGCGGCCCATGAGGCCGGCATGACGAGGCGGAGCGACGACGGCGCCGACGACCGCGATGAGCGGCGTGGGCAGCAAGGCAACGTCGACCTTGCCTGAAGCGAGGTCCGTCAGCGTGGTGAGCACGTCCGACGCGCCATCCTGCGAGACTTTGGAAAGCAGACGGATCGGCAAATCAGACTGAGCACCCGCGGCGATGAGCTTCACGGCGACGGACTGCAGCGCCTTCGCGCCCATGTAGAGACAGAGCGTAGCGCCGGTCTCGATATGCGCCTTCCAATTCTGATCACTGCCGTCGGCGCAGTGGCCGGTCAGGAACGTGACCGACGCAGCCTTGCCGCGATGAGTCAGCGGGAACGCAGCGTCAGCACCCGCGGCGGTCGCAGCCGTGACGCCAGGGACGACTTCGAAAGGAATGCCATGGGCGGCGAGATGATCCATCTCTTCGCCGAGACGACCGAAGACACCGGGGTCGCCACCTTTGAGACGGACGATGAGACCGCCTTGGCGCGACTCGCGCACGATGACCGCGTTGATCTCGTCCTGAGTCATCGAGTGGACGCCACAGCGCTTGCCGACCGGGACGATCTTCGTGGACGAGGGAATCTCCGCCAACAGGGCATCCCCCGGGAGGGCGTCATGGATCACCACGTCGGCCTGTTTCAGGAGACGGAGTCCCCTGACGGTGATCAGGTCCGGAGCCCCGGGGCCTGCACCGACAAAGACCACCCGGCCGATGTCACAATTTACCATTTATTTAAACTTGACCCGAATATATGTAATCCTAACTCATCTTATCAAGTATTAAATCAATGGACCCTACCTCCGGCAAACCCCTGGCTAAGAACGAACTCCTGAAGGCCGATAAACCCGACCTTTCCGGCACGATCCGCGAAACCCTCGCCAACCCTGAGGCCGACCGCTTCAGCGGCGATGACGAGCAGTTCATCAAGTTCCACGGTATCTACCAGCAGGACGACCGCGACAAGCGCAAGACCGGCAAGGAATACTCCGTCATGGTGCGCACGCGCCAGACCGGCGGCATCGTCCCGGCCGCGCAGTATCTCGTCTACGACGAGCTCTCCGGTCGCTTCGCCAACGGCACCCTCCGCATCACCTCCCGCCAGACCTTCCAGTTCCACGGCGTGCTGCAGAAAGGCATCGGCCCGCTGATCAAGTCGATCAACGAAGCCCTCTCCTCCACCCTCGCCACCTGCGGCGACGTGAACCGCAACGTCACCGCTCCGTCCAACCCGCCCGTCGACACCGTCGCCGTGCAGGTCGACGAAGACGCGTTCACGCTGACCCGCGCCCTCCTGCCTCGCACCACGGCTTATCACTCCATCTGGGTGGATGGCGTGCAGGTCGACCTCGGTCTCGGCGAGAAGATCGCCAAGGCACGCGCTTCCGTCGACCAGGCCAATCCGTACATGCCCCCGCCCGCCGACACGGATGACTCCGGTGCTCCGGTGGATCCGCTCTACGGCAAGACCTACCTGCCGCGTAAGTTCAAGACCGGCTTCGCCATCCCGCCGAACAACGACACCGACATCTTCACCAACGACATGGGCTTCGTGGCCATCGTCGAGAACGGCAAGCTCATCGGCTACAACCTGCTCGTCGGCGGCGGTCTCGGCACCTCCCACGGCAACAAGGCTACCTACCCTCGCCTCGCCGACGTCATCGGCTTCATCACCCGCGAACAACTCGTCGAAGTCGGCGCCGCCGTCGTCGCCATCCACCGCGACTGGGGTGACCGCACCGACCGCAAGCACGCCCGCATCAAGTACGTCCTCCAGGAAAAGGGCGTCGAATGGTTCCGCGCCGAACTCGGCCAGCGCCTCGGCGCCCCGCTCCCGGCCGCCAAGGCGTTCCTCTTCCGCGGCCAGGGCGACGCCTTCGGCTGGTTCAAGCAGCTCGACGGCAACTGGTTCCTCGGCCTCTTCGTCGAGACCGGACGCGTCAAGGACGCCGACGGCTACAAGCTGAAGACCGCGCTCCGCACGATCGCCGAGAAGTTCGGCCCGACCTTCCGCCTCACCGCCACGCAGAACCTCATCCTCTCCGACATCAAGGAAGCCGATAAGGCCGCCATCGAGAAGCTGCTGCATGACCATGGTTGCGGCATCGTCTTCAACCCCGGCCTGATCAAGGGACGCGGCATGGCCTGCCCGGCTCTCCCGACCTGCGGTCTCGCCCTCGCCGAATCCGAACGCGTCTTCCCGAAGTTCCTCGCGAAGCTCGAAGAAGGCCAGGCTGCCGCCGGCATCGCCAACGAAGAACTCGTCGTGCGCATGACGGGCTGCCCCAACGGTTGCGCCCGTCCTTACAACGCCGAGATCGGCCTCGTGGGCAAAGCCCCGGGCAAGTACAACATCATGCTCGGCGGCAACCGCGAAGGCACCCGCCTCGCTCGCCTCTGGAAGGAAG
>CANKZO010000205.1 GCA_947488485.1 Opitutia bacterium | reverse complement strand
CCTTGAGGGCGTCGAGTGCGGACTGAAGCTTCGGCAGCTGCTCCTCGTTCTGGGCGATGGTCTTCTTCGAAGATTCGATGCGCGCGGCGGCGGAGACCTTGGCGGCTTCGTTCTCCGCCTTCGCGGCGACGAGGTCGGCGATGTCCTGCTCGAGCTTGGTCAGCTTCTCTTGTTCCGTCAGGACGCCGACGTTGAACTGGGCGGCCTTGAGGGAGACGATACGTTCGCGATGAGCGGCGGTCTCGGCGACGATGTTCCGGACGTTCGCCTGGGCGGCGGTCAGGTCGGCCTTGGCCTTGGCGAGTTCGGCCTCGGCGGCGCGGAACGGAGCAGCGAGACCCTTCGCCTTGCCCGCTTCGGTCTTGAAATAGGCGATCACCTTGCGATGATCCTCAAGCGCCTTCTCGGCCTTGGCCTTGTCGGCAGGAGTCTTCGCCTTGCCGACCATGCCGCTCCAATAGGCGGCGGAACGGTCCTGTTCGGCGAGCTTGGTCTCGATTTCCGCGAGTTTCTTGGAGGCCGGTTCGCCTTCGGCTTTCACCTTAGCCAACGCGGCCTCGGCGGCCGGGATGAGGGCTTCGGCGGCCTTGGCGGCGGCTTCGGCCGGAGCGAGCGAGGGCGTTAGTTCGGCCAGGCGCTTCTCGGAAGCGGCGAGACGGTCGACCAGCTTGGGCGGGTTGCTCGAGATCTGCGTGAGCTCGCGGCCGGTCTGGGATTCGAAAAAACGGATCTCCCCGAGCCAGTTACTGGAGACGAAGGTCTTGGAGTCGTAGAGGCCGACGACCTTGGCGACCTGGTCGGCCTGTTTGACGCCTTGGGCATGCTCCAGGCGCTTGCCGTCGATGGTCCACATGGCCGTGGTGCCGTCGGCGCCGCACGAAAGGAGACGACCGTCGGGCAGGAACGAGACGGACTGGACGTTGCCGCCGTGGGCGGACCAGGAAGCGACCTGCTTGCCGGTCTTCATCTCCCAGGTGGTGATGCTGCCGTCAGCGGCGCAGCTGGCCAGGATGTTGGAGTCGGCGCGCCAGGCGAGGTCGGTGACGCTGCCCTTGTGCTGGCCGAGGGGGTAGAATTCGCCGCCGTTGTCGGCTTCCCAGACGAAGACGTTGCCGTTGCGATCGGAGGTCGCGAGCAGGACGCCGTCGGGGCTGAAGTCCGTGCCGGTGATCCACTCGGTATGCTTAGCGATGACGTAGAGCTCCTCGCCCGTGGCGACGTCATAGCACTTCACCTTCTTGGAGTTGGTGCCGAAGGCGATCTTACGATGGTCGGGCGTGATGTCGGCCGACATCAGCTGGTCGAATTCCTTGCCGACTTCGGTGACGCGCTTGCCGGTCTTGACGTCCCAGACGACGGCGTGGCCGAACTTGCCGCCGCGACCGCCGCCCAGGATCAGGAGCGAGCCGTTGGCGCTGAACTTCAGCGAACGCGCGTAACCTTCGGGGTAAGGCAGGATGCCGGCGAGCTCGTGGCTGTCGGTGTCGTAAAGGAGGATCTGCTTCTGGCCGGCGACGGCGAGGAGCGAGGTCCACGGGCTAGCCGCCATCGCGGTGACCGCCGAGGTGCGGGGCGTCACGATGACCGGCTCGAGGAGGACGTTCTCCGGACGGGCCACGGGACCGGTCGGCTTACCGGCACCACCGGCGAAGGTAAGGTCGACCTTGGGCTTATTGGAGGCCTTGGCCACGCTGCCCTTGGCCTGAAGCAGGCCGCCGGCGATCCACTTGGAGAGGAGCGTCAGGTCCTTGGCGTCGAGGGGCGCGCCTTCCGGCGGCATGAAGGGTTCTTCCTTCTTGGCGCTGCACGTCCAGAGACGGCTGCCGGAAGGATTACCGGCATCGACGACCGCGCCGCCGCTGCCACCGTTCATGAGACCGGCGTAGCTGGTCAGCTCGAGGCCGCCCTTCTTCTTGTCCGGGTTATGGCAGGAGAAGCATTTGTTCTCGAGGAGCGGACGGATGTGGTCGTCGTAAGTCAGCTTCTCATTTTCCTGCGCGGAAGAAGCGGTGGCGACCAACCCGGCGGCCAGGATGAGGCAGCGGCGAGTGAGCCAGCGGAACGACGAAGGGGCGGCGGCCATGCTTGCGGCGGAGATCAGTGGTTGAAGTAGAATTCCTTCGAATTCATCAGCGCCCAGAAGGCGTCCTCGAGCACGACCTGGCGATTGGCCGGATCGGCGGCGACGGCGGCGGCGACGGACTTGCGCTCAACGTCGGCAGGCATGCGGCCGAAGCAGCGCAGGAAGAGTTCGTTCACGATCTCCTCATCCTTCTTGCCGGCGGCGATCAGCTTCTCGACCACCTGGCCGCGACGGATGCGGTCGTTGACGGCGTCGCCGTTCATGAGGTGGAGGGCCTGCGAGAGGTTCGGGTCGGTCTTCACCTCGGTCGAGGCGACGGACTCGCGCTTGGAGCGGCCGAAGGTCGTCAGGAAGTAGTTCGAGACGGCGCCGTCGGCGATCTGCACGGCGCGGGCGCCGAGCGGGAGGCCCTGGAACTTGTTCGGGGTCTCGGTGATCTGCGAGATGGCGTCGAGGAGCACCTCGGCGCGGACGCGGCGGACCTGCGCGCGGGCGAAGTTCAGCTTGTCGTCGGCGTTGGAGGCGTTGGTCTTCGAGCTGCGCTGGTAGGCGGCCGAGGCGGTGATGTCGCGCACCAGGCGGCGGACGTCGTAGTTATACTCCGTCAGCTTCGCGGCGAGCTCGTCGAGGAGCTCGGGGTTGGAGGGCGGGTTCGAGACGCGGACGTCGTCGACCGGATCGACCACGCCGACGCCGAGGAAGTGAGCCCAGACGAGGTTGGCGATATTGCGGGCGAAGAACGGATTACGCGGGGAGGCCAGCCATTCGGCCATCACGCGGCGGCGGTCATCGCCGGGCTTGAGGTCGGGCTCCTCGCCGCCGAGGAACTTCGGCTTCACGTTCTTCTTGGTCAGGAAGTGCTGCGATTCGCCGCCCTTGCTGTTGAAGACGATGACCTCCTGGGGGTCGTCGGTATTCTTGCGGCCGATCTGGGCGAAGAAGGCGTTGAAGCCGTAGTAGTCGTTCATCGTCCAGCGGTCGAACGGATGATTGTGGCACTGGGCGCACTGGATGCGCATGCCCATGAACACCTGGGCGACGTTCTCGGACAGCTTGAGGCGGTCGAGCTCGCTCTGGTAGTAGTTCACCGCGGGCACGGAGACCGTGCCGCCGTTGGCGGACAGGAGGTCGACGACGATCTGGTTGATCGGGCGGTTCTTGCCGATCTCGTCGGCGAGCCAGTTGTAGTAAAGGAGCGCGTTCTTGTAGAAGGGCGGCGCGTTGTTGCCGGCGTTGATGCCGGAACGGATCTGGAGGAGCTCGGCCCACTTCATCACCCAGAGCTCGGTGAATTCCTTGCGCTGGAGGAGGCCTTCGACCAACTGCGTGCGCTTGTCGGGGCGCTTGTCCTCGATGAACGCGGTCAGCTCGGCGGGCTTCGGGTAGAGGCCGATCACGTCGATGTAGACGCGGCGGATGAATTCCTCGTCGGTGCACAGGCCCGAGGGCACGATGCGCAGGCGGTGGAGGCGTTCGTTGACGGCCTTGTCGATGTAGTTCACCTCGGCGGCCTTGGGGCGCTCGTAGACGAGACCTTTCGGGATGACGATGGCCTGGGCGGTGACGCTGAAGACGTCGAAGCGGGCCAGCATGAAGGCGGCGCCGCGGTCGCCGGAGCGGACCAGGCCTTCCTTGTCGATCTTGGCCACGGGGTCGTTGTTCGACATGAACAGCGCGAGCTTGGTCACGTCGCGGTCGGTGCCGTCGGAATAGGTGGCGCGGACGGTGATCTGCTGGGTGGCTTCCTTGCCTTCGAGCACGATCTGCTTGGGGAAGACTTCGATGCCGGTGACCTTGGCGATGCCGGGGGCGTCGTCCTTGGCGCCGTTGGCGATCCATTCGAGGATGGTCTTATTATACTGCGAGTCGGCGTCGTAGAGCTTGTTGCCGGAATGCGGGACGGCACCGGTGGCTTTCTCGACGAGCGTGCTCTCCTCAGGGATGGCCAGGTTGATGCGGCGGCCGATGAGCTCGCGCGTCAGGCGGACGTAGTCGCCGTCCGGGTCCATGCCGAAGAGGGAGAGACGGAAGCCGTCCTTGCCGCGGGCGGCGCCGTGGCAGCCGCCGCTGTTGCAGTTGGAGCGGAGGAAGACCGGCATGACGTCCTGACGGAACGAGACGGCGCGGTCCTTGTGGCCTTCCTTGACGGCGACCGGGATACGGGCGGTGCGGCCGCCGAGCGAGGCGACGACCTCGGTGGCGCCGGCGTCGGCGACGGCGTGGACGGAGTAGCCGTCGAAGCCGGCGACCTTGGCGTCGGCGACCTTGAGGTCGGCGAAGGCGGTGACGTCACGGGTGGTGGCGTCCTTGAAGGTGGCGAAGACGACGATGCGGTGGAAGTCGCGCTTGGTCTCGAGGGTGACGGACTCCGGGAAGATCTCGAGCTTCTCGAGGGTGGTGAGTTTCTGGGCGAGTTCGGCCTTGGCGTCTTCCTTGGCCTTGTCCTTGGCGGCGAGCACGACGCCCGC
>CANKZO010000204.1 GCA_947488485.1 Opitutia bacterium | reverse complement strand
GTCGGCTCGGAGCCGATGATGTTGTGCTCGCGGTTGGACTTGTTCCAGACCGGCACGATCTCGACGCCGAGCTTCTTGGCCGCGAGGCAGGCGGCGAGCTGGGCTTCGGCTTCGTGGGCGAAGCGGTCGCCCATGCCGAGGGAGAATTTACCGATGACGAGAGGTTGGGAGGACATACGCGGGGTAAGGGCGGCCAGAGTAGGGCCCGGGCGGACGCGTTGGCAACCACCCGGAAGTCTGATTTTCGGCGTTCCGCCCCCTCGCTTCTCCTTGCCCTCGACACCGCGGTTCATCTTTACTGCCCGTCCTCCCTATGCACCTGAAGATTGCTGTCCTGCCTGGCGATTACATCGGCCCTGAAGTCATGGCCGCCGCCCTGCCCGTCCTCGAGGCCGTCCTGAAGAAGTCAGGCCACACCCTCGAGCACTCCACCCACGACGTGGGCGGTGCCGGCATCGACAACCATGGCAAGGCCCTGCCGGACTCGACCCTCGAGGCCTGCCGCGCCGCGGACGCCATCCTCTTCGGTTCCGTCGGCGGCCCGAAGTGGGAGAAGCTTCCCCCGGCCGAACAGCCGGAGCGCGCCTCCCTCCTGCCCCTCCGCAAGCACTTCACGCTCTACGCCAACGTCCGCCCCGGCCTGCTCCTGAAGAACCTCATCGACACCTCGCCCATCCGCCCGGACCGCATCCCGAACGGCGTCGACATGGTCTGCATCCGCGAGCTCACCGGCGGCCTCTACTTCGGACCGAAGTCCACCACGACGCTCGCCGACGGCGATATCGAAGCCATCGACACGATGGTCTACCGTAAGTCGGAGATCGAACGCATCACCGACGTCGCCATCGCCACCGCTCGCGCCCGTCGCAAGCACATCACCCTCGTTGACAAGGCCAACGTCCTGCAGACCTCCGTCCTCTGGCGCAAGGTCGTCGCCGACCGCCTCAAGGCCACCGCGCCGGACATCGCCCTCACGGTGATGTATATCGACAACGCCGCGATGCAGCTCGTCCTCAAGCCCGCGCAGTTCGACGTCCTCCTCACCGAGAACATGTTCGGCGACATCCTCTCCGACGAGATGGCCGTCATCTGCGGCTCCCTCGGCATGATGGCTTCCGCCTCCCTCGGCGCGAACCACAACCGCCACGGTTACGGCTACGGCCTCTTCGAACCTTCGGGCGGCACCGCCCCTGACATCGCCGGCCAGGATAAGGCCAACCCGTGCGCCCAGATCCTCTCCGCCGCCCTGATGCTCCGCCACTCCTTCGGCCTCGAAGCCGAAGCCAAGGCCATCGAGCTCGCGGTCGAGAAGACCATCGCCGAAGGCATCCGCACCGCGGATATCGCCGGCGGCGGCAAGTCCGTGGGCACGAAGGCCATGGGCGCGGCGATCCTCGCCCGACTCTGACCGTGGACGAAGCGGAACGACAGCGAGCGGCCGAACGACGTCGGGAGGCCGTGTGCAGTCCGTTCATGCGCATCTCACGCTTCCCGGTCGACGTCGCCCGCGAACTGCTCGACGCCGGCTACTACCGCGTCGACCAGCTCGCCGGCCGTTCGCCCGAATCGCTCCTCACCGAGATCGCGGCGCGCAATAAGGAGAAGCTTCCCGCGCACTTCCTGCCTTCCTTGCGCATGGGGGTCTACTTCGCGGAATCCGACAGCCCTGACCCGAAGAAGCTGTTCCTGGATCAGTGGCAGTAAGCTCGGCCCAGCCGAGCTTACGGAGTATTGAGTTCGGAGTATCGAGTATAGGGTTTCACTCCCCCTGAACTCCATACTCGATACTCCATACTCTATTAGCCGCTCCCTCGTTTGCCTTCGGGGGTAATCCTGCCATTGTCTGATCCATGGTTCCCACCGTCGTCGTTCCCGTCATGACCTTGGGCAACTGCGTCTTCCTCCCGCAGCAGCTCATGCCGCTGCGCATCTTCGAGCCCCGCTACCGCAAGATGCTGAAGGAGACCCTCGCCGGCAGCCGCATGTTCGCGATCTCGCAGCTGGACGAAGACAGCCTCTCGCCGGACAACGATGAACCGCCCTGCCCCTTCACCTGCGTCGGCCGTATCGTCGGCCACGTCGAACTCGAGGACGGCACCTCGCATATCGTCCTAGAAGGCCTGCGCCGCGCGCGCGTCATCAAGGTGAAGCGCAAGACACCGTATCCGCAGCTCGAGATCGCGCCGGTCGTCGACGAAGCCTCGACGGACCTCGTCGGCTGCACGCGTGACATCGCGCGCGTGCTCGCCTTCGCCGAGAACATCGTCAGCGAACTCGGAGAGGAAGCCGCGCCGCTCATGCAGCGCCTGCGCAGCCTGGCCAACCAGCCGGGCGCCCTGGCCGACGCCGCCGCCGGCCACCTCGTCGCCGAGGCCGACACTCGCCGCGCCTTGCTCGAATGCCTTTCCCAGGATCAGCGCATCAAGGCCGTGGCCGACGAACTCTCCCGCCTGGACGCCCAGCGTAAGCTCGACGAACAAGGCGGGGATGAGGAATCGCGCGGACTTAATTAGTCCCGACGAACCTCAGCGAGTAGACGTCCGCGTCCTTCAGCATGAAACGCAGACGGATCACGCGGCCGGCAAGGTCGGAAAGATCCGCGCCTTTCTTCCAGCGGAAGTCATGCTCCAGTCGATTACCCGCAAAGTCCTGCGAGTCGGCCAGCGCACGGCCAGGCAAAGGCTTGCCTTCGGCGTCCAAGATTTCGACGCGCACCGAACCAATGGCCGAAGTAGCGAGGTTAAGCCGCAAAGCACGGCCGGAGAAACGGAGCGGCTTCGTGGTGAACTCACCCCCGGCATAAGGGGCGGACATCGAGGCGATGCCGTCCAATCGCCAGGAATAGCGGCGGAGGTGGGACGTCGGCTGCGCGTAATCCTGATTCGTATAAAGAGACATCTCAGCCGGTCCGGTCTGCACGAGATTCAAGACCGGATAGCCCGTACGCGAGACCCACTGACCCAGGTCGAGCCCCGGCCGGATCAGCGCCTCACGGAAATTCTGTTCGAACGTGGCGCCGTCACGTGAAGTCATGAAGACGCAGTCCGAGGCGTCTTTGGCGGACTTGTAATACGCCGGATCGACCTTCAAGGCCGCCGCCTCGTCATCGCTCAGCGGACGACGACCCGGCACCCAGCGGGCCGCGGTGGAGATGAGCAAGTGCGGAGCGCGGAAGTAAGGCTGCGACTGCGACGTGTAGAAATGGTGCTCCTGCGCGGGCGTGAAGGCCATCGCCTTGGGCTCGCTCCAATGCAGCAAGTCGGGCGAAGTCGCCCGGGAGACCGTGCGCAGGCCGGAGGGATTCCAGCCCCCATTCGTGGTCCCGCCCGTGAAGGTGCGGAAATACGCGACATAGCAGCCTTCTTTCTCGGACCAGAACGCGACGTTCTGCGAATCAAACGCGCCCTTCGTGAGCACCGGAGCGGCCTGCAATTTCCGCCAGCTCAATCCGTCTGCCGAGGCAAAGGCAAAGAGTCCTGAATCTGGAGACTTGGTGACCACCCCGCCCAGCGCCTTGAATCGCTCATCCGCCGGCACGCCCGGACGGGCGTCGATGAACGGACTGAAGTTATGGGTGACCCCGGCCTCATCGAGAATCACATTACTGCCTGCAGGGGCTCCCGGCAGATTCGCCGCCGGCTTCGTCCAGCTCAGTCCGTCGCGACTTTCCGCATGGCAGGTCACCTCACCCGTTCCGTCAGGGCCGCCCGCTTTCTTACCGCGATAATAAAGATGCAGACGGTCGCCGTCGCGGAGGATCGTGCAGTAAGCCGAAAAGGCGCCCTCCCAGGGACGATCGAATTTCATGACGACGCCCTCGTCCCTTGGTTCATGAAGTCGCAGATCAGCCCCTTTGGACTCAGCGATGAGGGCACGATCGAAGAAGGGCTCAAGCCGACCCCCGAGTTCAATGACCTGCCCAGGCAGCACGGTTACCAAGAGCAGACCAGCGAAGGGGAGGAGGCGCATGGGGATACCCCCAAGACCGCCGGCTTGGCCCTAAGTTCCTCCTTTAAGCCTGTCCCTAGCCCTGGCCCTGGCCCTAGCCCTTGTTTACCACCCTTTCTTCTTGCGGATTAGACTCATTCTAACTGTGTTGGTACTTAGAATGATTCAAAATCTCACTGATCACGATCGGGAACACCTCCAAGAAGCCCTCGGAAAGAGCGGCCAAAAGGTCACCCCCCAGCGCGAGGCGGTCTTTACCGTCCTCCTGGCCGAACGCGACCACCCGACGGTCGACGAGGTCTTCCAGCGAGCCCGCGAGGTCATGCCCGGCGTCTCCCTCGCCACGGTCTATAATTGCCTCGAGACCTTCGTCGGCTGCGGCCTGGTCCGTCAGGTCAACCACGAGCGCGAGTCCACCCGCTATTGCCCCAACCTGGCCCCGCACGCGCACTTCCGCGACAAGGAGACCGGCCGCGTCCACGACATCGAACTGCCGGCGGACGTCATCAAGAGCCTCCGCTCGATCCTCCCGCCCGGCTTCGACTCCGAAGTCATCGAAATCAGCTTCCACGGCCGCGCCCAGGCCAAGGACTCCCCTTCCAACTAAT
>CANKZO010000203.1 GCA_947488485.1 Opitutia bacterium | reverse complement strand
TACTACGGTCACTTCCCTTATCTCGGTAGCAAGAGCGCGGCCATGGGTGTCTCGCTTGAGCGATTCTACGACAGTGCGGCGGGTCGGCAGGTCGTGAGTCAGACGGAGTCGAGGTAGGGTTGTGCGGGTGCGAACGGCGGCCACGGCAATGGCCGCCCTACCCAAGGCAACAGAGGGGGCTCAAAGGGAAACCGGAGACCGGATGATTGGCTGCGGGCATAGGTAGGGACGTGATTGCCATCACGTCCGTGGGCGGACGGACGTCTAACGATCAGGAGGCCTACCCGACATGACGCACGTACGAGTGCGAACGGCGGCCATGGCAATGGCCGCCCTACCTATCCAATTCTGCTCCGATAATGACCTATTCCGCTCAATAGATGCGAAAGTATTGAAGAGTGGCGGGCGGTTTGGAACATCGGGGTCCCTTTCACCGTCTTCTTCCTTCACCCCATGAAAAACCACCCCATCGCCGCCTTCGTGTTCGCGTTGCTATCCGTCATCGGACTGGCCGCGCAGAGCAAGGAGCCGGTCGCTAAGATTATCCTGCCGCCGGAACCCGTCGCGCAGGCCGTCACCCAGAAGATCGACCTGCTCGAACTCTTCCGCAAGGGAGAGTCCGAGCTCTTCGTCAACCCCAAGCTCGACATCGCCGGCGATCCTAAGTCCGTCTTCAAGTTCGGACCGGATGGTAATTTCGTCGTGAGCGGCGAAGGTTACGGGGCCATCACCACTCTCGGTGCCTATCGTGACTACCATCTCGTGATCGAGTTCAAGTGGGGCCAGAAGACCTGGGGTAAGCGGGAGTCCCGCTCCCGCGACAGCGGTATCCTCGTGCACTGCTTCGGGCCGCAGGGCACGGTGGGCGGCAACTGGATGGCCAGCATCGAGGCCCAGATCATCGAAGGCGGCGTGGGCGACATCCTCGTCCTTGCGCCCAAGCTCGCGGATGGCACCGTCCTCGAGACCTCGATCAGCGCCGAAGTCGGTCTCGACCGGGACAAAGAGAAGGTGTGGACGCCCGGCGCGCCCCGCCAGACCATGAAAGGCGGCCGCCTCAACTGGTCCAAGCGCGACGCCGACTGGAAGGACGTCGTAGGCTTCCGCGGCAAGGATGACGTCGAGTCGCCCTTCGGCCAGTGGACCCGTTTCGAGGTGATCGCCAAGGGCGATACGCTCGTATATCTCGTCAATGGCGTGAAGGTGAACGAAGCCTTCGATGTGAAGCCCAGCCAAGGGCGCCTCCAGCTGCAGACCGAGGCCGCGGAGATGCACGTCCGTCGTTATGAGCTGCACCCCGTCGGCGGATTCACCGAGAAGTGGTCGCCGGCCAAGGCGGCCCGTTCCGATGCGCACCCCGCTTCGGACGACGTCAAGGCGCAGGCCGCGTCCGCGGCCAAGCATGGTGACAAACAGGAAATCCCTGGTTACGCCATGCGCCCGGCGAAGATCGATTTCGAGAAGGATCAAGCACGGAACGCCGCGCTGCCCTACAAGCTGCCCGTGGGTTTTGAGATGATCGTCGCCGCCGCCTCTCCGATGGTAGCCAATCCCACGATGGGATGCGTCGACGATCGGGGCCGCCTTTTCGTAGGCGACTCCGTGGGCGTGAATTGGAGCACCAAGAAATTCGAAAGCGAGACACCCGGACGCGTCGTGATGCTCGAGGACCGCGACGGCGACGGCGTCTTCGACCGGAGCGTCGTCTTCGCCGACAAGCTGACCGTACCCAAGGGCGGCTGCTGGGCGAACGGCAGCCTTTACGTGGCTTCGCCTCCCGGTATCTGGAAGTTCACCGATGCGGATGACGACGGCGTCGCCGAGAAGCGCGAGCTGGTCGTCGGTGGCTTCGAATGGACCGCCAACGGCGCCGACTGCCACGGCCCCCGCCTGCACCCGGACGGCCGCCTCTATTGGACCCATGGCCGCAAGGGCCACACTGTGAAGCAGAAGGACGGCACGCTCGTGCACGCCGGCCTCAACAGCGGCGTCTGGTCGATGAAGACCGACGGTTCCGACATCCGCTGGCATGCCCTAGGCTGCGCCGATAATCCGGCCAGCATCGACTTCACCCCGACCGGCGAGGTCGTGGGCACCGTCGACCTCTATTTCGGCAGCCCGCGCGTCGACACCCTCATGCACTGGCAGCTCGGCGGCGTCTACGAGCGCCCGGATTTCCTCCGCATCATCGCCGATCTCCCGCGCACCCACGAGCGTATGCCGATTCTCAAGGAACTCGGTCACGTCGTTCCCAGCGGCTGCGCCTTCTGGAAGAGCGGTGACCGGATCGCGCCCACCGACCATCCTCTTTCGTCTGGCCCGGATAACCTCAACCTCCTCGTCGCTTACTACAACTCCAAGAAGATCGTGCGTTTCGAACTCAAGCCTGAGGGCGCCACCTACCAGGCGACCGAGCACGAATTCCTGACCGTAGACCGCAAGGGCGCGCATCTTTCCGACGTCATCGAAGCCCCTGACGGCTCGCTGCTCGTCGTCGACACCGGCACCTGGTATTCGCATTGCCCGTCCAGCCTGCAGGGCGTGGCCAACGTCCCCGGCGCGATCTACCGCGTGCGCCGCACCGCCGAAGGGAAGGCCGCCCATGTGGCCGTCGCCAAGGCTCATCGTCCGTTCTCGCCGGCGCCGGTGAAATCGGATGCCGAACTTCTCGCCCAGCTTTCGTCTGCCGATCAGGCCGTGGTCCGTCGCGGTCTCGAAGGCCTGACTTTCCGCGAGGCGAAGTCTCCCGCCATCACCGAAGCCATCCGCGGACTCCTCTCGCGTGAGGCCGACCTGGTGCTCGAGCACGCCATCCTCACCGCGGGCATGCGTCTCGCCGGTTTCACCGCCGCCGACCTCGCCACCGTCAAGGGCCCCGTCGCTCAAGCCCGCCTCTTGCGCATCCTCTCGCAGACCCGCTTCAAGGAGTCCGATTACGCCGACGTCCTGAAGTTCGCGGTCAGCCAGGCCGATTCCGCGGACGCTGCTTTGGCCAAGAACGCCTACCTCGCTCTCAGCAAGGCCGCTGACGCCGACCAGGTGATCGCGCCGCTCTTTACCCGTTGGCTCGCGCAGCCGGCGCCTTCCGCGACGCAGGTCGCCGCCTTGGGTAAGTTCGCCACCGCGCTCGCCGGCCAGCCGGGCGTTGCCAAGGGCATCGCCCAGATGCTCGCGCACGGGAAGGTCGCCGTCCGTCAGGCCGCGCTCCGCGCGATCGCCGCTCAGCCGGGCAAGGTCGACGCCCAGTTCTGGAATGCGCCGCTCCAGGCACAGCTCGCCAAGGGTGCCTCGCCGCTCTTGCTCGACGCCCTTGCGCGCGTGAAGGACAAGCGCTTCGACGAAGCGCTGAACGCCGTCTCCGTCGACACCACCAAGCCTGCTTCGCTCCGTCTCAAGGCCTTGCTCGCGTTATCCGGTAGCGGCGAAGACCTTAGCGACGCCGCGTTCAAGTTGCTCACCGACCTCTTCGTCGATCCGGCGAATCCGGGACTGCGCATGGACGCCGCCGCACGTCTCGCCAACACGAAGCTCACCCCCGCGCAGTGGGACACTTATCTCGAGTTGCTGCCGAACGCCGGCCCGCTCGAGCAGAGCGAACTCCTCGTTGCGCTTGCCGTACCGCAGAACTATAAACGCATCTCCAAGGATACCGGCCGGAAGATTGCCGTCGCGCTCAGCAAGTCGCCTATGCTCGGTACGTTCCGCCAGGATCTCGTGCGCAAAGCTTTCGGCTTCCTGCCGCGCGAGATTTACGAAGTCCTCGAGCCGTCGTTTGACGCCGCCCTCGCGGCCAACGAAGCCAAGAAGGAGCGGCTTGTCCCACTCGCCCAAGCTGCGGTGAAGAAGGGCGACCCTATCGCCGGTCGTGCCGTCTATGAATCCGGCCGCGGCGCCTGCCTCGCTTGCCACAAGATCGGCGACAATGGTAACGAGCTCGGGCCGAACCTGACCAAGATTGGCGGCATCCGCGCGGAGCGGGAACTCGTCGAGAGCATCCTCTTCCCGAGCTATAACATCGCCCGCGACTACGACCTCAATTCGTTCCAGCTCACCGACGGGTCTAGCGTGCTCGGGCTCATCCAAGCGCGCTCCGCCGAGGGCGTGACCGTCAAGGAGGCTTCGGGGCAAGTCCGTCTGCTGCCCAACGAGTCGATCGCCTCTTCGACGCAGCTGACCACGAGCCTTATGCCCGCCGGTCTCGACGGCATGCTTTCCGAAAAGGAACTGGTCGATCTCGTGGCGTATCTGCGATCGCTCAAATAAGTTGATCTGTTGACCGGTTGATCAGTTGGCCGGACAGACTCACTCAAGGGGAGACCGGAGACCGGGATATTAGCTGCGGACTTAATGACCCCAGCCAGTCATCCGGTCTCCGGTTTCCCTTTGATCGTTAAGGCGCTACCCCTACCCCAGGAACCACAGCCCTAGGACAGGGAGGGCGAGGATGAGGAGGCAGCCACCGGAGCGTGGGCGGGAATCCTCGTAGAGTGAGCTGGTGCGCTCGTCGACCTCCCGTTGGATCTTTTCCTCGATGTCGGCTTCCAGGTCCGGTGGGATGC
>CANKZO010000202.1 GCA_947488485.1 Opitutia bacterium | reverse complement strand
AACTCCGCGATCTCGTCGAGGACCTCGTCCTCTGCCGCCGCGAGGACGCCACGGACCGCCTGCTCGAAGCCGCGCCGCGTTTCGCCGCGACGAAGACCGAAGGCGCCGACACCTCCAAGAAGAACGAGTGGCGCAAGCTCGGCGTCGAAGCCCGCCTCGAACACGCCCTGGTCAAGGGCATCGACGACCATGCCGTCGCCGACACCGAAGAAGCCCGCGTCAAGCTGGGCAAGCCGCTGCTCGTCATCGAAGGCCCGCTGATGGACGGCATGCGCGTCGTCGGCAAGCTCTTCGGCGAGGGCAAGATGTTCCTCCCCCAGGTGGTGAAGTCGGCCAAGGTCATGAAGACCGCGGTCGCCCACCTCGAGCCGTTCATGGCCGCCGAGAAGGTCGGCGGCTCCACCCAGGGCACCTTCCTCATCGCGACGGTCAAGGGCGACGTCCACGACATCGGCAAGAACATCGTCGGCGTCGTGCTCGCCTGTAACAACTACGCCGTCACCGACCTCGGCGTCATGACGCCCACCGAGAAGATCGTCGCCGAGGCCCAGCGCCTGAAGCCTGACTTCATCGGCCTGTCCGGCCTGATCACGCCCTCGCTCGACGAGATGATCACCGTCGCCCAGGAATTGAAACGCGCGGGCATCCACACGCCCCTGCTCATCGGCGGTGCCACCACCTCCAAGGAGCATACCGCCATCAAGCTCGCCCAGCATTACGACGGCCCGATGGTGCACGTCGGCGACGCGTCGCTCGTCACGACCGTGTGCAGCGACCTCCTCAACCCCGCCAAGCGCGAAGGGTTCGTCGGCGAGCTCAAGACCACGCAGACGGAGATGCGCGAAGCCTACGAGAAGCAGCAGCCTGCCGTGGTCATCCCGCTCGCCGAAGCCCGCCAGCGCCCGCTCGTCACCACCGCCCCAGTGCAGCCCGCGCCGCGCAAGCCTGGCGTCACGCTCTTCGAGCGCATCGACCCCGCCGCGGTCGCCGAGATCATCGACTGGACGCCGTTCTTCATCACCTGGTCGCTGAAGGGCAGCTTCCCGAAAATCTTCAAGTCAGGCAAGTATGGCAACGAAGCGCGCAAGCTCTTCGACGAGGCGCGTGTCGAGCTCGACGACCTGATCCGCGGCAACCGCTTCCATCTCCGTGGCGCCGCCGGCCTCTGGGCCGCCCGTCGTGTCGGCGATGACGTCGAGGTCTACGGTGACGAAGCCCAGACCAAGCGGATCGGCCGTTTCCACTTCCTGCGCGACCAGCGCCAGCGTCCGAAGGTGACCACCTGCCGCTCGCTCGCCGACCTCGTCTCCACGCAGAAGGGTGACCACCTCGGCGCCTTCGCCGTCACCGCCGGCCAGGAGATCGAAGACTACGCCGCCTCCTTCAAAGCCAAGGATCCCTTCCGCCAGATTCTCATTCAGGCGCTCGCCGACCGCCTCGCCGAAGGCTGCGCCGAGTGGCTGCACCGCGAAGTCCGTAAGGAGCTCTGGGGTTATGCGCCGAACGAAGCCCTCACCGTTGAAGAACTCGTCGACGAGAAATACGCGGGGCGTCGTCCCGCCGCCGGCTATCCCGCCTGTCCCGAGCACACCGAGAAGGCCGAACTCTGGCGCCTGCTGGACGCGGATCGCCTCGGCTGCACGCTCACCGAATCTTACGCCATGAACCCGGCCGCTTCCGTCTCGGGCCTCTACTTCGGCAACCCGCAGTCGATCTACTTCGACGTGGATAATGTCGGCCGTGACCAGGTCGAGGACTACGCCAAGCGCAAGGGCTGGACCATCGAGCAGGCCGAGAAGTGGCTGCGCCCCGTGCTCGGTTACAAGACCTGACCATGGAAGCGCGCGAACGCGAGAAGCTCGTCACGATCGTCGGGGCGGAAGATGCCGCCGCGGTCGAACGCTTCCTCGGCGGTTGCGCCCTGTGCACGTTGGTCGAGGCCGCCGACGGTGCCGACAGCGACTGGCCCGAGTGGGCGCGCGCCGCGGCCGTGCTCCAGCGCTGGCTCGAAGCCGCCGGCCGCGACGCCGACGCCGAACGTAAGCTCGGCTACCTCCATTGCACCGTCGACGCCCAGAAGGTCGTCCCCACCGCGATTCGCCCCGCCCTCCCGCAAGCCGTGGCGCGGATGCTCAAAGACTACGGGTTTGCGGAGTGAGGCGGCGAATCCGCCCTTACTTCGCAGCGGAAAACTTGGTGAGCGTCACGCCGTGGCCGGGGAGACTCAGTGGCAGGCTGTCCTTGGTCGTATCGACGGTAGCGACGTCCTTCTGACGCCAGAGATCACGGGCGACCTGACGACCGGATAGGCCGAGCTTGGCGAACTCCTTGAAGTCGAATTTCACGGGCTCAGCTCCGACATTGAAGAAGGCCACCGCTCGGCTGCCATCCGCCAGATCCTTGGCGTAGACGCGCACGTCGGTAACTAGGCCGTCGACTTCATAAAGCCGATAGACGCACGTTGCCTGCTTGCCCAACTCGTCCTGGTTCACCGCGATGACCTCATCGTTGGTCAGTAGGTTCAGGGAGAAGGCATCCAGCTTAGTCATGTCGCAACCGATGAGCAAAGGAGAGGACAGCATGCACCAGAGGCTGACGTGCGAGTATTGCTCGTCAGCACTGAGGGATGTCGGGCGAGGGCGACCCCATCCGATCCAACCGAGGATGAGCATGTCCGTATCGGTCCAGCTGCCGGGCTTCGTGTAGGCGGCGGACTTGTCCTGGGAGAATCCGATCGCCTTGACGCTGCGCCAGGAGTCATTGACGTCGCCCGTGGTGCGCCAAGCGCTACCGCCGACGGACGAACCCCACTTCCAGACGTCATTACCGCCATACTGGCAGAGGCTGAAGACGATGTCGCGCTTCTGGGCGCGCAGGTGTTCGCCCATGACCTTGAAGGGGTGAGTGGCATAGGCGTCATCCTTGGACCCCTTCCGGACCGGCACGCCGTTCGGGTTAGGGACCTCGCCGCCCACGACCTGGCTATAGCTGCACCAGTCATATTTGATGTAGTCGTAACCCCACTCGGCGAAGGTGCGCGCGTCCTGCGCTTCATGCAGCCAGCTGCCGGCGCATTTGCCGCAGGTCGTCGGACCCGGCGAGGAGTAGATGCCGGCCTTGAGACCGCGGTCGTGGATATAATCTGCGAGACCCTTCATGTCAGGGAAGCGGACGTTGGAGGCGATGACGCCGCGTTCGTCACGGAACGGACGCACCAGGTCTTGGAGGGTCTTTTCGTCCGTCGGGAGATGGTTCTGCCAGTAGTCGTCGATGTTGACGTACGTCCAGCCATGATTGATTAAGCCGCTGCTGACCATCGCATCGGCGGCGCTCTTCACCTTTTCCGCCGTGATCGTCTGGGCGAAGCAGTTCCAGCTGTTCCAACCCATCGGAGGGGTCAGGGCGATGGTGTCGCCACAGACGATGCGGAAGCGCTTCTCCGCGGAACCGCGGGCGTTCTTGGCGCCGAGCGTCACGATGAATTCACCCTTGGCGGAAAGGCTGCCCGAGATCCGACCCGTCTGCGGATCCAGTTTCAGGCCAGCGGGCAGACCCTGAGCGGAGAAGGTCAGCGGACGCTCCCCGGTCACAGGGACCGAATAGAGGAAGGGCGAACCCGGACGAACCCCGAAGACGCCGGGTCCATTAATCCGCGGCGTAGCCGGCGCGAGGGGCGTGAGGATATACGGGGCGACCGGTGCCGGGGCCGGCTCACCCGAGGTGCGGAAAGTCATGGCGCCCGTCGTCTCGAAACGGGCATCCGCCCAATCGGCATAGTCATCATTGTCACCATCCTCGGCGTCACCCACCTTGAGTAGGAGCTGCTTCACCCCGACGACGTTCACCGCAAAGGGCTTGGCTTCGGTGCCGGTGCGCATGACCCCGCTGCGCCAAAGCATCCGACCATCACCGATGACAAAGAACTCCACGCTCGAACGGTTCGACCCACGCTTGGCGTCATCGAGGCCTACCTGGGCCGAGAAGGTCTTCGCCGCCCCGTCGAGATGGATGACGAACACGCTTTCGGCGACGGTGCCCACGCCGCGCTCGAAGACCTTACCCTGGATCTTGAGCGGCTTGGCGTCCTCGGGATTCCTGGCGGCATGTCGGTTCTTCATGGGCCGCCCGTAACCCTGGACGATCGGCTTCAGATTCAGGTCATCGAGCCAGACGGTCTCGGCGGAGAGGCCTACGGTCACCAGCAGCAAGCAGAGGAAGGCTCTCGGGCAGAATCGCATGTCGTCATCTTGCGGTAGGCGACGGGAGTTCAATGTAATTGAGCGGCGCACAGTCGCGCCGCCCTACCTCGAGACAGGCGGATGCGATGTCATCGCATCCCTACCGCTTATTTGCCGGCGGCGACTTCGGCGCGGGCTTTAGCGAGGACATCGGCAAGCTTCACTTCAGCGCCGTTCTGGCGTTTGCTCTCATCGGCGGCTTCCATGAAGGTGTAAAGTTCGAGGGTCTCTTCGGCGGAGACCTGGGCCTTACCCGTGCGGAACATCTTCACGACGGATTCCAGGAGGACTTCATAGCCGTCGAACTTACCGATGTCGGCTTCGCCTTTGTCGCCGATGG
>CANKZO010000201.1 GCA_947488485.1 Opitutia bacterium | reverse complement strand
GCGACCTTCGCGGCCAGTTCATCGGCGAGCGAGCGGCCGAAGGGATGGTTGAGCATCCAAAGCGACTGCTGCGGCGTCGTGGTCTGGTTACGCTTAGGCACGTGATAGTCCGGGTTGGCGAAATCGAACGTGCGGAAGAAGGCCGGCAGGTTCTGGCGGTCGATGTGACCGTAGATCGTGCGCCGCGGCGTGCCGAAGGCGCTCACCAGGTCGAAGGGCTGGCCGCCCAGCTTGGCGTCATCGAGACGTCCGGCCACGCGCAGCATGCTGTCGCGCAGGGCCTCAAAATCCAGCCGGCGGCGGTGGGCGCGCCAATTTAAAGAGTTGTCCGGGTCCTTGGCG
The DNA here is from genome assembly GCA_947488485.1 of Opitutia bacterium. Next base: position 4,249 of record CANKZO010000201.1, on the reverse strand, counting down.
ACGGCCTCGGGGCGGAGATCGGCGGACTGCAGGAAAGTTCGCGAGAGGACGATCGTCCGGATGAGCTTCTTCATCGACCAGCCTTCCTTCACGAAGGTGCTTGCCAAGTGGTCGAGCAGGGCTGGGTTCTTGCCGGGCGTCGTGCGGACGCCGAAGTCGCTCGGGGTGTCGACGAGCGGCTGACCGAGGAGATGCATCCAGACGCGATTGACCATCACGCGGGCGGTCAACGGATTGGTCGGGCTGGCGATGGCGTTGGCGAGATCAAGTCGGCCGCTGCCTTGGGTGAACTCTTTGGGCGGACCATCGGAGAGGATCGAGAGATACTGACGAGGGACCTTCTTGCCCGGGCGAGAGGCGCTGCCGCGGAGGAAGACGACGCCTTGCACGGCTTTCGCCTTATCTTGCAGCGCCATTGCGTGCGGCGGGCTTTTCGGGCTCGTGGCCTTGAAGCCGGCGACGTCGATCTGCAGTTTGTTGCGGGTGTTGCGGTCGGCGACGTTGTAGGTGCCGATCAGCGAAGCCGGCGTCATGACGGTCGGGCCCGTGGGATGGAGGATGAGTTCGCGCCAGGACTTCCATTCGGCCTGGGCGGCATGCTCGGGCTTGCGGGCCTCGGAGAGCAGGGCGGCGTAGGTCGCGGTCAGTTCGGCCAATTTCGTTGGCGCCTTGGCCTTGAGCCGGGCGCGGAGCAGCGGATCGACGAACAAGGTGGGTTGGGACAGCAGTGCCGCGAAGCGCTTCGGGAATTCGGCGTCCGTGACGCCCTGCAGGCTCACCCAGGCGCCCCAGACGGGATCGGTCGGCGTCAGTTTCGGCTTAAGCGCGTTCTTCCAGCCACCGAGGACCGCGGCATAGAGGTTCGCCGCCTTGGCCTTCTGATTGGCGTCAAGCTTGGCGTCCTTGAGGGACTCCATCGTCAGGTTGAGATAGGCCGTCGTCTTCTCCGGTGAGAAGGAGAGGTCGTAGCGGCTCTGGATGAAGTCATTGAGCTTCTTCTCGCGGACGCCGAGTTCGGCTTCGAATTCCTCCGTCTCCTTAGTGCGCGTGAACGGCTTCAACGGGGGGAGCTCCTTCGGTTCCTCGCTGGAATTGAAGATCGCGTAGAGCGAGTAGTATTCCGTCGTCGGCAGAGGGTCGAACTTGTGGTCGTGGCAGCGAGCGCATGCCATCGTCAGCCCCTGGGTGCCACGCATGACGACGTCGATACGGTCGTCGATGATGTCCGGCGTGCTGTTGAGGAAGCGACGGCCGAGCGTCAGGAAGCCCAGCGCGGCGAGGTCGCGGTTGTTCTCCGGATCCTTGACGATCTGGTCGGCGGCGAGCTGCAGGCGGAGGAACTGGTCGTAGGGCAGGTCGTCGTTGAAGGCCTTCACCACCCAGTCGCGGTAAGTGTAAGCGTAAGGGTAGCGGCGTTCTTCCTGGAAGACGTAACCCTTCGTGTCGGAATAACGCGCGACGTCGAGCCAGTGACGGCCCCAGCGTTCGCCGAAGGCCGGTGAGGCCAGGAGGCGGTCGACGAGTTTATCGGTGGCCTGCGGATCACGGTCCGAAACGAAAGCGGCGATCTCGGCGGCCGTCGGTTGGTAGCCGACGAGCGCGAGCGTGAGGCGACGGATGATCACTTCGCGTCCGGCTTGCGGATTGAAGTCGAGGCCGGCTTCTTTCAGCTTGGCCAAGACGAACCGATCGAGGGGCTGGTTGACTTTGGCGACGTCGGCTGCGGCGACGGCGGGCGGAGTCGGGGAGACGACCGGCTGGAAGGCCCAGTGCTTCCGCGGGTCGTGGGCGACCGGCTTGGCTTCTTCTGGCCAAGGCAGCCCTTGGCGGACCCACTCGGTGAGGGCCGCGATGGCCTTGGGCGGAAGCTTCTCGTCTTCGCCTGGCATGGCATACACGTCCGCCGCTTTGACGTGATTGATAGACTGGATCAGCCGGCTGACCTCGGGCTTGCCGGGGACGACGACCGGACCGACTTCGCCGCCCTTGAGGACGAACTCGCGCGAATCGAGGCGGAGGCCGGACTTCTGTTTCTTCTCGCCGTGACATTTATAGCAATGATCGGCCAGGACCGGACGGACCTCCTTTTCGAAGAACTCCAGCTGCGCGGGCGTGGCGGGCTCGGCGGCGGACGCCGAGACGGCGAACAAAAGGGGGGCAAGGTGGTGCCGTAAAGACATCGGAAAAGGTTAGGACAGGGCGGGGTGCCCTTAGTTCCTCAAACGTGTTGGCTGTCATCGGGATGTAAAGCCGTCGCTGGGGATTTACGCCTGTTGCCGTCTTTTGCTCCAAGTTGGGGTTGAACCCGACTAGAAACAGGGTGTCTATGGGGCACCCCTAGTTTACTTATGTCCCATGTATCCCGTCAGGCCGGCCTCTCGCTGCTGGCCCTCCTTGCCTTGGCTGCTCCGGTCGTCGCCGCCGACCCTAAGCCGGTCGCCGAGTCGCCCATCCTGCTCGCCAAAGACAAGCAGCGCCTGGTCGACTTCTCCGCCGAGCTCAATGGCTCGAAAGAACTATACCTGATGGTAGCGGAATTAGACGGTAACGCCTGCGACTGGGCGAACTGGATCGAGCCCGAGGTCGTCCTGATGGACGGCACGGTGGTTGACCTGACCAAGCTGAAGTGGACCAGCGCGGAATCCCTCGGTCAGACCCGCGTCGGCAAGAATTACGACGGCAAACCGCTCAGGATCGCTGGCAAGGAATACGCCAGGGGTATCGGCACGCACGCCTCCTCTTTCATCTCCTACGTCCTGCCTGGTCCGGCCAAGTCCTTCCGGGCCAAGGTTGGCATCGATGACGGCGGCGCCATCCGTGGCGGCAAGGCCAGCGGCGCCGACGTCAAGTTCGCGGTTTTCACGACCCGTCCGGCCAAGTACAAGCCGGTCGACTTCGACACCGGCCCCTTCGCCGTTCCGACTGACCTCTTCACGGTGCCGGAAGGCTTCGAAGTGACCGTCTGGGCGACCTCGCCGCAGATTTTCAACCCGACGAACATCGATTTCGACGAGCGTGGCCGGATGTATGTGGCCGAAGGCGTCAACTACCGTGGCAAGAAGGGACGTCGTCCGGAAGGCGACCGCATCGTGGTGCTCGAGGACACGACCGGCGCGGGCAAGGCCGACAAGGTCACGGTCTTCACGCAGGAAGAGAATCTCGTCTCGCCCCTCGGCGTGGCGCACATCGACGGAAAGATCGTCGTCTCCCAGCCGCCTGACCTCCTGGTCTATACCGACGCCAACGGCGACGGCGTCTTCGACCCTAAGGTCGACAAGCGCGAGGTGCTCCTGACCGGCTTCAATGGCCGTAACCATGACCACTCCCTCCATAGCGCGACCTTCGGTCCGGACGGCAAGTGGAACTTCAACCAGGGCAACACCTGCGGCCAGTTCACCGACAAGTCGGGCAAGACCTTCCGCATCGGTAGCCCCTATAATCATGGCGAGTGGACCAAGCAGGCGGTCGACGCCCAGAAGGTCGCCGGTGTCCGTAGCGACGACGGCAACATCTGGGTCGGTGGATTCTCCGTGCGCATGAACAGCGACGGCACGAACGCCCGCATCGTCGGCCACAATTACCGCAACAGCTACGAGCAGTCCATCAACTCGTTCGGCGATATGTACCAGAGCGATAACGATGATCCGCCCGCCTGTCGCGTCTCCCTGATCATGGAAGGCGGCAACGCCGGTTTCGCGTCCGCCGACGGTCAGCGCTCCTGGGGTGCCGACAAGCGTCCCGGTCAGGAGACCCCGGTCGCCGAATGGCGTCAGGACGACCCTGGCACCATGCCGGCCGGCGACGTCTATGGCGGTGGCTCGCCCACCGGCGTGGCCTTCTATGAGAACGGCGCCCTCGATCCGAAGTGGAACGGTCTCCTTCTTGCCTGCGAAGCCGGCAAGAACGTCGTCTTCGGTTACCTGCCCAAGCCCGACGGCGCCGGCATGAAACTCGAGCGCTTTGATTTCCTCACCTCCAACAAGGAGAAGGAATGGGCGGGGTCGGACTTCCTTGGCGGTAAGCCCACCGGGATCCTGAAGACCAAGTTCCGTCCGTCTGACGTGTGCGTCGGTCCGGATGGCGCGATCTACGTGGCCGACTGGTTCGACCCGGGCGTGGGTGGTCACGGCACCCGAGATAACGGCTTCTCCGGCACCATCTATCGTATCGCGCCGAAGGGCTTCAAGTCCGTCGTCCCCAAGATCGACCTCAGCACCGTCGCCGGACAGATCGCCGCGCTGCGCAGTCC
>CANKZO010000200.1 GCA_947488485.1 Opitutia bacterium | reverse complement strand
GCCTCTAATTTTTACTACCGCCTCTAAACTCCTCCACCGCACCCCCACTCCGCGCATCAATACCCGTACGCGCAAAAACGCGGAAGAACGTCATGACGACAATCTTCATATCCAGCCAGAAGCTGCGGTGGTCGACATACCAGACATCGAGGGCGAACTTCTCCTCCCAGCTGAGAGAATTACGTCCGTTGACCTGAGCCCAGCCGGTGACGCCGGGGCGCACTTCCATGCGGCGGGCCTGGAAGGGACTGTAGCGAGGAACATAGCGTAAGAGCAATGGGCGAGGGCCGACGACGCTCATGTCGCCGATGAGGACGTTCCACATCTCGGGGAATTCATCGAGCGAGGTGGCGCGCAGGAAGCGACCGAAGGAGGTCAGGCGCTTTTCATCAGGCAAGAGCTCGCCGTCCGGTCCGCGTTCATCGGTCATGGTCCGGAACTTGACCATGCGGAACGGCCGGGCGCGCAGGCCGGGTCGCTCCTGGATGAAGAGCACGGGTGAGCCGAGCTTGAGGCGCACGAGGATCGCGACGACGAGCAGTAGCGGCGCGAAGCCGACGAGCCAGCATGCCGAGAAGACGATATCGAACGCGCGCTTGAGCATCAGCGGGCGGCCGGCAGGTCGATCACCTGCACGGAGGCTTCCTGCGGGAAGGCGCCGCCGGTGAAGGTGATCTCATACTCCAGTCCGGTAGCCCAGGCCGGTACGATGGCCGGGACGACCGTCTGACGGGACTGGCAGACCTGCGTGACTTCAGAACGGGCGTCCGGACCGAGGAAGCGCAGGGTGACGACTTGCTGCGCATCGGCGACGGGCAGTTCGTCGATCCAATCCCACAACTGCAGGCGGACGAGCTGGCCGCCCTTGAGAGCGACCGGGGCGGTGATCGGGCCGATCTTGCCCGCCGGCGCGATCAGACGCAGGCCGGAGGAAAGTCGGTCGCGGCGATTGAAAGAGGCCGGCGCAACCTCGACCGTGGCGTCGGTCGTGGCGAAGTCGTGACGATGCGCGACGGTCGCGGCGGCGGCCTGCTGGGCGACGCGGTAAGCGAGCCAGCCCTTCGGCTCGTCGGTCGCGGCCCACTTCGCGAGCGTGGCGTCGGCGCCCTCGACCAGGAAGCGCTCGGACCACTGCGCGCGCGGGTTCTCGCCCGGATACCAGCTCCACTTCACCGGCTGACCATAGGCGCCCCAGCGGCGATTGAAGGAGGCTTCCTTGGCGAGGTAGCCGGCTTCGGCCTTGGTCAGGCGACGCAGTGCTGCGAGGCGGGCTTCGGCGGACGGCACGACGCGACGGGCTTGGACGAGTTCGCGGAAGGTGAGGTAGAGGTCCCAGGCTTCGATGAACTGACCGAGGCGCCAGGTCTGGCGGCGGCGCGCGGCGACGTCCTTGGTGGGATCACGGAGAATCTGTTGCGCGATGACGAGGCTCCGGCTTACCGCGGCGATCTCTTCGTCGGAGAGCACGAGGGCGCCGCGCTGGTCATGGAAGTGGCGGAGGAACTGATCCTTGCCGCCCACGATGGCGTCGCGCTTCCACGCGGCCTCGATCTGCGCATAGGCGGCCGTCATCTCATCGGCGGCCGGACCGTAGGCGCGCGCGAACCACGTGCGCCGGAGGTCGGCGGTGTTAGCCATGCGGTTCTCGAGCAGCTTGGCCGCGACCCAGAGCTTGGGCGCATCGAAGGCCCAAAGCGGATAGGCCTCGGCATACCAACCACGGGCTCCCGCGGTGTAGGTGACGTGGATGGACTGGATCAACGCGGCGAGGTTGACGCGAGGCGAGGCGACTTCGGCGCCGTAGAGGTAATCATAGACTCCGAGGCGGCGGACGCCCGACTTAGCCCAAGCAGCGAGATTCGCGCGGTCCTGCGCGGCGAAAGCCGGATCACCGTAGGCGGTGCGGTCGGCGCAGACCCAGGGGAAGATCGAGGGGCGGAGCTTGATGGACGGCGCCCGCGTGGTCTGGAGATAGGCCAGCGCACCGATGGCGTGACGTTCGCCCTTCAGGTCGCCGTCCGGCGCCCAGGCCGAATCGGCGACGGCATTATAGAAACCGAACACATAGTCCGTACGTACCGGGCGGTCGCGATACCAGCCTTCGGACTCCGCGGAGTCGTCGAACTTCAGGGTGTCGTTGACGCCGAAGGGGACCGAGAAGGCGTCGGGGTTCTGCGTGAAGAATTCGCGCGCATACTTGGCGCCGATCTCCGGGGCGCGGGGGTTGTCGAGGTGCGGGTTCGGATCGAGGGCGTCGCCCTTGGGCTCGATGGATTTACCTCCGACCATCGGGAAGAGCATCGGCTCCTGCTTGTAGAGCTTCGGGTCAAAGATGCGATAGAGCCCGTGCGAAAAGGCCGGGGTACGACCGAAGCCGACGGAGAAGGCCCAGTCTTCGGAGAGTTCGTTGAGCCCGCTCAGCTGGCGCCAGCGGAAATCAGGACGGTATTCGTCGGGGATGGGGAACCCGATCTGATAGCGGAGCTGCCAGTCGGCGCCGCGTTCGCCGGGGAAGGCGAAGAAAACGCCGAGGTGCTGTTCGCAGAAGCGGCCGACGGCGATGCGGGTCGCGCCCGGGTTGTTGCCGAGCAGGAAGACGGACTGACCGACGACCGCGCGGCGGGCGGAGTCGCCTTCTTCGGCGGGAGCCTTGACGCCGGCCGAGCGGGCGGCGGCGGTGCGGCCGACATAGATCGCGAGCGCGGGGCTGCGGACGCCCTTGGCTTCATAGCGGGTCTCCGGACGGACGCCGGTCACGCGTTCGCACCAATCGGCGAGCGTGCGCGCGGCGGAGAGTTCATCGACCTCGGGCTCGGCCGGGAGCATGATCGGCGCCCAGACGCCGGCGTCGAATAATCCGCCCGCGCGCAAAGAGACGGAGAGCAGCAGGAGGCAGGTCAGGGCCAGGATGCGGGGCATGGGTGCATCTAGGGGACAAGTGGGCATGGGGGCAAGGGGACATGAGCAACGAGAGGCCCAGAGGCCCAGAGGCTCGGTTGAACAGAAAGTGGCAGCGAGGTAGGGTCGGCACTGCGTGCCGACCTAGGTGCAAAAGTGCAAATCGGCCTGCGGCCTGTGCAAAGGTGCAAATGTGAGTGACAAGATTCAGGTGGCGGGTGGCAGCTCCGGGTGGCAGGTGGCGGGTGCATGCTCCCAGGCGCTAATGCTTTCCATAGGTAGGGTCGGGACCGCGTCACGACATAGGTGGATCGGGTCGCGGGTAGGGATGCGATGACATCGCATCCGTCAGGGGTTCAGGGAGGACGCGATGGTGATCACGTCCCTACCTCCCGAATCAGGCACAAAAAAGCCGCGCAGGTGGCGCGGCTGGGAAGTGAAGAATGAACGGAAGCTTAGCCCGACGGATAAAGCTGCTTAATCAGCGAGCGCGCCACGGTCGGAGCGTCGAAGCGTTCGGCGTTGAGGGCGGCACGCGCCCCCATAGCGGCGAGTTGCTCATCGGAAGCGGAGAGCACGGCACGCAAGGCTTCCGTCGGATCGGCCGGATCACGGATAACGAACCCTGCATCAGGTGCTTCGACGATCTCCGTGATGTTCCCCGCGGCGGCCGACATCACAATCGGGAGTCCGGCAGCGGAGGCTTCGATGGCTGAAAGCGGGTTCGGGTCGAGTCGAGTATTCAGAACGAAAGCGTCCGCGGCCCATAGCGCTTGGCGTACTTCCTCTGGCGGCAACTGACCAAGCAGGCGGATCATGCCAGCAGAACTGGCCGCAAAACTTTCTAGTTCGGAGCGCTGTTCGCCTTCGCCGACGAATAGCAGCCGAGCCCCTGCCCTTTCGACTGCGGCAAGACCTAAGAAAGACTTAGCCAGCGGCAGGATGCCCTTACGCTCAGTCAGGGCTGACACCTGCACCAATACCCTACCCTTCTCGGGCAAGCCGAGTTTGGCGCGAGCCTGACTACGAGCGTCGCCGGACGGCCGCTTGAAGAAGACGGCATTGATCGCGTTAGGCAGCGTGACTATCGGGCGAGGCGAACCGGCCTGGGCGATTGCCCACTCGGAGCTCTTCGCGTTGGGGACCGCGAAACCATCGAAGGTGCGGTAGACGCGGCGGCGCAGCCAAGCGATCAGACCCGACTTATGTAGGGCCGCGTCCGCGTGGCCTTCGCTCCAGAAGAAACGACGGGGAGCCGGCGAATAGATATTCAGACCTGCGGTGAGCATGGTCGGCGTATTCCAGGAGCCCGCGATCAGCAGAGTGTCGGGCTTAAGGAGATTAAGTTCCGCCAATACCCCAGGGTTCAGGTGGGCACTGATACCGGTCAGCGAAGGATGGAATCCGCGCAGCACGGTATGCGCGTGCTTCATCTTCGACGCATCGTAAGGCCAATGCCGACCCGGCTCCGTCTTCGCGCAGTAGAGTACATGGAATCGCTTACCCGCGCACGCCGCCGCCTCCGCCAAGGCGTCAAAGAACGCCGTGCGGTACGGGGTGGGGATGTTCGTGAGTACGACTAGGCTCATGGCACAACTACCTGACGGCAACAGTGAGAGACCCATGGTGACTAAGCCTGAACCCAGCGGCAACGAGGGTCTTCGGGATTTCTGCCTTAGCCACTTCGCCATGCAGC
>CANKZO010000199.1 GCA_947488485.1 Opitutia bacterium | reverse complement strand
AAGGGCCTGGCGATCCGCCTAGGTGACGACGGCAAGAAGGGCATCGCTTACGACCTCGACCTGTGTCGGCCGATCGGCGCGTGGTCGGGTAAGTTCACCACCGAGATGAACCTCATGTCCCGCGGCGACTACCCGACGGCCATCGGTGAGACCCTCTTCGTCACCGGAGATTTTGCCGGCTTCATGCCCGGAGCCGACGCGGCCACGCTCTCGCCTCGCAAGGGCTTCGGGCCGCTGCCGGCAGACCAAGCGCGCTTCCAGGGGTTCCATAACGCCGGTCGCTCGGTGGTCGTCCGCTGGAATGTAGGTGGTACGGCGGTCGACGAGGCCGCCGAGGTCGTCACGGCCAACGAAGTCCAGTTCGTCGTCCGCACCCTTGAGGTCGCTCCTTCGGCGAAGGGCCTCACGGTGATGCTCGGTAAGTCAGCTGATGCCCCGCGCATCGTCACGCTCGGAGCCACCAAGGTCGAAACAATCGACGGTCACGCCGTGGCCCGCATCGCTGCCGCGAGCGAAGTCACCTCTGTCCGCATCGCGTATCTCCCTTCCGGAGTCCCGCTGCCTCAGTCTTTCGACACCGATCTGCCTTCCAAACTTCTCAAGGTCACCAAGACCCTGTGGCCCGAAGTTGTCGAGACGGTCGGCAAGCTCTCGGAGAAGGCCGGCGAGCCTTACGTGGTCGACGACGTCAGCCTACCCGTGACCAATCCTTGGAAGGCACCGATGTTCACCTCGGCCTTCGACTTCCTGCCGGATGGTCGTGCCGTGATCGCCACTTTCCACGGCGACGTCCTCGTGGCCTCGGGCATCGACGACAGACTCGCCAAGGTCACCTGGCGTCGCTTCGCCGCCGGCCTCTATCATCCGCTCGGCCTCAAGGTCGTGAACGGCGAGGTCCTGGTCACCTGCCGCGACGGCCTCTGGAAGCTCCGCGACACGGACGGCGACGGTGAGGCGGACCGCTACGATGTGTTCAATTTCGAACTGCAGACCACGAAGAACTTCCATGAGTTCGTCTTCGACCTGCAGGCTGACGCCGCAGGCAACCTCTACTTCATCAAGGCCGGCCCCGTCCGCAAGGGCGGCCGCGGGTTCGACGAGATCTGCGACCATCACGGCGCGCTCTTCAAGGTCTCACCTGACGGCAAGAAGTTCGAGCTCTTCGCGACCGGTTTCCGCGCCCCGAATGGCATCGGCATGAGCCCGACTGGTCAGATCACTACCGGGGACAACGAAGGCACGTGGACGCCCATGTGCCGCCTCAACTGGGTCAAGCAGGGTGGCTTCTACGGCGTGGTCGACCTCGCGCATCGCACGACGGCCCCGACGGACTACGATCGACCGCTCTGCTGGTTCCCCAAGGAAATCGACAACTCCAGCGGCGGCCAAGTCTGGGTGACCTCGGACAAGTTCGGCCCTTGGAAGGACCGACTCCTGCACCTCAGCTACGGCACCTGCTCGCTCTACGGCGTCCTCCCGCAGGAAGTGACCTTCAACGGCCAGCCCCAGATGCAGGGTGGCGTGACCCGTTTCAACGTCGACTTCGGCAGCGGCGCCATGCGTGCACGCTTCAATCCCAAGGACGGACAACTTTACGTGACCGGACTCCGCGGCTGGCAGACCACCGCGACCCAGAACGGCTGCTTCCAGCGCGTCCGCTATACCGGAGTCGCCGCCCGCATGCCGATCGCGCTGGCCGCGACCAAGCAGGGCGTACGCGTCGACTTTACTTGCGAACTCGATGCTCAGGCCGCGGCTGACGCCGGGAACTGGAATCTTGAGGCCTGGAACTATGTCTGGTCCTCGGCCTATGGTTCGCCGGAGATCTCCACCACCGAGACCAAGGTCGCCGCGACCGAGCTAGGCAACGACGGCCGTCTCCAATTCAGCAAAGCGCAGATGGCTGAGCGTAAGCACGACACGCTGGTCGTGAAGTCCGCGACCTTGTCCGCTGACCGCAGGTCCGTCTTCCTCACGATTCCTGACCTCCGTCCGGCCATGCAGATGCAGCTCAAGTATGAGCTCAAGTCCGCCGACGGCGCCGAACTACGCGGTCAAGTGATCAACACCATCCACGCTTTGGCGGAGTGAGTGGTGCTTAGCTGCGGAAGCGCATGATCCGTCGGTATTCCGCGGGGGTCATGTTCTCGGAGCGGCGGAAGGCGGCGAAGAAGGAGTTCAGGTTTGGGTAGCCGCAACGGTGGGCGATCGCCTCGATCTTCTCGGAAGATCCTGCGAGCAGCCGTTTGGCTGAGTCGATGCGGACGGTGCGCAGTCGGTCGCCCGGCGTGCAGCCGACGTGTTTCACGAAGGCCTGGCGGAGTCCGCGTTCGGACATATGGGCGATGGCGGCCAGTTCCTTGACGCCGAGCGGGCCGGCGAAGTGGTCGGTGATGTGATGGAGGGCTCGCACGACGCCTTCATGGCCCGTGGCCAGGATGTCGCTGCTCATGCGCGTGATCACGCCGGCGGGCGGGATGCGGATCGGTTCGGGCGGGGGCGTCTCGCCGCGCATCAGGCGGTCAAGAAGTTCGGCACCGCGGTAGCCTTGCTCTTCGAGGTTGGTATCGACGCCCGATACGTATTTCTTGATCGCGCCGACCGAGAGCAGGTAGTCGTCTATGCCCACGATCGCCACCTGCGTGGGTACATGCAGGCCGGCCTCTTCGCAGAGCTCACGGACCTCGACGGCGAGGGTGCCGTTGGCGGCGAAGACCGCCAAGGGCTTCGGCGCGGCCTTAAGGCGGGTCAGCAGCCAGGCTCGGCGGCGCTGCCACTCGTCCCGGGCGTCGGCCTTCTTGCCGGTATTGTTCCAGCGCAGGTGTTCGCACGGGAGGCCGCGTCGGCGAAGGGCCTCCATGAAGGCCTGACCGCGTTCCACCTGCGACCAGTTCTCGGTGTCGCTGAAGAAGCAGAAGTTTCCCATCCCACGCTCGATGAAATGTTCCGCCGCGATCTCACCGGTCTTGGCGTGGTCTTGGACGACGTGGGCGAACGGGGTGCCACGGCGACGTAGGGAGAAGTCGACCGTCGGCTTGTCGGCCTTCAGTACGAAGTCCGCTAGGTCGTCCCCGGCGCCGAGCCAGGCGAGGACACCGTCGCCGTTCCAACCCCAAGGGATTACCTTCTCGTGGATGATGCTGTGGGAAGCCAGATGCCAGCGGTGCTCGGAAGCGTAAGTGGCGATGCCTTGGAGCAGGCGATGATCATACCAGCCAAGGGCGAGAAGCACGTTCCGGGGTCGTTTCATGGCTTGGGGCAGCTGATCGAAGCGGTGGGTTTATAAATCGGCACAAGCGGGCGTCGGTTCGGTCGATGTGCGTATACGGATACTTTAGGCGGAATCCCCATTGTTTAATGGGCTATGACGAAATCATGAGCCACCGCCAGCGGCGTGCAATCGCCGATAACTGCAGGAACTATCCGAATATCGGCATACCAGCCGAATCCCTCCCTCTTAGCCGTCCTTGCGGGCGTCGAGGTCCATCCAGCGAGCGAGAGCCTCGGCGTGCTCGGCTTCCGCGGCATGGAGGCGCTTCTGGAGAGCGGCCGCCTTGGCGCCGCCGTCCTTGTAGATCTCCGGGTCGCCGAGCTGGACGCTGATCTGGGCTTGTTCGGCTTCGAGCTGTTCGATCTTGCCGGGCAGCGTTTCCAGTTCCTTGCGTTCCTTATTGTTGAGCTTCGCACCGGCCTGGGCCGGGGCGGAAGATTTCGCGGCGGCGGGTTTGGCGGCCGTGCCGATCGCCGCCGTGCGCTTCGCCACGGCGATACGGGCCAGTTCGTTGCGCCAGTCGGTATAGCCGCCGGCGTGTTCGGTCACGATACCATCGCCTTCGAAGACCAGTGTGCTGGTCACGACGTTGTCGAGGAAGGCGCGGTCGTGGGAGACCATGATCAGCGTGCCCGCGTAATCCACCAGGATGTCTTCGAGGACGTCGAGCGTCTCGGCGTCGAGGTCGTTGGTCGGTTCGTCGAGCACGAGCACGTTGGCCGGCTTGGTGAAGAGGCGGGCGAGCAGGAGTCGGTTGCGTTCTCCGCCGGAGAGCACCTTGGCCTTAGAGCGGGCGCGGGAGGGGTCGAAAAGGAAGTCCTGCAGGTAACTGATCACGTGGCGCGAGCGGCCCTGGACCGTGACCGTATCGCTGTCGCCGGCGAGGTTCTCGGCGACCGTCTTGTTGTCGTCGATCTGGTCGCGCATCTGGTCGAAGTAGATGACTTCCATCTTCGTGCCGAACTTCAGGTCACCGGAAGTCGGCGCCAGCTGGCCGAGGAGCATCTTGACCAAGGTCGTCTTGCCGGCGCCGTTCGGGCCGATGAGGCCGACCTTGTCGCCGCGGTTGAGGACGAAGCTGAAGTCCCGGATCAGGGGAGTGCCCGACGGGTAGGCGAAGGCGATGTTCTCGGCTTCGACGACGCGGACGCCGGAGCGCTCGGCTTCGCTGATCTCCATCTTGGCGGAACCGGCGACGGAGCGCAAAGCACCGCGTTGGGCGCGCATCTTAATAAGCGCCTCCATGCGGGCGTTGGATTTCGTGCGGCGGGCGCCGGGGCTGCGGCGGGACCAGGCTTCTTCCTGACCGAGCTTCTTATCGAA
>CANKZO010000198.1 GCA_947488485.1 Opitutia bacterium | reverse complement strand
AGACGATCGAGAAGCGCCAGATGAAGGAGCAGCTCCTCGACGCGATGGACCTCGAGCGCGAAAAGGGCATCACGATCAAGTGCCACCCGGTGACGATGAACTTCACCGCGCCGGACGGTAAGCAGTATATCCTCAATCTCATCGACACCCCGGGGCACGTCGACTTCGCCTACGAAGTCTCGCGCTCCCTCGCCGCCTGCGAAGGCGCGGTGCTCCTGATCGACGCGTCCCAGGGCGTGGAAGCCCAGACGGTCGCCAACGCCACCCTCGCGATGAACCAGGGCCTCGAGATCGTCCCGGTCATCAACAAGGTCGACCTCCCGAGCGCCCGCCCGGAGGAAGCCCGCCGCCAGGTCGAGGACATCCTCACCATCCCCGCGCAGGACGCCGTCCTCGCCTCGGGCAAGTCCGGCATCGGCATCGACGAGATCTTCGCCGCGATCATCAAGCGCGTCCCGCCGCCCCGCTGGTCCGACTACCCGCAGCACCGCGCGCTGGTCTTCGATTCCCTCTTCGACTCCTACAAGGGCGTCATCAGCTACGTCCGCGTCTTCTCGGGCACCTTCAAGGCCGGCCAGACGATCGAGCTGATGTTCAACGGCGTCCGCTCCGTCATCAAGGAAGTCGGCGTCTTCTCGCCCAAGATGAAGCCGCAGGACGAACTCGGCCCCGGCTCGGTGGGTTATATCGTCATCAATATCCGCGAAGTCGCGGACGTTAAGGTCGGCGACACGATCACCCTCGCCAGCGACCCCGCCAAGGAGCCCGTCCCGGGCTTCAAGGAAGTCAGCCCGATGGTGTTCAGCGGCATCTACCCGCTCGACACGGCCGACTACGAGAAGCTCAAGACCTCGCTCGCCAAGCTGGCGATCAACGACTCTTCGCTGACCTACACCGCCGAGAGCTCGACCGCGCTGGGCTTCGGTTTCCGCTGCGGCTTCCTCGGCCTGCTCCACATGGAGATCGTGCAGGAACGCCTCCGCCGCGAGTACGACCTCGACATCCTTTCGACCTACCCGTCCGTCGTCTACAAGGTCTACACCACCGACGGCGTGGAGCACATCCTCGACAACCCGGTGTCGATGCCGGACCCGTCCGCCATCGAGCACATCGAAGAGCCGACCATCCGCGCCAATATCCACATCCCCGGCACCTCGATCGGCGACATGCTGACGCTCGTCCAGGAGAAGCGCGGCATCTGCGAACGCACCGAGACCATCGACGGCGACCGCGTCGTCCTCGTCTGCCTCCTGCCGCTCAATGAGATTCTCGTCGACTTCAACGACCGCATGAAGTCCATCACCCGCGGTTACGGTTCGATGGACTACGAGCTCGGCGAATACGTCACTTCGGACCTCGTCAAGATGGACATCCGCGTCAACGAGGAGCCGGTCGACGCCTTCTCCTCGATCGTGCACGCCTCCAAGGCCGAAGGCCGCGGCCGTAACCTTTGCGAGCGGCTCAAGGAACTCCTCCCGCGGCAGCTCTTCAAGATCGCCATCCAGGCGGCCGTCGGCTCCAAGGTCATCGCCCGCGAGACCATCGGTTCCGTCGGCAAGGACGTGACCGCTAAGTGCTACGGCGGCGACATCTCCCGTAAGCGCAAGCTCCTCGACAAGCAGAAGGAGGGCAAGAAGCGCATGAAGCAGATCGGCAAGGTCGACATCCCGCAGGAAGCCTTCATCAAGATCCTCAAGAACGAAGGCTGAGGCCCAGTTCGGGCTTTCCCTCCGGTCGACGCCCGTTAGTTTGGGGGCGTCCCCCATGTCTTTCTACTACCGCCGCAAGCTCCGCAAGATCGGCAAGGCCTTGCTCGAAGGTTCGGAGAAGGTCCACCTCTACCGCGGCGATATCCTGGCGCGCGAGGCCCTTAATGAGCAGCTCGAGTTGGCTGATAAGGTCCGTACGGCGGTCAAGGACCGCACCCGCGAGATCACCGAGGTCGAGAACTTGCTCAATCGCCTGCACGAAGTGCTCGTCCGCAACGGCGGCAAGATCTACCCGGTGACTTCCGGTACCGACTATACCGAGATGGTCGTGATGGCCGCCATCGTGGCCGGAGCCATCCGCAGCTTCTTCCTCCAGCCGTTCAAGATCCCGACGAATTCCATGTGGCCCACGTATAACGGCATGACCGCCGAAGTGCGCGCGCCCGACGCGGAAGTGCCGAGTATCGCCCAGCAGGCCCTCGACAAGGTCCAGTGGACCTGGACGTACGTGATCCCCGCCGAGGTCTCGGGTCCGGTGGCCATCCCGATCGTGATGCAGCGCGGCGCCAACGGTCAGACCGAATACGGCCTGCGCTCCCGGGTCCGCGAGGCCGACGACGGTATCTTCGGCACGGGCATCTGGAAGGGCGCCGCCGACAAGTATGAGCTGCTCGTCGGTAAGACCGTGCAGACCGTCAAGGTGCCCGCCGACTTCGGCTTCGAGACGGTGATCCTCCGCACCTATTTCCCGGAAGAGGCCAAACTGAAGCTACCCCGTCAGGATCAGGACCGCTGGCGCGTGGTCTTCGCCAAGGCCGTCCGCGAAGGACGCATCCAGAACACTGCCTTCGGCCCCGTCCTGCTGACCGGCAAGACGGCCACGGCGGGTGCGCCGTTGTTCAACTTCGACATCCTCACGGGCGATATGCTCTTCGTGGATCGGATGTCCTATCACTTCGTTGAACCGTCCCGCGGCGATACCTTCGTCTTCCGGACGAACACGATCCCGGGCCTCAACGACCAATACGGCCAGCCTTCGCAGAGCTATTACGTGAAGCGTCTCGCCGGCACGCCCGGACAGAAGCTCCGCGTGAGCCCCCAGGGCGAACTCCTCGTCGACGGCCAGGTCGTCACCTCGCCCGAGCCGATGGTACTCAACAGCCGCCGCGCGATGGACCAAGGGTATTACGGTTACCTGCCGGACGCCGGTGGCGACCGCTATGCCATCCCGCTGGACCAGGAGCACACGGTCTCGGCGAAGCATTACTTCGCGCTCGGCGACAACTCCGCCAACAGCTTTGACTCGCGCGGTTGGGGTGAAGTGCCCGCCGACGCCGTCGTCGGCAAGCCGCTCTTCATCCTGCACCCCTTCACGTCCCATTGGGGTCCTGCTAAATAGTTTAGGGGTAGGGGTAGGGGCAGGGGTAGGAGGAAGAGTGTTGAGTATGGAGTGTCGAGTGTCGGGGGCGATGCCTTGAGGTAGGGACAGTACCACGTGCTGTCCTTGGTCTTTGGTAGGGCTGACCGCCCTCGGTCAGCCGTGGGGCGTATCTACGGCTGAGCGGGGCGCTCAGCCCTACCCGTTGCCTTGCCTATCCCGACCCCTACCCCTATCCCTACCCCTGCGTAGCAACCGCCATGCCTTGGACCCTCTATCGCCACTACAAGGGCAACCATTACCTCCGGCTCGGGGTGGCGGCGCATTCCGAGGACCTCTCGCCCCAGGTGGTCTATCGCTGCCTGTATGATAATCCGGCGGCGCGCACGTGGGTTCGTCCGCAGCCGATGTTCGAAGGCTTGATCGAAGACGGGCGCCAGCGTTTCACGCCCGTGGGTCGATTGCGTCTGGTGCAGCCGGAAGACCTACGCACCGTCCTGACCTTCGGCTACGACGCGTGGAAGCACGGGAAGACCTTTGACCAATATTGCGCCGACAAGGATCAGGATCCGAACCATGTCCGCGGCACGCGTTACCTGCTCGAGGATGCGTCCGGCCAGCCGGTGTCCGCCCTGAACGTCCTGCGCTTCCGCGAAAGCCTCATCGGCCTCGCGTCCGTTGCGACCTCGCCCGATCAGCGGGGCAAAAGCTACGCTTCGTTGCTCCTGCGTGCTGTCATGGAGCTCCATCGCTTCGCTCAGCTCGATACGCGCTTCCTGCTCTTCTCCGAGGTCAAGCCGGTCATCTACGAACGCCATGGCTTCCGCGTCTTGCCGACGGATCACCAGCGTTTCCCAAAATCCCTGGCCATGGCCACCGGCGAGTCGCCGCTGACCCCGACCGAAGCAGAATTTCTTAAGGCCTACTTCTGAGACGGTGGAGTTGAGTCAGTTTCGTTGAGTATTCACACCTTCCAGCTGTCCTTTCCCTTCCTGAGCGTCCACGGCCAGATCATGTCGTCGTCGATCATATCAGGAGGGCAGTCGATGGACCACATGTGGGAAGGGAAGTGGTGGTAGAACAGGTTACGCAGCCGGCGAGCCGTCGTTGTCTCGAGCTCGGTCACGCCTATCCTAGCCAGCATACGCTTGGCCTCCTTCCGGTGTTCGTCGGCCCTGGGGTCCGGCTCCGTTTCCTTACGTGCCTTGCGGCCGCCCTTGGCGTCCTTCGCCAGGGTCGTGAGGATATGGGATCGGAATTCCAGGACTCGGTCATCGTTGGTCTCGCCTTCTACCGAACCCAGCAAGCAAGACCTCAAGGTCGTGGCCAGCGTCTGCGGGGTGCTGCGGGCATGGATCTCTCGGTATCCCAAGTCACGCAGTCGGCGGAACGTCAACCCGTGGAGGTGGATCATCTCCGCCATACTGGTGTCCTTGGGTTGCCCAGATAGGCAGTCGATGATGCGACTATCGGCTTCGCAGATCACGGGCTGCGGGCGGCGAGGGTCAGGCGC
>CANKZO010000197.1 GCA_947488485.1 Opitutia bacterium | reverse complement strand
CACGAGTGTCGCCATCATTACGAGCCACCGATGACGAATCGACCCCTGCAGGAGTCGCTCCAGCCAGGAAGAGGGTTCAGTGGTCATGGGAAGCGCCGGATTTACCGATGTCAGCCTTGATCAGGAAACTGCCTTCGGAGACATAGGTCTCACCGGCAGCCAGACCCTTGAGCACTTCCACCCGGTCGCCGCTGCGGCGGCCGAGCTCAAGGGGTCGAGCCTGATAGACCTCGCCATGCTGCGAGAACACGACGTCGAAGCCGAAGAGAGACTGAAGCGCGGAGACTTTGACCGTAACCGGGGCCCGGGCGGCGCTGAGCGCAATCGCTCCCTTGACGAAACCTCCTGGTCGCCAACGTCCGTCGGGATTAGGCACGACCACGCGGGCGACGGCCGACTGGGTCTCGGCCGAGACAAGGGGCGAGACCGAAGCGATGACGCCCCGGGCAGCCTCGGTGCCGTCGTCCGCATGGAGGACGACGGTCTGACCCGCCTTCACGCGGACGAGATCCTTACGCGGAATCTCCCACTCCACCCAGACCCGGTCGAGGGCGGCGATGGTGTAAAGAACGGCACCCTCCGCGACGCCGTCGCCGACCGCGGCGGTCCGCGCAATGACCACACCAGCTCCAGGCGATTTCACTTCAGCGGTGACGAGCGTCTGGCTGTTCTCGACGCGGGCGACGACCTCGCCGGCCGCGACCTTGTCGCCGAGGGCCTTGCGTGCTTCGACGACCACGCCAGCGAAGCGGGCGGTCGCACGGCGGACGCTATCAGGATCAAGTGTCACGCGACCATAGACTTCGATGGTCTCGTTCAACTCTGCCGAGGCGGCCTTCTCCACCTTCACTCCCGCCTTTGCGGCGGCCGCAGCAGTGATGACGGTCTGCATCTCGGGAGCCTCGAACGCCCACTTATGGGCGGTGCCAGCATGCTCAGCGACGATGACGTAGTCGAACGAATGCGGTTCAGCTACTTCATGGTCGCCGCGGGCGAAATCCCCTTCAGCGGCGAAGGTGAAGCGATCCTCGACCTTGCCCGGACGGATAAGGGTGACGGATAACTTCACCTCGGCAGGCGGCACGGGTTTGCCCGCCTTAGTGTACCAGGCCCTGAATTCGGGCGGTACGCCGGCTTCGAAGATCGCGAGCTCGAGCGTAAAGTCGCCGTCGCTGAGCAGTCGACCGCGGTGCGGCCCCTTGGCTTCAGCGGCTTCGGCGCCATGGCCATGGTCATCATGACCGTGGCCATGATGATCATGCGACCCTTGGGAGAGCCAGGCCGCAGCGGCCAGTCCCACTAAGAGGATGAGCGAGGGGAGGAGGATTTTCTTGGAATTCATAGTTTTGAAGAGGAGTGGGTTATGAGAAGTTTTATCAGGGACGATCGAAGAGCGCCTTGGTCTCGGCGAACGAGGTGCCAGCGAGGGTTTCCGCCCGCACGAGTGCGAACGCGTAAGCCAGTTCGGCGTCCAACAGCTCGCGACGCAGGGCGATCAAACCCCGACGCGCGTCGAGCACATCGATGAAGGCAAGGGCTCCTTTGTCGTAGGCGGACTGCACGGAGACGCAGGCCTCTTCGGCTGCGGGCAGGGCCTCGCGACGCAAGGCCGTCGCCTGCGCATGGGCGGCGCTCAGTTCGGCATGCGCTGCGACGAGCGCGGCACGCTGTTCCACTTCGGCCGCGCGCAGGGACTGCTCGGCGGCGCGGACCATCGCACGGGCCGCGCGGATATTACCGGAGTTATCATCGCGGAAGGTCAGAGGGATCGAGGCACCGACAACGAAGGCGGTGGCGGGGCCTTCGTTGAGACGACGGACGCCCGCTCCGAGGGTGACATCAGCCACGCCGCGAGCGGACTCGAGTTCAAGTGCGGCCCGCTGGCCGGCGACCACCGCGGAGCTTACCCCTAGGCGCGGATTGCCAGATACGGTGAGGGCGGCCTCGAAACGGGCGAGCGCAGGCGGTGTCGGGGGCAGACGGAGTGCCCCCTTGATCTCGGCGATTTCCGAGGCACTTCCACCCCAAGACGCTGCGAGACTCGCAAGGGCCAACGAAGAGGCGGACTTGGCGCGCGCGAATTCTGCTTGGGCGGAAGCTAGCGCCGCCCGGGCTCGGGCAACTTCGGAGGGCGACGCGGTCGCGGCCTGCAGACGGCGACTCGCCGAGGCGAACGTCTCCTGCGTAAGTTTGAGCTGCTCGCCCGCGAAGACGAGTCGAGTGCTTTCGGCCAAGGCCTTGGCGAAGGCGTTCGCGGAAGCTGCGAGGATATCAGAACGGCGCAGCGCCAAGGAAGCCTGGGTGACGTCGCGCTCGCGTTCGGCGAAGGCGACGCGACGGCCGGCCTTATCGCCGCGCTCGATGAGCTGGCTCGCCTGCACCGTGACTTCCATGACGTCGGAGCCGCGCGCAAGCTTTGTACCGCCAAAATTCTCGACCGATAGCGACAGGTTGGGATTAGGGCCCATGCCGGCCTGTGCCACACGGCCATCGGCGGCGTCTCGACCGAATCCAAGGGCGAGTAATTCGGGATTCGACTCAGCCGTCCGGGCGAGAACGTCGCCTAAGGTGAGGGACGCCGGAGATCGCGGGGCGCTGTCGGCGGGCGCCGAAGCTGGAGCGGTCTGCGGGTCGGCGGCATGGCCGAGGACGGGCCAGGTTAACGTCAGGAAAAGGATGCGGGAAAGGTTCATGGTTTTGGATGCATACGGGTGGAGACCCAGGGTGCCCCCTTGGACGACGGAAAAGACATACGGAACACCTCGCCTCTGTCGCGGACGCAAGGAGACCGAGCGGCTAGGGCCGCCAAAACTTAGGCACTCAGATCCGCAGACACATCGTCCCAGCCCTGAAGGCAGACGGACGAGAGGGTCGCGATGGAGAACTAAAAGTGGGCTCGGCTAATTCGACCGCGCCTCGGTCAACATACGCGATGAGCACCGGCACCAAGCAGACCTCCGAAAGGATATTGGTCGACGGAAGTAAAGCGACTGGAGAGTCGCCCAAGACCACAGGCGCGGAAGGAACTAAGCAATCCGAGCAGTCATCAGGCTGGGCGCAGGCTTCGCCGGCGTGCTCGCAATCCGCCGTGACATCGTCGCAGGCGCAATGCTCGACCGCAAAGACGCCGACCGTCGCCAACAGTAGCAGGGCGAGGAAGGCGAAGAGTCTGGAACGGGCAGCGACCACTGCCTTTAGATTTCGAGCCGCCTGAGCGAAGTCAAGCGAGGCACGGCCTTTCGGCAGTACTCCGCCGCCCTGAACAGCCATGCCCGCGTTAATAAGCTTCATAACATGTCGATTTAACCATATAAAATCGACATATCGAATTTGACATGTCGATTGGCGGTGAATTGGCTAAGTCATGGCCAACAAGCCAGTGAAAGGATGGAAGCCGGAGGCGCCCTACAACGAGCTCCCCCCCCTACCTCCGTTGACGCCGTTGCAGACCCCAGCCGTCCTCAAGGCGACGATTCAGGCCCGCGTGGCTTTAGCCGAGTTGGATCGCCTAGCCGGCAAGCTTCCCAATCCGGGTATCCTCGTGCGGACTCTCCCTCTGATGGAGGCGCGTTGCTCCTCTGAGATCGAGAACATCGTGACGACGGACGACATGCTCTTCCAACGAGCCGACCTACCAAACGAGTCCACGCCACCCATCGTGCGCGAGGCTAGCCGTCACGCCGAGGCATTGCTCGAAGCCTACCACGGTCTGAAGAAACTCCCGGTCTGCTCAAGGCTCGCCCAGCAGGTCTGCTCGCGAATCAAGGGACACCCCATGCCCATTCGTAAACTTCCCGGCACCGTCATCGCGAGTCGCAAGCAGGTCATGTATACTCCGCCGGTCGGAGAGTCCGTGATCCGCGGGCTCCTGGCCAATTGGGAGACCTACCTCCACTCCGACGACGACACCGATCCGCTCATCCGCATGGCTGTCGCGCATTATCAGTTCGAGGCCATCCACCCGTTCACGGACGGCAACGGTCGCACCGGCCGCATCCTCAACAGCCTTTACCTCACGGAAGCTGGCCTGCTTGAGCAGCCGATTCTCTACCTCAGCCGCTACATCCTCGCCCATCGATCGGACTATTACCGACTGCTGAACGCCGTCACAAGCCACGAGGCCTGGGAAGAGTGGGTACTCTATGTCCTTAATGGTATCGTCGAAGTCGCTACCTGGACCGCAGGCAAGGTGCGGGAAATCCACACCCTGTTGGAATCCACGGAGAAGCAGATCATCAAGAAGTGCCCCGACCTGCCCTTGGAAGAGATCATGCGCGCCATTTTCGAGCAACCCTACTGCCGTATTCGCCACCTCGTGGACGCCGGCATCGCGAAGCGTGAAACCGCCTCGCTCTATCTCGTCCAGCTGACCAAGGCCGGAGTGCTCACCGAAATCAAGCAGGGGCGCGATAAACTCTTCCTTAATCACCGTCTCCTCCACCTACTGACCAATCCCGAAGGCTGATAATCGGGGACGTTTTGTAATGGTCATAGTTCTTGGTCATACCCGGACCGGCCCACTCGATCTTTGGTAGAGTTTTTGGTAACGTCAGGACAATCAGCCCCAGCCACTGAGGTCAAAATTAACCGGTTCATGGCATAAAACGCACG
>CANKZO010000196.1 GCA_947488485.1 Opitutia bacterium | reverse complement strand
GAGTGCGGCGGAGCTCTGCCGGCGCGTCCGCGCCAAGAGCCCCAAGGCCAAGATTTATTTCTATGAGACGTGGGCCCGTCATGCCGATTATTGGAAAGCCACCAAGAAGGGTCCGGATGTCGGCGCCGATCCCAAGGAGATGCAGGCACGTCTGCGTAAGTGGTATGGCGTCGTCGCCAAAGACAATGGCTCGATCTTCGTTCCGTGCGGCGACGCCTGGGAGTTAAACTACGCCTCCGCCGAGGCGGTTCGCCTGCATACCAAGGACAACTCCCATCCCGAGTTCGTCGGCACGTATCTGAACGCCCTGATCTTCTTTGGAAAGGTCTACGACGTGAAGGCGCCGGCTCCGAAGTGGAGCGGTAAGCTGGACGAATCCCAGGCCAAGCTCATGCAGGGCATCGCGGCTCAGGTCCTGAAGTAAGGCTTTACGGCGTGAGTCCGGCGGCACGCAGCGCGGTCGCATGGACGGCGATGTCGTGGTCGGCCGACCAAGAGAAGGCTTGTCCGCCTACGAGCACGCGGTGCAGGTCTCGGAACTCTTCGTCGTAGCGTCCCTTCGGGACATCGAGCGCGAAGGTATTCTCGCCCTTCTTGAAGCGGGGCTCGGCGAACATGACCATCTTGTCGCCGACTTGGCGGCAGACCTTGGCCGTGTCGCGGGGTTCATCGAGACGCAGGACGCCCTTGCCGGACTCCAGCGGACGGATCTCCATTGCTCCGCGGGTACCGCGCACGGCGAGCGCTCGGTGCGGCCCGCCGAATGGGTCGGCATGGTTGCAACGGATCGTGACCGTCGCCTTGGGGTAGGAGAGGACTGCCAGCTGGTTATCGACGAAGCTGTCCTGCGGCGCGCGGGTGGCGTTCCCGAAGGCTTGGACGGAGGTTGGCGCTCCGAGTAACGTGACGACCGTGTCCACCAGATGGCAGGCGAGCTCATACATGCCGCCACCGGGAATCTGGGCGAAGCGCTTGCGGTTGGCCGCGTCGAGCAGCTTGCCCATCGAGGCGTCGATTTCCATCACTTCGCCGAGCCAGCCTTCCTTGACGGCGCGGACGAGTAGTTGGATGGCCGGGTTGTAGCGGAGCATGTAGCCCATCTGTACCGTGAGTCCTTTTTCGGCAGCGTAGCGGCGCAGGGCGATGAAGTCGGCGTGTTTCTCCGCGCCGGGTTTGTCGAGATGGATGTGCTTGCCGGCTTTGAGGGCGGCGAGGGCGGCTCGGGCGGAGTCTTCGAGGGTCGTTTCGATGACGACCACGCGTATGGTCGGGTCGGCAAGGATCTCCGCTTCGGTCAGGTATTTCAGTCCCGCGAAGGACTTCGCCTTCTGGGCGGCGGCTTGGCGGCCCGCGATCGGTTCGGCGAAGCCGACGACGTCATAGAGATCTGGCAGCGAGCGGAGGGCGTCCATCTTGCCGGCCGCATGCGCATGCGAGGTGCCGATCTGGGCGACCCGCAGACGCGGTTTGCTTTCGGCGGCCAGCAGGCCCGCGAAGGGAGACATGGCCAGGCCGGTGAGAAGGGTGCGTCGCTGGATCATTTGAGGAGCCAGGTGGCGGCGGCGGTCTTGGCGTCCGTGCCGTCGAGGTGCAGGGTGGCGGACCGGAAGAACGTGTGGTCTTTCTCGCCGGCGACCCAGAGCGGCTGCGCTGAGCCGACGCAGAGCAGTCCCGGTACGTCGAGGTATTTGGCGCCGCCGGGCAGGAACATCGGATGGCGATAGTCGAGCAGCTGGTCGAAGCGGAAACCGCCCGTATCGACGGCGGCCTTGGCGATGGCTCCGCCGGTCACGGCGCGGGCGGCGGCGGCGACAGCGCCCATCTGGCCGAAGCCGGCGAGCGAGACTTTCTTGATCGGCGGCTGGGAAGCGTCGCGCGGCGTGAGCAAGTAGCTCGTGATGGTCATCACGTCATGCACGCGCTGTGCGAAGAGCGCGTGGTTATAGCCGTAGGTATAGGCCGGGACTTCACGGGGGCCGGTCACGACGCGGGTCTGCTTGAGTTTCTTGTCGTCCTGCAGGAAGAGGTCGGCCGTGAGCACGCCCACGCCACGGTCGATGAGTTCCTGGAGTTCGGGACGGATGGTGCCGTCGGGCAGGCGGGCGGAACCTTTGCCGGCGTCATCCAGCCAGATGACCACTTCGCCCGTGGGCTTGGTCGGCTGAAGCCAGTCGACGGCGACTTCTTCTCCATAGGTGGCGTTGAGCAGACGCCCTTGGGTGCGGAAGTGGGAATCGCGCCATTGGGTGCTCGCGTCGGGGAAAGTGATGGCTCCCGCTTGGGCGTAAGGCCGGCCGATGAGTGTCTCGATGGCCGGACGCAGGACCTGCTCGCGACCCTCGTCGGTTTGGGCGAGCGCTTGCAGTTGCTGCTGGGCGTCGGTCTTCAGCCACTTCAGTAGCCCGCGTTCAAATTCCGGATTGCCGGCCTTCGGCGCCGGGTGGGCGTCATCCCAGACCGTCAGCTTCTCCTTAGGCAGGGGCTGATAGTCGCGTTCGATAATCGGAGCCTCGAAGCCCAGCTTGAAGTGCTTGTTCAGCAGCGCGTAGAAACCGGAACGCGTCACTGCGTTGTAATTGTGAGGGAAGTGTTCGCCGCGCTGGAGCGTCACGAAGTCCTTCTTGCCGTAGAGACCGTAGAGTTTCTGGAGATCGG
This sequence comes from Opitutia bacterium, assembly GCA_947488485.1. The sequence goes on along the minus strand of CANKZO010000196.1, from coordinate 1,982 downwards.
GAAACCCCTTGGTCGCGAGCTCCTTCGTCCAGTCGTTGGCGGTGTTCATGCCCTGGGGTTTCGGGGCGAAGAGCGCGGCGATCTCGACGTTGCCGGAGTTCACGCGGAGCAGGCTGGCGTTCTCGCAAGTGCAGCCGCCCTGCATCGCGGTACTGACCATCACGACGGGGTAGGATAGCGCGAGACGAGGGTCGGTGGCCGCCAGGAGCATCGTTTGCGTACCGCCACCGCTGGAGCCCGTGACGGCGAGGCGGGCGGGGTCGACTTCGGGAAGGGTGAGGAGGAAGTCGATGCTGCGGATTGAATTGAGCGTCTGCAGTCCCATGACGCTCTGCAGGTTGGCTTCGGCCTGGGGACTGTAGAGCCCCCAGCCTTCGGTGCGGTTCATCTCCGGGCGCTGCTTGGCGAACTTATGGATGACGTCCGGCGAGAACTGCTTCGAGTCGGAGTCGCTGAGCGCGTCGATCTGCCAGACGACGCAGCCCATACGGGCGAGCTGGACGCACATCGACTGGAAGCGCGAACGACCGCCTTGTTCGAAACGTTCCTGGCCGGTGGCGATTTCGTCGCGGACGAATTTGTCGGACTGGTTGACGAAACGCGCATCGGCCCAGTGTCCGTGCGGGAAGACGACGGCAGGTACCTTGCCCGAAATATTCTTAGGCCGGTAAAGATTACCCGTCACGAAGAAGCCCGGCGCACTTTCGAAGTAGACCTTCTCGACCGTGTAGTCCCCTTGGTCGATCTTGCCGTGGATCACCGCATTGAGCGGCGTCTTCGTCGGCATCGGCCAGAGGCCCTGCGAGACGAGTAGCTGACGGCGGACGAATTCTTGACGTGGCTTCCATGCCTGCACGGACTTCGGCGCAGGGAAGGGGAAGTATCCATTCAGATCCTTCAGAGGCCCGAGCCGGGCGTCTTCGGCCTGGGCGAGGGTGAGCAGACAGAAAGTCGCGACGGCGAGCGTGGGGAGGCGCATGGGGCCAATATGAGTCCTTGGCGTTGAATGGGAAATAAAAAGGCCGACCCTGCGGTCGGCCTTCGTTACGGATGCTTCCGTGCTTATTCGGGCTGCTTGCGGTCGCGACGATTGTCGCTTTGCGGGCGGCGCGGTTCGCCGACCTTGCGCATCTTCTCGAAGAGCGGGGCGAGGGAAGGGTCGGCCTGGCGGGCGATGTCTTCGGCGATCTCGATCGCCTTGCGCTGGGCCGCGGCGGCGGCTTCGCGGGCGGCGCGTACGGCCGGGTTTTCGTTGGCCTTGGCCATGGCTTCGCGGACGCGACGCTGTTCGTCGGGCGAGAGGCCCGGGATCACGCCAACACGATCGGGGCCGGGCTCACGGACGTCGCCACGGGGGCGGTCGCCCTCGGTCTGACCAGGGCCGCGTTCGCGACCGGGCTGATTGGGCTGACCTTCGGGACGGCGAGGCTGCTCGCCGCGGGGCTGGACCTGGGGCTGACGGTCAGGCTGCTCTGGTTGACGGCGCTCCATGGCCTTCTTGATTTTTTCGAGGATGGGGGCGACGGAAGGGTCGGCCTTGCGGGCGGCGTCTTCGGTGAGCTCCCGTGCCTTCTGCTGGGCCTCTTGGGCGGCCTGTTGCGCTTTGGCGGCCTGCTCGTGGGCTTCCTTCACCGCGGGGTCCTGCTTGGCCTTCTCCATGGCCTCGTGCAGGCGCTTCTGCTCGTCGGGGCTAAGTTGGACCGGTAGCCGGGGGGTCTGGCGTCCTTCCTGACCGGGGCCTTGGGGGCGGGAGGGCGGACGAGGGCCTTCTTCGGCGGCGAAGCCCAGGGTGGCGGCGAGGAGGAGCAGGGGGAGGTGCTTCATGGTAAGGATATAACAGCGGGGCGGGGGAGGAGTTTCGTCTAATCTGTCCCGCCCTTAGGACTTGGCAATCTTCCGGCCTTAGCGTGTCCTGTCTCCATGCTACCCCGCCTCGCATTCCTCGTGCTTTGCTGCTCCGCGCTCGTTTCGGCCGGAGAGCT
>CANKZO010000195.1 GCA_947488485.1 Opitutia bacterium | reverse complement strand
CTTACGGAGAGGTGGCAGAGTGGTCGATTGCAGCTGACTTGAAATCAGCCGAGCCGCAAGGCTCCGGGGGTTCGAATCCCTCCCTCTCCGCCCTCGATTTTCGGATCCCCTCACTAAATCTCGGCCGATGGATATGGTCTCTTTAGTTCAATTAAAGATGACGAAATCCAATTCGAGCAGGACGGCCCTTGCGGCTTGAACCTTATGGGAGGGATGGTGTCCTAGTGTTTACGGATGCGCCCCCTGAATCCGAGCCACCCCCTTCGACGTCTTATTGTTCTGACGTGCGGACTGTTTCTGCCGTTTGCCAGCCTCAGCGCCGATGACTACGTCGAGAAGGTTCTGCCGATCCTCAAGGACTCCTGTCTGAATTGCCACTCGACCAAGAAGCAGAAAGGTGACGTAGACTTGGAGCAATTTGCGTCCGTCGCGGATATTCGTCGCTCCCCCAAGGTCTGGGAAGCGGTGTTGGAGCAGGTCGCCAGCGGAGAGATGCCGCCGAAGAAGGAGAAGGCACTCTCTACGGCCGCAAAGAAGACGCTGCTCGATTGGACGCGCCTGACGCTCGAGGGAATCGCCCTCGCTAACGCCGGCGACCCAGGGCCCGTCGTGCTCCGCCGCCTCTCCAACTCCGAATACACCTACGCGATCCAAGACCTGACGCGTGTCCCGTCGCTCGATCCGGCCCGCGAGTTCCCGGTCGACGGTTCCGCCGGCGAAGGCTTCACGAACGTCGGCGCGGCCTTGGTGATGTCGCCGGGGTTGCTTTCCAAGTATCTCGACGCGGGCAAGGACGTCGCCCAGCACGCGGTGCTGCTGCCTGATGGCATCGCTTTCTCCGACAAGACGACCAAGCGCGATTGGACCAACGAGAAGATCGCCGCCATCAAGGCCTTCTACGCCCGTTACAGCGTCGAGGGTAAAGTCGAGAGCGTGCTGGTTCAGGGCAACAAAGTGGACCTTGTCGGTGGTGACGGACGCTTGCCGCTCGAGCTTTATCTGAGCGCGACCCTGACGCATCGAGATGACCTGCGTTCAGGCCGGAAGACCGTCGAGCAGGTCGCCCAGGAACTCGGACTCAATGCCAGGTATCTCGGGGCGCTCTGGACGTCCATGAATGGTGACACGGCTTCCATCTTCCTAGACCCAATCCGCGCCGATTGGCGTAAGGCCTTGCCGGCCGACGTACCGGTGCTGGCTGCTTCGATCAAAGCCTGGCAGGCATCCCTATGGCGATTCGGTGCCATCGGACATATTGGTAAGGTGAATGGCCCCAAGGGCTGGCAACTGCCGGTGGATCCCGTCGTGGCGAGGGAGGATTTCCGGGTCGCGATCCCTGCAGGAGATTCGCCTAAGGTCTATCTGACGTCGGCCAATCTGCACTCCGACCGGGCCTCGCTGGTATGGTCCAAGGCAAGAGTCGTCGTAAAAGGCAAGCCGGATGCCGCCGTGGCCATCCCCGCGGGAAAACCCAGCGGGCCGAACACGGTCATCGAAGTCGCCTTACCGGCCGGCTTGCCCAAGGGCGCCGAATTCTTGGTCGAATGCCATCTGCCCAAGGAGGCCTCGGGCGCGGCCTGCGTCCAGGCGTGGGTGACGACTACGCCGTCGGCGGTCTCCGGCCGCATCTTCCCAACCGGCGCCCCGATCAATAAGAAGAAGGGCGGAAAGTGGAGCGATGGCGAAGGCGCGATGGGTTTCGCCGCGCCCTTGCTCGCGACCGAGGGCGGCGTCGCCCGGCAGGACGTCCTGCGTTCGGCCCAGGCATTCCGCGATATCTTCCCGTCCGCGCTTTGCTATGCCAGTGTCGTGCCGGTCGATGAAGTCGTGACGCTCACGTTGTTCTACCGCGAGGACGACGCCCTGTGTCGGCTGATGCTGGACGACAAGGCAGCCGCCGAGCTGGACCGTCTCTGGTCCGACTTACGTTTCATCAGCCAGGAAGCCCTCCTGCAGGTGGAGTCGTTCGAATCCCTTTATCAGTTCGCCACGCAGGACGCCAACCCCAACGCCTTCGAGCCGCTGCGTGAGCCGATCATGCGCCGCGCTGCGGAATTCCAGCAAGAGCTCCTCGCTGCCGAGCCGAAGCACGTCGATGCCGTCGTACGCCTCGCCGCCGAAGCCTGGCGTCGTCCCCTCAAGGAGGGTGAAGCCGATAGGCTCCGTGCCCTCTATCAGGAACTCCGCAAGCAAGAGCTGCCGCATGACCTCGCCGTCCGCCGGCTGATTGCGCGCGTGCTGGTGTCGTCAGCCTTCCTCTATCGCGGCGAGAAGGCCGGGGCTGGCGAGAAGGCCGCGCCGGTCAACGACTGGGAACTCGCCACGCGGCTCAGTTTCTTCCTCTGGTCTTCCGCGCCCGACGCCGAACTCCGTAGGCTCGCCGCCTCGGGCAAGCTTCATGAACCCGAGGTCCTCGCCGCCCAGATGCGACGCATGGTCAAAGATGCTAGGTCGGTGAGACTTGCCCGTGAGTTCGGCTGCCAGTGGCTGCATGTGCGCGACGTCGCCACGCTCGACGAGAAGAGCGAGCGCCACTTCCCGACGTTCGTCTCCTTGCGCGGCGACATGCAGGAAGAGGCCGAACGCTTCTTCGCCGATCTGTTCCAGCAGGACCGTCCCGTACTTTCGCTGATCAATGCCGACCACGCCTTCGTGAACGGCCCGTTGGCCCGCCATTACGGCCTCAAGGTGACCGGCGACGGCTGGCAACGTGTCGAGGGCGTCCGTGCGCAGGGTCGCGGCGGTATCCTGGCCTTCGCGGCTACGCTTGCCAAGCAGAGCGGGGCTTCACGCACCAGCCCGATCCTGCGGGGCAACTGGCTCAGCGAAGTGCTGCTCGGCGAAAAGCTCCCGCGTCCGCCCAAAGACGTGCCGATCCTGCCTGAGACCGCGCCGCAAGGCCTGACCGAACGCCAGCTCATTGAGAAGCACAGCAGCGATCCGGCGTGCGCCCGCTGCCACCAGCGCGTGGACCCGTTTGGTTTCGCCTTGGAAGGCTTCGACGCCATCGGGCGCGCCCGCTCCAAGGATGCTGCCGGGCTGGACATCGACACCCGCACCGTGCTCCCGGGCGGCATGGCTGTCGATGGCCTGAACGGACTGCGGGACTATCTGCTCACCCGACGCCAAGATGACTTCCTGCGCCAGTTCAGCCGCAAACTGCTCGGGTATGCGCTCGGTCGGTCCGTGCAGCTCTCCGATAAGCCTCTCCTCGACGCCATGGTCGCCCGGCTGAAGGACGGCGAAGGTCGCGTGGGCGGCGCGCTCGAACTCATCGTGCGTAGCCCTCAATTCCGCGAAGTGCGTGGCCGCGACTTCAAAACGAATCACTGATTTTATGAATAAGCACCAATTCAGCCGACGGACTTTCCTGCGAGGCATGGGCGTGACCATGGCGTTGCCGTGGCTCGAGTCCGCCAACGTCTGGGGCGACGAGCCCAAGAAGAACCGCCCCGCCAGCGAGGCGCCCGTGCGTGTCGCCGCGCTCTTCTCCGGTAACGGCTTCCACTCCAAGGAATGGTGGGCAAAAGGGGAGGGCGCGGGCATGGAGCTCGGCCAGGTGCTCGCGCCGTTGAATGATTTCCGGACCAAGCTGCTCTTCGTCAAAGGCCTTTACCACGAGGAAGCGCGCAAGGGGAACATCCACAGTTCCCAGACGGGCAACCTCCTTTCCGGCGCGCCGATCACCGCCGGCGGAGAAATCCGGTCCGGTACCAGCTTCGACCAGCTCATCGCGCAGAGCTACGGCCGTTCGACCAAGGTGCCCAGCCTCGTGCTCGCATGCGAGCGCTCCTTCCCGGGCGTGCACAAGAACTACTCGATGCTCTATAGCTCCCACATCTCGTGGAGCTCGCCGACGACCCCGACCCCGCTGGAGATCTATCCTGCTTTGGCGTTCGACCGGCTTTTCAAGGACGCCGCCTCGCCCGGCGACCGCAGCGTCCTCGACGCCGTGCTCAACGACGCCGGCGATCTCCGTCGTAATGTCAGCCAGGCCGACCGTCAGAAACTGGACGAGTACCTGGACTCCGTGCGCGACGTCGAGAAGCGCATCGAATCCGCCGGCCGTCGCGGCGAACTGCAGGGCTGGCGTCCGACGCTCGCCCAGCCGAACATCAAGCGTCCCGCGGACGGCATCCCGCAGGACATCGCGGAGCACATGCGCCTTATGTGCGACATCATGGTGCTCGGCTTCCAGACCGACGCCACCCGTGTGACCACCCTCAAGCTCAATAACGACCACAGCGCGCTGCGTTTCCCCAACATCAGGTCCGAACAGCAGCCCGGCAACGGCATCGACTACATGATCCACCACCTCCTGTCGCACTCGGACGGCAAGGATTGGCTCAAGATCAATCAGTTCTTCATGGAGCAGGTCGCCTACCTCGCGCGCAAGATGGACGCCATCCAGGAAGGCCCGCGCACCTTACTCGACAACACCATGCTCGTGTATTGCTCCAGCATGATGGCAGGGGCGAAGCACGACAACGACCAGCTCCCGGTCATCCTCCTCGGCGGGGCCGGCGGCCGCATCAAGGGCGGCCGCGTGCTGGATTATGCCGGCAAGCCTGACCGCCAGCTTTGCCGCCTGTTCATGTCGATGATGGATAAGGTCGAGGTCCGCCCGAAGACCTTCGGCGACGC
>CANKZO010000194.1 GCA_947488485.1 Opitutia bacterium | reverse complement strand
GACGGTCTCGGCGCGACCTTCGCCGATCATGGTTCGCAGGTGTCCTGTGGTCTTTGGGGCGAGGCCTTGAGTTCGGATTTCGATCAGCTCGCCGAACTGGTGGCCGACGGCGTCTTGGACCCTCAGTTCCGTCCGGAGACTTTTGCCACCGAGCGTGCCGCCCTCATCAGTGCCTGCCGCGAAGCCGAAGACGACATCGTCGAGAAGGCGCGCCTGCGTCTCCAGCGTCAGTATTTCGGTGCCCATCCTTTGGCGGTCGACGCGTGCGGCACGCCGGAGACCTTGGCGCGGATCGAGCCCACGGACCTCGCGGAACTGCATCGCAAGCTGGTCGTCGCGGACAACGTCGTTGTCGGAGTCAGCGGAGCCTTCGACCGTAAGTCGGTCCTGGACTTCATCCACCGCCGTTTCGGAGCTCTGCCGAAAGCCGCGCTGACCCGCCGGACCTTGCCGCTGCATGTGCCGGCGGCCGCCTCCCGCCTGCAGGAGCATGCCACCGGTGAGCAGGCCGTCGTGGCCTTGGCCTTCCCGCATTGCGGCTTCGCTCCCGACGAAGTCGTCGCGGCGAACGTCACCGAAGAACTCCTTAGCGGCATGGCCAGCGGACTATTCCGTCGCGTGCGCGAGGAGAAGGGTATGGCGTATTTCGTCGGCGCCACGCGCGTCGAGGTGGTCGACCAGGGCATGTTCTATCTTTACGCCGGCACCGCACCGGCCTCCGCGGCGGCCGTCGTCGCCGAGATGCGCCTCGAGCTGGAACGTCTCCGGGCCGGCAAGTTCGGCGCGGAAGAGATCGCGGACGCCAAGCGTCGGATGCGGGTCTCCCGCCGTCAGGGCCGGCAGTCCGCCGGCGCCCGCATGCAGGGCGCCTTGGTGCGTGAGGTCGCCGGACTCGGGGCCAATTTCGACGCCGAATGGGAACGCCGCATGGCGCTCACCGACGAAGCCGCCGTGAAGGCGTTCGCCCGTCGATTCCTGGATCCCAAGTTCGAACAGGAGCTCGTCGTCCTGCCCAAGGCCTGATCAGGCTTCCGAGAAGTGGCGTTTCGCCACCACGGCCGAGATGATGCCGGGGATGGCGAGACTGAGCGCGAACAGGAAGTAGTGCGCGTAGCCGAGGCTTTCGGCCAGATGTCCCGCCCAGAGTCCCGGCAGGTAGTTGGCGAGCAGCGCGAAGGTCGAGAGCGCGGCGTAACGGACCGCGGCGCCGGGACCTGCGGCCAGCTTCATCATCGCGAGGATCAGGGCGCAGAGACCTGCCCCGTAGGCCACGTATTCCACGATGAAGACCGCGCCGATGACGCGGAGGTCGTGCGAGCCGTCGTAGGCCAGCCAGGCGAAGGCCGCCAGCGGCAGGTGCATCATCACGCCGAGCGGAAGAAGCGAGCGGCCGAGACCAAGCCGGGCGACCACGAGCGATCCGATGACCCCGCCGAGCGCCAGTCCGCCGACGGCGGAAAGCATGCGGAGGAAGGCGTAAGTCTCGTTGTCCAGGCCGAGCCCGCCGTTCTCGGCGGATTTGGAGAAGAGCGGGATGATGCGGGCCATGTGCACTTCGCTGGCGCGGTAGAACAGGATCAGGCCGAGCACGGCGTAAAGCCGTGGGTCGCTCCAGAGCGAGCGGAGGCCTGCCAGCATCACGCGGAAGCGTTCCTTGACGGTGCTTTGGTCGGCGTCCGTCGGGGGTTCGGCCGCGAGGCCCCAGGCGTTGGCGCCGAGGGTGAGCAGGGCAAGCAGGGACGCCGCGACCATCGCCCAAGACCAGGCATCCACGGTCTGCGGTCCGTAGTCCATGATGCGGCCGACGAGCCAGACGAGGCCTGGACCGGCAAGCACGGCCCCGACCTTGGTGGCCACGTTCAGGATTCCCGCATGCGTGGCGCGGCTGCGGTCGTCGAGCGCGGCGACGAAGTAGCCATCGAGGGCGAAGTCGTGGACCGCGGCGAAGAGCGACAGCAGGATGAGGCAGGCGATGACGGCGTTCGTCGCGGGTTGGTCTGAGCCTAGGAAAGTGGCGAGCAGCCCGAGCACGGCGGCGATGCCGAGTTCGGACGCGAGGATGAAGCGCCGCGGGTTGAAGCCGGCGACCAACGGGGACAGGAGGATCTTGCAGCCGACGATGAGGCCGAACAACGCCACGGCCTGGGTGTTCCGGGCGTCGGAGTAGCCGAGGTCCTTGAGCGCGACCGGCAGGGCCTCATCCCGGACCGCCGCGGGGATGGCCTGGAAAAGGTAGGCCGCGAAGACCCAGAGCCACGCGCGCCGGGGGATCGTCGCGGCCTCCTTCATCGCTTAGGCGCCTTCGCCGAGCTGGGCGCGGCCGAAGTGGTCGACGGAGCGCAGCAGGCCGTCGACGAACTTCGTGACGGTGATGTTGAGTCCGAGGAGTTCGGTGTCGGTCAGGTCGAGCATCTCGCCCGGCTTGAAGGTGCGGGTCGTGTCGCTCAGACGGGCGATCGTCTTCGGCTTACCGACGTCACCGGCGCCGTGCACCGTGACGCCAGGGGGAGGCGCAGGCGCAGTCTCGTCGGCCGTGGTCTCGGGGAGGACGTCGACGTCCTTCATCGCCTTGAATTCGAGGGTGAGCGAGCCGTCCGGCGTGATGTCGTCGTTGGTCACCAGGCCGCCGCGGGCGAGCACGCGCAGGGCGGCGGCGAGGCTGAAGATCCCATCCTCGAGTTCGCAGACGATGCCAAAGTCTTCTTCGAGCGCCGTGAAGCGCGACTGCAGATTCATCTTCACGAAGGCCTGGTGCTTCTCGCTGATGATCTTTTCGACGAGCGGATCGCGGCGCGGGTTCTTACCTTGTTCGCGGATGAACAGGCAGAGCAGGTAGCATTGCGACATGCACTCCGAAGAAAGCGTCAGCAGGTCGTTGATCGTCGTGCGCAGCATCAGGCCGCGGGCGTAGGCGAGCATCTGCTCCGGCGGGAGGTGCGCCTGGGGCACGGGCATCACGCGGGAGAGGGTCGAGAAGTGCTCGTAGGCCTTCGGGTCGGCCGTGTGCAGGCCGGCGATGCTGAAGGCGAGCATGTCATGCTGGCGTTGCAGGGCCGTGAAGAACGTGCGGCTGATATGCTGGAGCGAGAGGACGTTCTCGCCTTTGCCGGGCGTGGGTTGGGACATGGGGGTCAGCTAGCGGGATTGGAACCCTTGTCCTTGGCGTGGCGAGCCCTTTTACGGGACAGGAAGCCGTCGGCGCGGGGCTGGGGGGTGGAGGCGAACCAAGCGAGCGCCAGCGGGGCGATCTCCGCGAGGCTGAGGGGCGGCTGGCCGACGAGGCCGGGGAAGCGGTAGCAATGTTCCACCCGCGGCTGGATGTCGGGGTCGAGGCGGCCGCCGGGGATGAGCAGGGCCAGGTGGCGGGCCGGTACGCGCACGGGGACGGCGAGGTCGATCTTGCGGCCCATGTCCGGAGAGAGGGCCACCACGCAGCAACGGTCTTCGACGAGCTTGAGCAGGCCGCCGAGGGCGGCGGCGCGCATGAGGCGGAGCTGTTCCATGGCGCCACGGGCGAGGTGCCAGGCTTCAGGGTCGTAGGCGAGTTTCTCGGTGCCGCCGGAAAGCAGCAGGCGCTTGAGGCCGAAGGCGGCCATGCCGCGGGCGATGGCTGCGAGGTCGGCGGGATGGGTGATGCCGTCCGCGATGACGATGCTCTCGCGGCTTTCGCGCCACTCGGCGAAGTCGGAGATCCGGGCGAGGCCCGGTTCCGGGCGCATCGTCAACGCGCAGACGTCGGAGCAAGGTCCTTCGGCCGTCTGGGCGAGTTCCATCGCGCCGACGATGCGGGTCTTCACGCCGAGTTCGGCGAAGGTCGCGTCGTGCTCGGCAAGGTTAGGAGCGAAGGCGGCCGTCGCGATGACCTCCCGGAGCGCCTTCGGGTGATGCTTGAGGCAGGCGAGCAGCGGAGCGAGGCCTCGGAGGATCAGGCGGTGAGGGTGGGGGTCTTGGGTATTCACAGAATGCGGCCCTCGTCGAAGTCGATCATGTCGGCGAACGAGATGACGTCCGTGCGGTGCTCGGAGTTCATCTTACGTTTGGCATCGAGGAGGGCCTCGCGGCCCATCTCGCTCATGCCTTTCTGGACCAGTTCGCGGTTCCAGACATGTACGCGGAGATCGGCGGGAAAAAGGGCTTTCAGGCGTTCGTCGCGGTCGGCGTCGTCGCGGGCGTCACGGACGCAGGCGATGACTTGTTCGGGGTCCACACCGAGGTGGAGGCAGAGGAAGCGGTCGAAGCCTTTGCAGAAGTTACGCTGGTAGGATTTGGGGAGTTCGCCTCGCAGGTGCTTGCCGATTTTCGCCAGGAAGCGCGGGAGATGCAGCAGGCCGGTGCCCGCGTGCGGGATGTAAGACGAAGGGAGGTCGTAGCAGATCTCACCCGTGGCTTCGGAGAAGCCGTTGGGGCGAGGCGAGGAAGGCGTGGTCATTTCGAAGAAGGGGCCGGCTTCGGCAGCCATTGCGCGATCTCGGACGAAAGCTCCGCCAGGTTGGCGGACTGAGCCAGGACGAACGCGGCTGGGGTGCGCTCCTTGAGCGGACGGGATCGGGTGAGGGTCTTGACGGAGATCGGCGTGCCGTCGGCTTTCTCGACGCGGCAGGTCAGCTGCAGCGTGGCGGTGGACTCTTTGTCCGAGCTGCCCGGCA
>CANKZO010000193.1 GCA_947488485.1 Opitutia bacterium | reverse complement strand
CCGCCGAGGCGATTGCACTGACCGTCCCCGCCAAGCTCACTGCCGTGCAGGAGTTTTCCAAGGGGCGCCATATCCATCAGGCCCTGATTGGCTTCCTGCTCCAGGATCATAAGGCTCCGGCCGATCCAATCTCGTTCGACGCCTGGAAAAAACTCCCCAAGCCGGCTGCCGCGTCCACCTCCCCCATCGGAAAGCGCTTAGCCGGTGCCGACTCGCGTGCCGCCTTGTTCGGTCTTTTGTGGGACCCGTTCGAGCACCTTGATCTGAACGCCGAAGCTAAGGTGGACGCATCGGTCGCCCAGAAACTCGTCGTCATGAAGGACTTCCTAGCCGCTCAGGACAAGGGCTTCGATCAGGCGTTCTTCGACCAGCTCACCATTATCCCAGAGTCCCAGCGGATTGTCTGCACGAACGACCTCACCAATCTAGGCAGCGTCGATCTGATCAAGAAGGACGCGGAGATTCAGGCCGACTTACGACTCATCGAAAAGAAATGGGGCATCACCGTGCTGTGGGCGCCCGGTTCGCCCGCGCCGCCGATGCCCGCCAAGGTGCGCTTAGTCTATTCGTATTTCACCGACAAGAAGATCGTCCAATTCAAGGCCTTCGTACGCATGCTGCGCGAGGAGTTAGACATGTATCCCGAGGCAATCGTCTCCCGGCTGGGTTTCGGCAATATCTACATCTTAGACGAGTTTACCTTCCGCGACGTGAAACTGGCTGGCCAGAGCTTCAGCTGGATTCCTAAGCCGGCGGTCGCCTACGGGTTGAACTCGTTCAAGCCCGAGGACGCAAACTCCCGCGCCTTCTTCAGTCGCACCACGCACCACGAGGTCTTTCACGCGATGGAACGCCAGTTCACACGGTCAGGTAGTGCACTGTTCGGAGCTACTTGGGATGCGCTGAACGAGCCGGGGTTCAAATATCGGATCGGACCGAACTCGGTCAGCGCCGAAGGGCAGCCCACCCACACCAAGGACAACGCGGGGAGGAAAGGTTTCGCTGAACCCTACGGCATGAACATCGCCACTGACGACCGTGCCACGCTGTATGCGCGCATGATGGTGGCAGACAAAGTCTTCTACGGTCGACTGGCGACAGACACGATCCTACTCGCCAAGACCAATCTGCTCCAGGAATTCTTCGGTAATATCCGCCAGGAGCTCTCCATTCCGGAATCCAACCCGCTCTACCAGATGTTGGCTCGGACTCCTGCGGATGCCGCATCGGCCGCACCCAAGGGCGAAGCGAAGTAATTCGCTCAGGCCTGCTTCAGCGAAGCCATGTCGATGACGAAGCGGTAGCGCACGTCCTGCTTGATCATGCGGTCCCAGGCTTCGTTGATTTTCTGAATCGGGATGAGCTCGATGTCGGAGTCGATACCGTGCTTGGCGCAGAACTCGAGCATCTCCTGAGTTTCGGCGATGCCGCCGATACAGGAGCCGCTGAAGTTGCGGCGCGGCATAATCACGCTGAAGGCGTGGACCGCGAGCGGCTGCTCTGGGACGCCGACGAGGCAGAGGGTGCCGTCAAGGCGTAGGAGCGAGAGGTAGGCGTTGAGGTCGTGCTGGGCGGAGACGCAGTCCAGGATGAAGTCGAGCGAGGAGGCGTGCTTGGCCATCGCGGCGGCGTCGGTCGAGACGACGACCTCATGGGCACCGAGTCGGAGGCCATCGGCGACCTTGGAGGGGGAGGTTGTGAAGAGCACGACGTGGGCACCGAAGGCACGGGCGATCTTGACGCCCATGTGGCCGAGGCCGCCGAGGCCGACGATACCGACCTTCTGGCCCGGGCCGACCTTCCAATGGCGGAGAGGGGAGTAGGTCGTGATACCGGCGCAGAGCAGCGGGGCGGTGGCGGCGAGATCCATGCCCTGCGGGACGCGTAGGGTGAAGGCCTCGTCCACGACGATGCCGGACGAGTAGCCGCCCAAGGTATGACCGCCGAGGTGCTTGTCGGGGCTATTATAGGTGAAGGTCGCGCCCGTGAGGCAGAACTGCTCGAGGCCCTTCTGGCAGCTCGGGCAGGTGCGGCAGGAGTCGACCATGCAACCCGTGGCGCCTATGTCGCCCACCTTGAGCTTCGTCACCTTGGCGCCGACGGCCGTCACGCGGCCGACGATCTCATGGCCCGGGACGCAGGCGTAGTTCGTGCCTGGCCATTCGCCGCGGGCCGTATGGACGTCGGAGTGGCAGACACCGCAGAAAAGGATCTCCATCTGCACATCCGTCGGACCCGGTTCACGGCGGGCGATCTGCAGCGGGGCGAGTTTCGAAGAAGGGGAGGCGGAACCGTAGGCCTGGGCGGAGGTGGTCATGGAAGAGAGGCCCCCACTGGAAGGCGGAACGGCCTTGGACGCAAGCCGGGGGAGGGAACATCAGCCAGGCCTGATGATTCGCCCTCATTTCTTTCTGCAGGGCCGAAAGGGTAGGATGGGACATGCGTTCAACTTTGCCCAATTCGATGACGGATGACCTACTTGACAGAATTCTGTACAGGCGGCAGACTGACCCCATGAAGACCGTCTCTTACACCGACGCCCGTAATCAGCTCGCCAGCCTCATGGAGGCGGCCAATGCCGATCGCGAACCCGTGGCCATCACCCGCAACGGCGCAGCGTCTGTCGTGCTGGTCGACGCCGCCGAATACGCCGCCATGGCCGAGACCTTCCATCTGCTTTCCTCGCCTCGCAACGCGGATCGCCTCCGCAAGGGCCTGACCGAGTTCAAGGCCGGTAAATTCAAGAAGGCTCCCCGTGGCTGAGGTCCGCTGGTCAGCGGGAGCGCTGGAGGACCGGGCGTACTGGCAGCAGGAAGAGCCGCGTACCTATGAAAGGATCGAGCGCCTGCTCGCCGATATCGCCAAGACGCCCTTCAAAGGCATCGGTAAGCCCGAGCCATTAAAGGGTGATCTATCGGGTTGGTGGTCTCGACGGATCACGCTCGAGCATCGCCTGGTCTATCGGGTCGAGAAGGGCGTCATCTTCGTCCTCCAGGCCCGTTATCATTACTGACCCGCTCAGCCGTCCGAAGGGTCGTAGAAACCTTGGCGGACGACGAAGCGGATCACACCGGCGACATCATGGACGCCGAGTTTGCGCATCAGGTTCGTGCGGTGGTTCTCGACGGTCTTCGCGCTGATATCGAGTTTCACCGCCACTTCCTTACTGGAGAAACTCTTGGCCAGCAGGATCGCGATTTCCTTTTCGCGTTCGGTGAGCGTCGTGCCCTTGGCGTCGACGTCACTTTCTGGGGCCGTCAGGGCGTCGGCCATCGCCTTCTGGAAGGAGTCGCTGAACCACGTATCGCCGGCGGCGACGGCGTCGACCGCCTGGCGGAGTTCGGAGAGGCGGGCGCTCTTCGGGACATAGCCGCGGACGCCGACCTTGAGGAGCCCGCGGGCGAGCTGCTTCTCGGACTTAGCGGAGAAGACCAGGACCTTCAGGTCGGGTTGGGTGCCGTGGAGCTGGCGGAGGACTTCGAGTCCGCTGATGCCCGGCAGGAGGATATCTAGAATCAGGATGTCGGGCTTGAGCTGCTTCGCGAGCGCGAGGCCTTCGTTGCCGTCGGCCGTCGAGCCCAGGACGCGATAGGCGCCACGGGCCTCGAGCATCTCGATGATCAGTTCGCAGATGGCGGTCTGGTCTTCCACGACCACGACCGATTTCGCCTTCCGGGAAGTTGTCTTCATGGGGGAGTACGGAAGATTCTGTCCTCCTCCCCGCCGCAGGCGAACGCAAAACGGCGTCCTTTGGTAACAATCTTATTCCGCCGCCGGGTCGACCAGCCCCTGGCGGACCACGAAGCGGACCAGACCGGCCACGTCCCTTACGCCCAGCTTGCGCATCAGGTTGGCCCGATGGTTCTCGGCGGTCTTGATGCTGATATTCAGGCGGCCAGAGACTTCCTTGCTGCTATGGCTCTGGGCGATGAGTACGGCGATCTCGCGTTCGCGCGGGGTCAGCTGGTCAATCACCCCTTCCCCAAGGTGGGAGGGGGAGGCGAGGGCCTGGCGGACCGTGCGGCTAAATTGCTCGTCGAACCAAGTGTTGCCGAGGGCGATGGCCTCGAGCGCCTTGCGGAGTTCGGAGAGCGGGCTGTTCTTGTTTACGAAGCCGTGGATGCCCGCCTGCACGAGGGCGCGGACGATGTGAGGCTCCTGCTTGCCGGAGAAGATCAGCACCTTCATCGCGGGGAGGCTGCCGCCGAGGCGGCGCAGGACCTCGATGCCGCCGACGCCGGGCATGATGACGTCGAGCACCAGGATGTCCGGCCGGAGCTGCAGCGCCAACTCCACCGCACTTTCGCCGTCGGAGCCCTTGCCAGCGAGGTCACAGCGCGGGTGCGCATGGATCATCTCCGCGACTAGGTCGCAGACCGCGGACTGGTCCTCGATCACCAACACACGTTTCTTGCCTGCAGGTGCCGAAGATATCGAAGGTTTCTTCGGGAGAGGGAGGGCTGAATAGGCGGCGGGACGGCTGACGCGGATTTTGCGCAATGATGTCTTCATGGAATCGATGCATGAGATATCTCCTGTTTTGCGGATTATTATCAATGGAAACAGGCTAGGGCTTATTCCTCATCGATGAGTAAGAGAAATGGATTAGCATTGTTGGCTTCACTGATGGTGATGGCAGGGCTGGTCGC
>CANKZO010000192.1 GCA_947488485.1 Opitutia bacterium | reverse complement strand
GAGGAAGCCCGCTCGATGCGCCAGCTGCCCATCGAGACCGACCCGCCGGTGCACGGAGAATACCGCGCCATCGCGGAGCCCTACTTCCAGCGCCCGAAGCTTCCGGAGATGGTCGCCAAGGTCGAAGCGCTGATCGATGAGCTCCTGCGTGCGGCCCTCGCCCGCGAGACGACCGAGATCGTGCACGGCTTCGCCCTGCCCATCCAAGCCCGCGCCCTCACCTACCTGCTCGACACCGACGAACGTGAGGCCGACACCTGGATCAGCTGGGGCGTCCACGTCTTCCGCGTCCGCGGCGGCCTGAAGAAAGGCGTGGAGCTCGAGGATTACCTCACGCGTAAGTTCGACGCCGTCAGCCAGGCGCCCGGCCGCTGCTTCTTCAGCGCGCTCACGCAGGCCCGCTTCCAAGGCCGCCCGCTCACGCGCGAAGAGATGATGGGCTTCGCCAACCTGACCTTCGCCGGCGGCCGCGACACGGTGATCCACACCATCGCGTGCGCGCTCGGACATCTCGCCGCCAACCCCGAAGCGCTGACCTACCTGCGCGAAGACCCGAAGCGCATCGTGCATGCGAGCGAAGAGTTCTTCCGTTTCTTCATGCCGTTGACGCACATCGGCCGCGTCTGCCCCGTCGCCACGTCCGTGCACGGCGAACAGGTCCCCGCCGGCGGCCGCGTCTCGCTCGGCTGGGCTTCGGCCAACCGCGATGAGTCGGTCTTCCCCGAAGCCGACGTCTTCAAGATCGATCGCAAGCCGAACCCGCACATCTCGTTCGGCTTCGGCGAACACCTCTGCCTCGGCGCCCCGCATGCCCGCCTGCTCCTGCGCACGCTGCTCCAGAAGTGCGTCGAACTTCTCGACGGCATGGAGATCGTCTCAGCCGAGGAACGCACTGAAACCGAGCACTCCTACGAGCGTAAGCTGGGGTATGATTCGCTCGTGCTGAAGTTCCGGCCCCGGGCCTGAACGGGATTGCCAGCCTCCGGCGGTCGGGATAGGTCTCCCTGGCCCCAACCTTCGCCGCCCGGCGGGGTTTCAAAGGCACACCCCGCCATGTTCGCTTTCAGCCTGACCATCTTCTGGGGAGCCTTCCTGCTCTTCCTCGTCCAGCCGCTGATCGCGCGCTTCATTTTGCCTTGGTTCGGCGGCGGACCGGCCGTCTGGACGACCTGCATGCTCTTCTTCCAGCTGCTTCTCCTGGGTGGCTACGCTTACGCCCACTTCAGCATCAGCCGGCTGACGCCGCGCCGACAGGTCATCACCCACCTCGTACTGCTGGCCTTGGCCGTGGCACTGCTGCCGATCACGCCGGGCGACGCATGGAAGCCGACCGACGGGTCACACGCCGCCGGCCACATCCTGCTCCTACTCCTCGGCTGCCTCGGCCTGCCTTACCTGGTCCTCTCCGCCACCGGCCCGCTCCTGCAGGCTTGGTTCAGCAAGGCCAATCCGGGCGTCTCGCCGTATCGCCTCTACGCCCTTTCCAACGTCGGCTCGCTCCTCGCCCTGCTGATCTACCCGTTCTACCTCGAACCCCAGCTGAGCCGCCAAGCGCAGGCCGACGGCTGGTCCTGGGGTCTGGCGATCTATGCCGGACTCACGGCGTGGTGCGGCCTCAAGGTCTGGAAGTCCGCCGCGGCGGACGGCGAGACGGCCAAGCAAGCGGAAGCGGAAGCGCCCGCCTCGGCGGGGCGCAAGCTGCTGTGGTTCGCCCTGCCCGCCTGCGGCGTGATGCTCCTCCTCGCGATCACCAACAAGCTCTGCCAAGACATCGCCGTGGTGCCCTTCCTCTGGGTACTGCCGCTGAGCCTCTACCTGCTGTCCTTCATCATCAGTTTCGACAGCCCACGCTGGTATCATCGCGCCTTCTGGATCCCCCTGCTCGCTGTCCTGCTCGGGCTGGTGGTCCAGAACCTCTATAAAGCAGAGTCGCACCCCGACATCACCCCGCTCGCCACGCTCTACCTCGGCACGCTGTTCGTCGCCTGCATGGTCTGCCACGGCGAGGTCTACCGCCTGCGTCCCGGCGCGAGCCGCCTGACCGGCTTCTATCTGTCACTGTCCGCGGGCGGCGCCGCGGGCGGGCTCTTCGTGGCCTTGGTCGCCCCGTTCGTCTTCCCCGATTACTTCGAACTGCACCTCGCGCTCTTCCTCACCGCCGCGCTCGTGCTCGTCGTACTCCGCCAGGATTCGACCCTCCCCCTCCGCGAAGGTCGGGCCCGCTGGGCCTGGGCTGTTCCGTTCGTCGCCCTGGCCGCCTTGGGCTACGGACTCGCCGACGTCGCCACGACCTCGCTCCGCGGCTCGCTCTCGACCACGCGCGGTTTCTACGGCGTGCTCAAGGTCAACGACAACGACGCCGGCAACGAAGGGCTGCACCACCTGACCCTGCAGCACGGCGCGACCATCCACGGCCTGCAATACGTCGACGCCGAGAAGCGCACCGACCCGAGCAGTTATTACACTTCGACCAGCGGCATCGGCCGCCTCCTCCGCGCCCACAAACCAGGCGGCGGACGCCGTGTCGGCGCGATCGGCCTCGGCTGCGGCACGCTCGCCGCCTGGGGCCGCGCCGGCGATACCTTCCGTTTCTACGAGATCAACCATGACGTGGCCCATCTCGCGACGAGCACCTTCACCTACCTCAAAGACTCCAAGGCCAAGACGGAGCTCGTGATGGGCGACGCCCGCCTCTCGATGGAACTCGAAGCAAACCAGCAATACGACGTCATCGTGCTCGACGCCTTCAGCAGCGACGCCATCCCGGTCCACCTCCTGACCCTCGAGGCCTTCGACCATTACCAGCGACACCTCAAGCCCGACGGCGCCATCGTCGTCCACGTCTCCAACCGCTACCTCGACCTGCACCCGGTGGTCTACCGCATCGCCGACAAGATCGGCTTCCCGGCCATCACGATCGATGACAATGACACGGCGTATGAGGATGCCGGGTTCTATGGCTCGGACTGGATCATCATGACCCGCAACCAAGTCCTGCTGCAACAGCCCCTCCTGAAGGACGTGACCAAGGAGACCGTCGAATTCCCCGCCCGCATCATGTATTGGACCGACGAACGGAGCGACCTGCTCTCGATCCTGGCCTCGGAAGAAGGCAGCTTCCTCCGCTGGCTGCAGGGGCTCTGATAAAAGATTAAGGATAGACGATGGAGGATCGATGATGGAGATTCCTTCTAGGTAATTGCCAGACCCGCACCATAGCCCCTTCACCCTCCTCGCCATGCGTCCAGATCGTCTTGTCCTTGCCCTCCTTTGCGGAGCGCTGACCTGCCTTGCGGCGGAACCGGCGAAGAAGCCCGCGACTCGGGAAGGCCGCAAAACGAAGACCTACGCCACGCAGCCCTGGGGTACCTGGGTCGAAACCGATTTCCCGTTCTTCTCCTCGATCCTCGACGCCCGTCGCGAAGGCGCCGGTAAGGATAACCTCACCCCTCGAGGGCTGATCATCAAGCTGCCGCACGATACCTGGGCCTGCTTTGACACCGACTTGCTCCGGGTCTCTGCGGTCTGGCGCGGCAAAGGCGTCAGCGACAAAGCCCTCGCGCCCGGCTCCTACCATGACCCGAGCCGTAAGACGCTCGGCGGTCAGTTCCCTGCCCCGCAACCGGAGGGCAAACTCTGGCTCGGCCATGCGATCATTCCCGGCTGGCAGACCGGCACGAAGGTCGACCTGACCGATCCGCGCACGCCGGCACCGTCACCTCAGGAAGTCGGCCGTGGACCGTTGCCGGAAGCCTTCGGTCGCTTTCAGTCCGTCGAACTCGTCGGCCCGGACGTCGTCCTGACCTATCGCGTCGCCGACGCCACCATCCGCGAACTCTGGAAAGCCAGCGAGCGCGACGGCCACGTCGTCATCGAACGCCACCTCGCCGTCTCCGCCCACGCCAAGGACCTCCTGCTCATCGTCGGCACGCGCCGCCAAGGCCCTTCGCAGGAACTCGAGACCGGCGTCACCGTCACCGGCCCGGCTGAACTCGCCTCCGACGAAGATTTCTTCGTGGTGAAGGTGCCGGCCAACACCGCACCCGCCGCCCTCTGCGTCACGCTCTCCGACGAGCACGCCGCGCCGGCGGTGGCCGCACAGCCCATCCCGACCGGTCCTTCGGCCCGACGCTGGCAAGCCGAGGTGAAAACCAAGGTGAGCGTGACCGAAAGCGCGGAAACCTACGCCATCGATCATGTCGCCCTGCCGGTCGACAATCCCTGGAAACGCGCCGTCCGCACGGGCGACATCCAATTCCGCAAGGACGGTACCGCGGTCATCGTCACGCTGGATGGCGACGTCTGGCTGGCCCGCGGCCTGAAGGTCGGCGCGACCGACGTCACCTGGCGCCGCTTCGCCTCCGGCCTGCATGAGCCGATGACCTGCGCCCTCCGCGACGACGAGATCTTCGTCTTCGACCGCAACGGTGTCTGGCGCCTCCGCGATACGGACGGCGACGGCGAGGCCGACGTCCATGACCTCTTCTCCAACGCGTTCGCCCAGACGGCCGACATGCGCGAATTCCCCAGCACGCTCCGCCTCGGACCTAAAGGCGAGTTCGTGATCGCCAAGGGCGGACAGGAAGGGACGACCATCGGCAAGCACAACGGGAGCGTCCTACGCCTCTCCGCCGACGGCCGCACCGCCACCCGCCTCGGCTATGGCCTCCGCCAGCCGAAC
>CANKZO010000191.1 GCA_947488485.1 Opitutia bacterium | reverse complement strand
CTGCAAGGAGCCAGGTTGGAGTTTTTCCCGACGCTCCAGCTCATCTGGATCGTCCTTTTGGCCGCCTCGGTTTTTTCGATCATCGGAGGAGTCGTGCATGCCGAAGCGCTCGCCGAGGCCATGCGTACGGCCGGCGCAGAATTGGCCCAGATGGCGTCGAAGATGCCCGGAGAGACGGGCGTCCCGTATGCCAAGCTCGCGGATTATCTGATCATGACCCAGGCCAAGGGCCCCGGGGAAGTGGTGACCCAGGCCTTGTTCTGGGTCGCCCTGATCCCCTTCTACTATCTGGCCTTAGGGCTGCTCCAGTGGCTGGGGCTGCGCTTGCTCGGCCTATGCGGGGAGAAGTCATGCAAGACCGCCGAACTGGGACGGACCGTGGTGGCGAGCATGCTCGGCCATGCGCTGCTGGGAGCGGTCCTCTGCCTGGCGGCCTTGCTGTCTCCGCTCTCCGGCGCGCATAAGCTTGCCATGACGGTTCTCGCCGTGACGGGGATCGTCCTCTACTTCCGGGCCGTGGCTGGGGCCCTGCGTATTGATCCGTGGATGGTATTCGGCTCGGTCATCTTCCTCTGCGTCGCCTTCGCTTGCTGTTGCTGTTCTTGCAGCGGTTTGTTCGCCGGCCTCGGCGCGCTGGCCATCCGCTGACCGGTGCTGCGCCTGATCCGCCGACCTGCCTATCCCGGCGAGCTCAATCACGAGCTCGTCTGGCCGGCGGCGTTTGTTTCCGGCGCGGTCTTCGCATGGGGTTGGTTCCTTTCCGGCCTGCAGCTACCGCAGTGCGTCTTCATCCGGCTGACGGGCCTGCCTTGCCTCGGCTGCGGCGGCACACGCTGCGCGCGTAATCTGGTGCACCTGGATTTCGGGCAGGCCTTTCTGTTTCACCCCGGCTTCTTCCTCGTCGTCTTGGCGGCGACTCTCTGGACGGCCTACTCCGCGTCTTTCTGGCTACGGCGCGATACGCTACGGCTTCGTTTCTTCGTCGAGCCCGGCCAGGAGCGTCGGCTCCGGGTGACGTTCTTCCTCCTGCTCGCGGTCCATTGGGCCTGGCAGTGCTACTTCCTGACCCGCTGACATGATCCGGAACCTACTCCGTTTCCTCGGTTGGGTCTGCCTGCTCGTCCTCGTGGCGACCGGCGTGGTGGCCCTCGTCTATTTCCTGTCGGAGCGTCCGCAGAAGGTCGCCATCGAACAGCGCATGCTCGACGCGGTCGACGTCGTCCGCGAGGACGGCACGACCCCGCGCAAGGTCGTCGACGCGCTGGATCGCTTAGCCGACCAGACCGTGGCCGTACGCGGGGACGTCGTCCTGGCGTCGGCTCCGGACTCGGCGGCCACGGCGCCGTATGGCGAGCCGGCGGACCGCGTCGGCCTCAAGCGCCTGCCGAACCGCGGCTACACGGTCGGTTATGACGACGGCCTGCCGGCGCCGCGCTGGTCTTCCTATCGCGTCTTCTCTTATCGCGACGTGCATCTCGAGCGGCCCTCGTCCTTCAAGTCCGACCCCCGCACCGCGGCGCGCGTGACGACTTCGGAGTATGTTCGCTCGGGCTACGACCGCGGGCACCTCGCGCCGAACTACGCGATCTCCGTCTGCTACGGCGAAGAGGCCCAGAAGGAGACTTTCCTCCTCAGCAACATCGTCCCGCAGCTGCACGCGCTCAACGCCGGCCTCTGGAAGGACCTGGAGCAGCGTATCATGAAGCGCTACGTCGAGCGCTACGGCACGGTGTGGGTACAGGTCGGTCCGGTCTTCGTGTCGCCCGCCGCCAAGAAGGTCGGCCGCGTCCCGGTGCCGACGGCGTTCTGGATGGTCATCTCGGATTACGACGAAGCCATCGGCGGCGTGCGCGCGATCGCTTACCTCATCCCGCACGAGGAGAAGTGGCGCGACGCCGAACTCACGCGTTACGTGGTCAGCATCCGGCGCGTCGAGGAACTCACCGGCCTGGATTTCTTCCCGAAGCTCCCGCGCCCGGCGCAGGACCGTCTGGAATCAACGCCCGCGCCGCGCGCCTGGTGACGGCAGTTCGCGGCGGAGGTCGGTGGCGTGGATCAGGCAGACGCAATCGGAGCCGTCGGTCGTGGGCAGCCACATGATCGGCAGCTTCGGCCAGGCCTGATGCATCGCTTTCTGCAGGCCACCGACCTCGATGACGAGGATGCCGTGGGGCTTCAGGGCTTCGCGCGCCTGCGTGAGCAGTTTGCGGATCACGTCGAGCCCGTCCTTGCCGGAGACCAGCGAGCCTTTCGGCTCCTTCTTGAATTCGGCGGGGAGGCGTCGGTAGATGCCTTCGGGTTCGTAAGGCGGGTTGCTGAGGATCAGGTCGAACTTCGGCCCCTTGGTCAGCGCCGTCATCGTATCCGTCTCGTGCAGCGTGATACGCTTCGCCAGCTTGTGGTCGGCGACGTTCAGGGCGGCGACCTCGAGGGCCTTCGCCGAGAGATCGGTGGCGTGGACGTGCGCCTTCGGGAAGCGTTTCGCGAGCAGGATGGCGAGGCAGCCTGAGCCCGTGCAGACGTCGGCGACATCGGTCACCTGCGCGATCGGCGGCAGCCACTGCGGGATGGCCTCCGGGATGAGTTCGACGAAATACGAGCGCGGGATGATCACGCGTTCGTCGACGCGGAAGCGGAGGCCGCCGAGCCAGGCCTCGCCGACGAGGTAGCCGGTAGGCACGCGGTCGAAGACGCGTCGTTCGAGGTGCGCGAGGAACGCGGCCTTCTCCTTGGCCGTCAGGGCGCGTTCGAAGCACGAGGGGAGCTGCTCCCAGGCGAGGCCCGTGGCGTGGCCCATGAGCGTGAGGGATTCCTCTTCGGCGTTCACGAAGCCTTGGCCGTGCGCGACGCCGGCCGACTTGAAGAGCCGGTTGGCATGGCGTAAACAATCACCGCCCGTTCTGAGGCGGGCGGTGGCGGCGGGGGTCGGGCGCTGCAGGGCGCTCATCGTGGGCGGCGAGGCCGCTTAGGTGAGCGAGGCGGCGGACCAGAGTTCCTTCGGGGTGCGTTCGAAGAAGTCCTCGAGGTACTTCGTCGTCGCGCCGCCCTGGCGGAAGGCCGGGTCCTTCATGATCGCGCGGCAGACCGGGATCGTGGTGTGGATGCCGCGGATGATGTACTCGCCGAGGGCGCGGTGCATGCGGTCCAGGGCCTTCTGGCGGGTCGCGCCGACCGAGATCAGCTTGGCCACCATGGAGTCGTAGAGGGGCGGGATGACGTAACCCGAGTAGCAGTGCGAGTCGACGCGGATACCATGGCCGCCGGGCGTGTAGTAGAGGCCGATGGTGCCGGGGCTCGGGGCGAAGTTGCGGGCCGGGTCTTCGGCGTTGATGCGGCACTCGATGGCGTGGCCGGTCATCTTGATGTCCTTCTGGGAGAGTTCGAGCTTCTCGCCGCAGGCGATGAGGATCTGGCGGCGGACGAGGTCGATGTCCGTGACTTCTTCGGTGACGCCGTGCTCCACCTGGATGCGCGTGTTCATCTCCATGAAGTAGTACTTACCGTGCTTATCGACGAGGAACTCGATCGTGCCGGCGTTCTGGTAGCCGATGGTCTCGGCGAGCTTGACGGAGACCTTGCCCATCTCCTCGCGGAGTTTCGGGGTCAGGAACGGGGAAGGGGACTCTTCGATCAGCTTCTGGTGGCGGCGCTGCACGGAGCAGTCGCGTTCGCCGAGGTGGATCACCTTGCCGTGTTCGTCGCCCAGGAGCTGGAACTCGATGTGGCGGGGCTGCTCGATATACTTCTCGATGTAGACGCGGCCGTCACCGAAGGCCTTCTCGGCTTCGGCGCGGGCGCTTTCGAATTCCTTCGGGAAAGCCGCGGCGTTGTGGACGATGCGCATGCCCTTGCCGCCGCCGCCGGCGACGGCCTTGACGATGACGGGGAAGCCGATGCGCTGCGCTTCCTTGATGGCTTCGCGCTGATTGTCGACGGGGCCGTCGGTGCCGGGCACGCAAGGCACCTTGGCGGCGGCGGCCGTCTGGCGGGCCACGGCCTTGTCACCCATCTTCCGGATGACTTCGGGGCTGGGGCCGATGAACTTGATGTTGGCGGCGGCGCACTTCTCGGCGAAGCCGGCGCGCTCGGAGAGGAAGCCGTAGCCAGGGTGGATGGCGTCGACGTTGGTGATCTCGGCGGCCGAGATGATGCGATCCTCGCGCAGGTACGAATCCTTGCTCGGTCCGGGCCCGATGCAGACGGCCTCGTCGGCGAGCTGCACGTGCAGCGACTGCTCGTCGGCCTGGGAATAGACCGCGACGGTCTTGATGCCCAGCTCCCGGCACGCGCGGATGACGCGAAGGGCGATTTCGCCGCGATTGGCGATGAGGATCTTGTTCATGCTCGGAAGTCGGTGCTCAGCTGACCTTCACGCGGAAGAGCGGCTGGCCGAATTCGACCGAGGTGCCGTTGGCGACCAGGCACTCGACCACCGTACCGGCGATTTCCGACTGGATCTCGTTCATGACCTTCATGGCTTCGATGATGCAGACGACGGAGTCGGCCTTGATCGGGGAGCCAACGGTGACGAAGGGCGGGTTCTCAGGGGAAGGGGTGGCGTAGTAGGTGCCGACCATCGGGGAGGTGACCAGCTTGATGCTGGGGTCCGCGGCGGCGGGGGCGGCCGGGGCAGGCGCCGCGGCCACAGGGGCCGGGGCCGCCACGGGGGCGGGGGCGGCGGCCACAGGGGCGGCCGGGGCCGCG
>CANKZO010000190.1 GCA_947488485.1 Opitutia bacterium | reverse complement strand
GCGTCCTTCAGTTTGCCTTCGCCGGCGGTCGGAGCCTGCAGGGCGGCCTGTTCCGAGGCTTCGTAGAGGCCGAGCGAGGCGAAATCGGCCAGCGAAGGTTCGCCGCCGAAATCCTTGGCGAGCGCTTCGAAGCGTTCCTGCGCGTCAGCATGTCGGCCGACGGAGGCGAGGTGACGGCCTTCGACGAGATAGGAAGCGGCGGCGGCGGGGACCTTGCCGAACCGGCGGCGGAGCGTCACGAGCTCATCCAAGCCCTGCGCCGAGCCGGCATTCAGCGCGGTGCGCGCCTTCAGCAGCGCGGCGTGACCGCGCAATTCCGGGACGGCCTTGCGGAGTTCGCCGAGCGTAGGGTCGGCCGGCAGGTTCTCGAGCCGACGGTCGATCTCCTGAGCGAGCTGGCCGGCTTGCGCGGGGCGGCCCTGCGCGATGGCCAGCAAGGCGGACTGCCAGGTGAAGCGGAGGGCGTAGTCGGCCCGGGCGTCGCCGATCACCGGGCGCAGGCGGGTCAGGAGTTTTTCGGCATCGGCGGCGTGCCCCGATTTGCGGGCGTCTTCGACGAGGCTCCAACTGGCGGACCAGAGCGGCTCGCCGGTGCGCGTGCGACGCGTGCGGGCGGTCTCTTCGATCACGGCCGCCACGCGTTCCCAAGCCGCGGCGTCGTCACTGGTCTCGAGCAGGCAGAGCACGCGTTGATGGAAGGCCTCCTCTGCCAGCCGGATATCCGCGGCTTCCTGCTGCAAGCCGGCGTAGGCTTTTTCGGCGAGCGTGAAATCCTTGGCGAGGAAGAGGCAGTCCGCGGCGGCGATGCGGAGGCCGGCCCGCTCAGGCTCGACGCTGGCATCGGCGAGCGTCGACAGGTGGGTGGCGGCCAGACGGAAGGAACCATCGCCCCAGGCCGCGATGGCCAGGGTACGCGTCGCCTCGCGGGCGAGGGGACTGGCGGGAACGTCCTTCAGGAGGTCTTCGGCGGCGAGACGCGCCTTTTCGCGGCTGCCGGCGAACAGCATGAGCTGGGCACGCGCCAGGTGGATGGAGTCAAGCACCTGCGGATCGCGCGGACAGTGGTAGGTGAGCGATCCGGGATTCTGCCGCAGCAGGAAGTCGTTCACTTCGTTGGCGACGGCGCGCGGGTCGAAGACCTTGCCGGCTTCCGCTTCGGTCCGGGGGTCGGCCGCGGCGACGAGGGCGCGCAACGCGGTGAGTCGCACGGAGACATTGGCCGGATTACGCGCGGCCTCCTTGAGTCGTTCGCGACCGACGGCGGTGTCCGCACCGAGGATCAGTCCGGCGAGCAGGTCGGCTTCGGCCTGGCGGGCCGGCGCCAGCTTGCCGGCGGCGGCGAGGGCTTGGGCCGCGCCTTTGGCGT
Source organism: Opitutia bacterium (assembly GCA_947488485.1). The sequence goes on along the minus strand of CANKZO010000190.1, from coordinate 3,340 downwards.
CCTTGCGCTGCGCGAGCGCGAGGGCGAGATTGCGCGCGTAGGCGTAGGCGAGCGGCGTGCCACGGGCTTCGTCGGCGAGTTCGCGCAGGGCGCCGAGGGTGCGGTCCTCGACTTTGCCGGCGAGGATCGTGGCGCGGTAGCCCAGGAGTTCGATGCGCTGACGTTGCTCCTCGGAGACGGCGGTGCGACTGATGGCTTCCTGGCCGAGCGTGACGTTCAGGTTGTCGCCTTGGGCCGCGGCGATCATCCAGCGCAAGGCATGGCCCCAGGCTGCTTCGTGGGTCGGCAGGCCCGCGAGGTCGAGTTCGGCCGAAAGCTTGCCGGCGCCTTCGAGGTCGTTCTCGAGCACGGCGAGGAGGCCTTCGCGCAAGGTCTTGCGGGCGGACTTCGGGAGGAACTTCAGCGCCGCCTTCGTCTCCGGCACGCGGGCGCGTTCGAGGGTGGCCGCGGTCAGGCCGAGTCCGGCGAGTTCGCGGGATTTCTCATCCAGCCGGGGGTCGGCGAGCAGCTGCGCGTAGAAGCCCGCGGCGGTCGAAGAAAGCCCGGCGGCCAAGGCTTGGTCGGCGAGTCCCAGGAGGGCGCGTCCGTCGGGGCGTTCGCCGGCGCCGACCGGTGCGGCGGCCGTGATGAGGTTCGGGGGAAGTTCCTGTGACACCGACCGACCCGGCGACAGGACGCCGAGGGCGAGAAGGGTGGCCAGGGTGAACCGCAGCATCGTCCCGAATATGGTCGGGGCGGGCCGGCGGGCAAGAGGCGAGTGCCGGCTCAGGCCTTGTCGAGACCGAAGGCCGTGTGCACGGCGCGGACGGCGGCGTCAGCCTTGGCGGGGTCCAGCGCGACGGAGATCTTGATCTCGGAGGTCGTGATGAGCTCGCTGTTGATGCCGACGGAGGCGAGGGCCTTGAAGAGGGTGCCGGCGACGCCGGGGTGGGAGATCATGCCGACGCCCACGATGGAGAGCTTGGAGATCTCGCCGGCGGAACGGACGGAGCCCGAGCCGAGCTTCTTGAGGGTCTGGCCGACGACGGCCTCGACGCGGGAGAATTCGGCGGTGGTCACCGAGAAGGTCAGGTTGGCTTTGCCGTCCTTGCCCAGGTTCTTGATGATCATGTCGACGCTGAGACCGGCTTCGCCGAGGTCGTCGAAGAGGGCGGAGAGCGCCTGCGGGCTGTCCGGCAGGTCGTTCACCGTGACGCGGGTCTGCAGGCGGTCGAGGGCGACGCCGGCGATGGCCGCGTCTTCAAGGGTCTTGTCGATGGCTTTCACGATGGTACCGGGTTGGTCGTTAAAGGAGGAACGGACCTCGAAGGGCACGTTGTATTTCTGGGCGAACTCCACCGAGCGGGACTGCATGACCTTGGAGCCGCTGGAGGCGAGCTCGAGCATCTCCTCGTAGGAGATCTCCGGCAGCTTGCTCGCGTTGAGCACGATGCGGGGGTCGGCGGTGTAGACGCCGTCGACGTCGGTGTAGATCTGGCAGAGGTCGGCCTTGATGGAGGCGGCGACCGCGATGGCGGTGAGGTCCGAGCCGCCGCGGCCGAGGGTGGTGACTTCGCCCTGGTCCGTGCAGCCCTGGAAACCGGCGACCACGACGACCTTGCCTTCGTCGAGGCGCGCGAGGAGGTCGCCGCCGGTGATGCGGGTGATGCGGGCGCGGGTGTGGATGTCGTCCGTGAAGATGCCGGCCTGGGCGCCCGTGCGGGAGACGGCGGGGACGCCGATGGCGTGGAGCGCCATGACCGTGAGGGCGATGGTCTCCTGTTCGCCGACAGCCATCAGGACGTCCATCTCGCGCTCGTCGGGGAGCTTCGAGAGGGCCTTGGCGCGGGCGATGAGGTCGTTGGTCACGCCGCTGCGGGCGGAGACGACCACGACGATGCGGTTACCCTTCGACCACTGTTCCTTGATCTTCGCCGCGACATTCTGGATGCGGTCGACGTTGCCGACGGAAGTGCCGCCGTATTTCTGGACGATGAGGGCCACCGGAGGATCAGGATTCAGGAGAGAAGATGCGGAGCACGACCGGCTCCTCGAGCACCGTCTTGAGGCGGCGCAATTCTGTCAAGACCGCGGACATCTTGCGTTCGCTGACCGGATAGGTCGAGAGCGTGACCGTGCCGCGACCCTGGTTCGGGTGCTCATACTGGATGACGCGGGCGATGGAGACCTTGTGCTTCGAGAAGATGCGGTAGATGCCTTCGGAGACGCCGGCCTTGTCGAGCAGCGAGAGACGCAGGTAGAAGGGCGAGACGATCTCGTCGATCGAGGCCATGCGCAGGGCGCGGCCGGCCTTCTCGCGGGCGGCGAGGGCTTCGGGCGAGAGCGCCTGCGGGATCGCGCCAGTGAGGGCGGCGATGGCGTCGACGATGTCGCCGATGACGGCGGAAGCGGTGGCGTCGCCGCCGGCGCCGCGGCCGGTGAGCGTGGTGGCGCCGACGACGTCACCGCGGAGGGTGATGCCGTTGTTGACGCCGGAGACGCGCGCGAGGATGTCGCGGTTCGGGACGAGGGAAGGGTAGACGCCGACGGTCATCCAGTTGGCCTTGAAGTCGCGGCGGATGACGGCGAGGTGCTTGAGCGCGAAGCCGAAGCGGCGGGCGAAGTCGATGTCGGCCGGGCCGATCTTGCGGATGCCTTCGACGAGCGTGCGCGAGGAGGGCGCCCACTTGCCGTGCGCGAGCCAGGCGAGGATCGAGGCCTTGTGGAAAGCGTCGATGCCGTCGACGTCGAGCGTCGGGTCGGCTTCGGCGTAACCGAGTTCCTGGGCTTCCTTGAGGGCGTCGGCGAACGAGAGGCCGTCCTCGCCCATGCGGGTGAGGATGTGGTTACAGGTGCCGTTGAGGATGCCGACGATCAGCTCGAAACGGTTGGCGACGAGACCTTCGCGGATGGCCTTGATGATCGGGATGCCGCCGGCGACGCTAGCTTCGAAGAGGAACTGGCCGCCATGCTGGCGGACCGCCTGGAAGATCTCCGGACCATGCTCGCAGAGCAGCGCCTTGTTGGCGGAGACGACGACCTTGCCGAGGCGCAGGGCGCGCAGGGTGAGTTCGCGGGCCTTGGTGGTACCGCCGATGAGTTCGCAGACCACATGGACCTTCGGGTCGTCGATGATCTCGTTGACGTTGGTGGTCAGCTTCGAGGCGGAAATCTTGACGGCGCGCTTCTTCTTCAGGTCGCGGACGGAGGCCTTGCGGAGGTCGAGCTTCACGCCGAGGCGCGATTCGAGGTCGGCCTGCTTCTCATGCAGGTGCTTCCAGACGCCTTGGCCGACGGTGCCGAAGCCGAGGATGCCGATGCCGATGGTGCGAGGGGCGGTCATTGCGAAAAGGTCAGGCTT
>CANKZO010000189.1 GCA_947488485.1 Opitutia bacterium | reverse complement strand
AAATTGATGCTCTTCGGATCGTATTTCTCGTCGGTGACGTGATCAGGGCGCGGGCCTTGCGGCGGAATCTTTCCCAGGGGGGCGGACTTGAACTTGCGGTCCTCGAGGATGGCGAAATCCATGCCGCCGACCTTGAGGCGGGTGTAGTAGACGCTGATACCACGCTGGACCGGACTCGGATCGAAGGCATCGGGCAGATGCCACGACTGCTGCCGCTGCACCATGTTCACATAGGAGACTGGGTAGAAATAGCCGCCGTCAGCCATGCCGGCGACGGTGGATAGTTTGCCGCCCTCACCCCAGAGGTTGGGGTGGCCGACATCATGGTCGTCCGGGATGCAGATCGTCGGACGGTCCTTCATCACGTCGCGGAACTGCAGGCCGAACTCGATCCAGCCGGCGGTGTGCTCGGTGTGACGATAGGTCTGGTCACCAGCGAAGAATAAGAGGTCGGGATTCTGGCGGACAAGATTATCCAGGATCTCCGGCCGGGCGCCGGTCGTGCGGCTGGAATTGCAGGACATGTTGGCGACGACGATCGATGCCTTATCGATCGGATCGCGCCGGACGAGTCCGTCGAACTTCGCCGCCTCGCCATGACGTACGCGGTAGGCGACATCCTTGGAGCCGTCCCAGCCTTCGAGGCGAAAGTGGGCGCTCCAGCCCGGGAACTGCACCGGCGCCTGGGCGACCTCGACCCACGCGTCGCCGCGCTTCACCTCGAGCCGGGCGACCTTCGCCTCTTCCGGATAAAGCGGGTAGAGCTGAGCCGTCAGTTTCAGGACGCCGGCCTGCTGGGTATAGAGCGCGAAGGCGATGACCTGATCGCGAGCGACCAGCATCGTGGGCGGCGCAGCGCCCCCGCCCTTCTTGCCCTTGGCCGGCGCTTTCTTCTCCCACCATCCCCCCACGGCGAAGGAATCCAGGTTCGGGAAATCAGCGCCGAAGGGCTGGAGCGTCTCCGCTGGCGGGACCGGGGCGGCGGCCAGCATCGGAATCAGAAGAAAGAGCAGGAATTTCATTAGGCACTTTGAATACCCCATTTCGTTGAAAAAGTTTCCCTGCACGAGTCCTTTCGTCTTAATCACCCTTATGAGAAGACTGCTACCCCTGCTCCTCGCCCTGACCTCGTTCGCGGCGGAATCAGGCGCGCCCGTGGGTAAGTTCCAACAGCTGGAAACGACCCTACCCTCCCCCTCCCCCCAGCGGCTGGCGACCGGAGCGCCGGGCGCGGGCTATTGGCAGAACCGGGCGGATTACGACATCCGGGCCGAACTCGACGATGAAAAGAAAACGCTCACGGCCGAGGCGACGGTGACTTACCATAATGCGTCCCCCGACGCCCTGGAGTACCTCTGGGTCCAGCTGGATCAGAACTACTTCGCCCAAGGCGCCGACTCCCGCGCGGCTCCCAATCAGAAACGCGGCATCGACCTCAAGAAGTTCAGCTACTCCGCCCTCGACCGGCTGCTCGCCTATCAGAAATACGACGGCGAACTGAAGATCACCCGACTCACCGACGCCCAAGGGCGCGGCCTCCCGCACGCGGTCGTGAAGACCATGCTGCGACTCGATCTGCCCAAACCGCTGAAGCCCGGCGACGACTTCGTGTTCAAGATCGCCTGGACCTATCCTATCAATGACGCGAAGCGCATCATGGCCCGCACGGGCTTCGAGTTCTTCAAGGAAGACGGGAACCATATCTACACCATCGCCCAGTGGTTCCCCCGCATGGCGGCTTACACCGACTACGCCGGCTGGATCAACAAGCAGTTCCTCGGCACCGGCGAGTTCACCCTCGAGTTCGGCGACTACAAGGTCGCCCTCACCGTGCCCGATGACCACGTCGTCGCCGCCACAGGCCTGCTCAAGAATCCCGAGGAAGTACTCTCGCCCGTCCAGCGCGAGCGTCTCGCCAAGGCCCGCGAGGAGACCAAACGCCCCGTCTTCGTGGTCACGCCCGAAGAAGCGAAAGCCGCCGAAAAGGGCCGCCCGAAAGGCAAGAAGACCTGGCGCTTCGAGGCCGGCAACGTCCGCGACTTCGCCTTCGCCTCTTCCCGTAAGTTCATCTGGGATGCCATGGCCGTCGCGGGCACCCAGGTGGACGGCCAGCCGGTGATGGCGATGTCCCTCTACCCCAAGGAAGGCATGCCGCTCTGGGATAAGTATTCCACCCACGCCGTCGCCCACGCGATCGAGGTCTACTCCCGGTACACCTTCGACTACCCCTACCCGGTGGCCTGGTCCGTCAACGGCGCCATCGGCGGCATGGAGTATCCGATGATCTGTTTCAACGGTCCGCGGCCGGAAACGGACGGCACCTACCCTGAACGCACCAAGCACGCGCTCATCGGCGTGATCATCCATGAGGTCGGACACAATTACTTCCCGATGATCGTCAACAGCGACGAGCGTCAGTGGACCTGGATGGACGAGGGCCTGAACTCCTTCCTCGAATCCCTCGCCGAAGCCGAGTGGGAGGACCAATGGAAGCCTCGGCGCGACAGCCGCGGCCTGATCGACTACATGCGCGGCAAGGACCGCGTCTCCGCGATGACGAACTCGGAGTCCATCATCGACCTCGGACCCAACGCCTACGGCCAGCCGACCGCCGCCCTCACCATCCTCCGCGAGAACATCCTCGGCCGGGAAGCCTTCGACCACGCCTTCAAGACCTACGCCCGCCGCTGGATGTTCAAGCGCCCCACCCCGGCCGACTTCTTCCGCACGATGGAGGACGCCAGCGGCGTCGACCTCGACTGGTTCTGGCGCGGCTGGTTCTACGGCGTCGACCATGTCGACGTCTCCGTCGACGAAGTCCGCTGGCTCCAGCTGGACACGCGCGATCCGTCCGTCGAGAAGCCTAAGGCTAAGGCGGAACGAGAGGCGCTCCCGAAGACTTCGAGCAAGGAGCGCAACGCCGCCCTGCCGAAGCGAGTCGATCGCTTCCCCGAACTGAAGGATTTCTACGATGGCTTCGACGAGGCGACGGTGCTGCCCAGCGATCGCAAGAAATACGAGGCCTTGCTGAAAGAGCTACAGGAGTCCCGCATCGACCCATCCCTGCTCCGGACCAAACAGAACCTCTATGTGTTCGAGCTCTCGAACCTGGGCGGACTCATCACGCCGGTGACCCTCCGGCTCGAATACACGGACGGCTCGCACGAGGAACTGCAGCTGCCGGCGGAAATCTGGCGCTTCAATACCGAGAAGACTTCCAAAGTCCACCTGACGCCCAAGGAGCTCCGGTCGGTCACCTTCGATCCACGACAGGAACTGATGGACGCCGACGTGGAGAACAACTTCTGGCCGCGCCGGGCGGTGAAGACGAAGCTCCAGCTCTTCAAGGACGAGAAGCCAGCCAACCCGATGCGCGAACTCACCAAGCCCGAACCCGCCGCCGGCAAGGCTGAGGCCAAGAAATAAACCTGCACCGACGTGACCACCGAATCCGAACCGCGGCAACGCCTCAACCCCTGGGATTGGCTCGTGCTGGTCGTGGCGATCGTCTCGCTGCTGCTGGTCATCCTCGAGACCTTCCTGCACGTGCCCCCGGCGGTGCTCTCGGTCCTCCGCACCGTCGACACCCTGTCCTGCGTGGTCTTTCTGGCCGACGTTTTCGTCCGCTGGCGCCGGGAGAAGTTCGCGGCGAACTACTGGCGCTGGGCCTGGATCGACGTCCTCGCGAGCATCCCCTTCGAACCGGCCTTCCGCTCCCTGCAGGCGATCCGCATCTACCGGTTCATCCGCCTGATCCGGATCCTCAAGAAGCTCAGCACGCTGACCAGCGGCACGTCGCTCAATGAAAAACTGCTCGCGCTGCCCGGCGTCGCCTTGGTCATGGTGCTCTTCAGCACGATGCTCATCGTCGAGGTCGAACGTTCCGCGCCCAATGCGACCATCAAGAACGGGGGCGACGCGCTCTGGTGGGCGCTCACGACGGTCACGACGGTCGGCTACGGCGACACCTTCCCGGTCACGGGCGAAGGCCGGCTGATCGCCTCGGTGCTCATGCTCGTCGGCATCGCCCTGTTCGGCTCGATGTCGGCCATCGTCACCTCGAAACTCATCCTCCCCAAGGAGAGCCGCGACCACGAGGAGCTGCGTAAGGAGATCCGCGACCTGCATGCGGAAATCCGGGAACTCCGCCGGCACCTGCCTGACAAACCTCACGACCCCCATGCGTAAGACCTTGCTCGCCCTCTGCCTCCTCGCCGTCATCGGCCTAGGAGCCTGGCGCTTCCTCGCCCCGGCTCCCGCCGCGAAGTCCCCGATCGAACGCCTTAAGTCGGCCAGCCCGGTCGAGACCGTTCGCACCGCCAAGCCAGTCCAGACCGTCGCGGCCCCGCGATCGACCCCCGATGCGCCGGACAAGATTTCCCCCCAACGCGCCCAGATGGAGGAACGCTTCAACGACTTGAAGGAAGAAGGCCGTCGGGTCCGTCAGACCCTGCTCGAATCCGACCCCAAGGCCGCCCAGGCCTATAATGATGTGGTCCGGCGTCCGGAATACCGCGCCCTGCTCGACCGCCGCCACCAGATCGAAGCCGCCTGGGCCAAAGCCCCGGAGAACGAACGCGAAGGCATGCTGAACGAGATGAACAGCCTCCGTCAGCAAGGCTTCACCCTGATCCTCGGCGAAATCCAACGGCTCCAGAGTCAACCCAGCGCGCCGGCTTCCAACGCCGCCCCGAGCCCGACGTCGGCCCCTTCGGC
>CANKZO010000188.1 GCA_947488485.1 Opitutia bacterium | reverse complement strand
GAAGACCTCCGCGCCGCCATGCGCGAGATGCTTGATCACGACGGACCTTACCTCCTCGACGTCATCGTGCCCTACACCGAGCACGTGCTGCCCTTCATCCCGCAGAAGAAGTCGGCGATGGAGATTCTGACGAAGTAATCGCGGAGCGATTACTTCGAGGGGACAGGGCTTGGGCTAGGGTTAGGGCCAGGCGAATGAACAGGGGCGCGTAGGCGCCCCTGCTGCTTTGGTAGGGCTGACCGGCCCGGTCAGCCGTGGTTGAGCGGGCCGCTCAACCCTACCTCAAGACAGGATTCGTTTCATGTGGCAGCAGGTAGGGCGGGCTCTCCGAGCCCGCCGTTGAACCGAAGGAGATCCGCATCTTGAAAGGCGAACGGACGGCTCGGAGAGCCGTCCCTACCCAAAGACAGAGACAATAAAATCAAAGGGAGACCGGAGACCGGATGATTGGCTGGGGTTATATATCCCAAGCTAACATTCCGGTTTCCCTATGCTGCCCCCTTTGAATTCTGTCTCTCCGGTTTCCGGTTTCCCTTTGAATCAACCCCCTTGCCCACGTGTCACCTTGCCCACGTGTCCCCTCCTTGCGACTCCGTCGCAAGGCTCAGTGCCCCGCCAACCAGCGTTCGGCTTCGATGGCGGCGCGGCAACCCATGCCGGCGGCGGTGATGGCCTGGCGATAGACGTGGTCGGAGCAATCGCCGGCGACGAAGACGCCGGGGATGTTGGTGCTGACGGTGTTGGGGCCGGCGATGAAGTAACCGCCTTCGTCGACCGCGAGGGCCGGCGTGAAGGCCTGCGAATTGGGCACGTGACCGATGGCCACGAAGACGCACTTCACGGCGAGGTCGCGATCGGCGCCGGACTTCTCGACGACGCGGAGGGTGTGGACCTTGGCGTCGCCGAGGATCTCCTTCGGGGTGACGTTCAGGACGAGCTCGATCTTCTCGTGGGCCTTGACGCGCTGGACCATGATGTCGGAGGCGCGGAAGGAATCGCGACGGTGCACGAGGTAGACCTTGGAGGCGAAGCGGGTGAGGAAGAGGGCTTCTTCGCAGGCGGAGTCGCCGCCGCCGACGACGGCGACCGGGACGTTGCGGTAGAAGGCGCCGTCGCAGGTCGCGCAGGTGGTCACGCCGTTGCCGCCGTAATAGTGCATCTCGCCGGGGATGCCCAGGTGGCGGGGCGAGGCGCCGGTGGCGATGATGACGGCCTTGGCCTCATAGGTGGCCTCGCCGCCCTTGAGCTTCTTGATCGGTCCGGAGAAGTCGACCGAGTCGATGCGATCCCAGGCGAACTTGGCGCCGAAGCGTTCGGCCTGGCCCTTCATGTTCGTGATGAGTTCGTTACCGTCGACGCCGTGGACGAAGCCAGGGAAGTTCTCGACCTCCGAGGTCGTGGTCAGCTGGCCGCCGGGCTGGCCGCCTTCGAGGACGAGGGGAGCGAGGCCCGCGCGGGCGGCGTAGATGGCGGCGGTCAGGCCGGCGCAACCGGTGCCGAGGATAAGGACGTTTTCAGCCATGGGTACGTCCCATCTTGACGGCGGGAGGATGGTCGCAAGGCCGAAAACCCGATGTGAACAACCCGAGTCAAGGCTTGCCCCGGGGGGTGGGGTCGGAGTTTGCTACCTCTCGCTCCCGGACCCATGTTTCTCAGCATCCTCAAGCTCTTCGCCGGCAGCCACCACCGGAGGTTCCTCCGTAAGTGCGCTCCCCTCGTCAAGCGGATCAACGCCCTCGAAATCGAGTATCAGAAACTGTCCGACGACGCCCTCCGCGCCAAGACGGCCGAGTTCAAGGCCCGTCACGCCCAGGGCGAGTCCCTCGATGACCTCCTCCCCGAGGCCTTCGCCGTCGTCAAGAACGCCGCCCGCCGCCTCTGCGGCACCAAGGCCATCGTCTGCGACCATGAGCTGGCCTGGGAGATGGTCCATTTCGACGTCCAGCTGATCGGCGGCATCGCCCTTCACCAGAACAAGATCGCCGAGATGGCGACCGGCGAAGGCAAGACCCTCGTCGCCACCCTGCCCCTCTACCTCAACGCGCTGACCGGCCGGAACTGCCAGCTCGTCACCGTCAACGACTACCTCGCCCGCCGCGACTCCGAGTGGATGGGCCACCTGTACCGCTGGCTCGGCCTCACGGTCGGTTGCATCCAGAACCAGATGTCCAGCGAGGACCGCAAGGCCGCCTACGGCTGCGACATCACCTACGGCACCGCCTCCGAATACGGTTTCGACTACCTGCGCGACAACGGCATGGCCCTCTCGCCGGACGAACAGGTCCAGCGCGACCACTACTTCTGCATCGTCGATGAGATCGACTCCATCCTCGTCGACGAAGCCCGTACCCCGCTGATCATCTCCGGCCCCGTCGCCGAAGAACGCGAGCCGGCCTTCCCCCGCCTCCGCCAGCCGGTCTCCAGCCTCGTCGAGCTGCAGATCCGCCTCGTCACCCGCCTGATGAACGAAGTCCGCGACGAGCTCGAGAAGCTCGGCGAGGACAAGGAGCCGTCCGCCGACGCCCTCGACAAGCTCTGGCTCGCCGCCCACGGCATGCCGCGCAATCGCGTCTTCCTCCGCCTGATGGAGAACGGCAAGTGGCGCAAGTTCCTCGAGAAGCACGAAGGCGTCCTCGCCTCCGAGATCGAGAAGGACCGCCGCTTCCACCTCAAGGAACGCCTCTACTTCTCCGTCAGCGAACGCCAGCACGAGTCCGACCTCACCCAGCTCGGCCGCGACACCCTCCGCCCCGGCGAGCCCGACGCGTTCGTGCTCCCCGACCTCCCGAGCCGCTACGTCGAACTCGACAACGACGAAGCGCTCACGCCCGAGCGCCGCGCCGAACTCCGCACCGAGGCCGAAGTCGCCTACGCGCAGGTCTCCGAGGACATCCACGCGATCGGCCAGCTCCTCAAGGCCTACACCCTCTACGAGAAGGACAAGCAATACGTCGTGCACGAGGGCAAGGTGAAGATCGTCGACGAGAACACCGGCCGCATCATGGAAGGCCGCCGCTGGTCCGACGGCCTGCACCAGGCCGTCGAAGCCAAGGAAGGCGTCGCGCTCGAGAAGGAGAACAAGACCTACGCGACGGTCACCATCCAGAACTACTTCCGCATGTACCAGAAGCTCGCGGGCATGACCGGCACCGCCGAGACCGAAGCTTCCGAGTTCCATGACATCTACCGCCTGACGGTCGTCGCCATCCCGACGCACCGCCCGTGCATCCGCGCCGACGACAACGACATCGTCTTCAAGACCCGCAAGGAGAAGTACCAGTTCTCCATCAAGGAGATCGCCGAAGCCCACAAGCGCGGCCAGCCCGTGCTCGTCGGCACCGCCTCCGTCGAAGCCTCCGAAACCCTCGGCCGCATGCTCGCGATGGCCAAGGTCCCGCACAAGATCCTCAACGCCAAGCACCACGAATCCGAAGCCGACATCATCTCGATGGCCGGCCAGCACGGCGCGGTGACCATCGCCACCAACATGGCCGGCCGCGGCACCGACATCAAGCTGGGCGAAGGCGTCCGCGAACTCGGCGGCCTCTACGTCCTCGCGACCGAGCGCCACGAATCCCGCCGCGTCGACCGCCAGCTGCGCGGCCGCTGCTCGCGTCAGGGCGACCCCGGCCGTTCCCGCTTCCTGGTCTCCCTCGAGGACGACCTGATGCGCCTGTTCTCGAACGCGGGCATCATCTCCTCGCTGCTCGAGAAGTCCTTCAAGGAAGGCGAACCGCTCGAGCACCCGCTCCTCAACCGTTCCATCGGCACCGCGCAGAAGCGCGTCGAAGGCCAGAACTACTCCATGCGCAAGCGCCTGCTCCAGTACGACGACGTGCTGAACCAGCAGCGTCAGATCGTCTACGGCCTGCGTAACCGCGCGCTCAAGGCCGAGGACAGCCGCGCGACGATCATGAACATCGTCGAGGAAGAGATCGAGGAACGCCTCGCGATGGTCTTCCCCGAAGGGGACGGCGCCGCCGACCGCCGCGCCGCGGAAGCCTTCGTCTACTGGTATGTGACCACGTTCCACATGCGCTTCGACCTCGAGGACATCCTCGCGCGCACGAAGTCGCAGGTGCTCCTGCTCGCCACCGACCGCGTCCGCGCCCTGCAGGCCGGCCGCGAACAGCACGAGTCGCCGGAGATCCTCCAATACCTCGAACGCAGCGTGCTCCTGCGCGCCATCGACCGCAACTGGCAGAACCATCTCACCGAGATGGAAGACCTCCGCCGCGGCGTCGGCCTGCGCACCTACGCGCAGAAGGACCCGCTCAACGAATACAAAGCCGAGGCCTTCAAGGCCTTCGAACGCCTGATGCAGCAGCTGCGCACCGACGCGTGCTCCGGCCTCTTCCGCACCGCGACCTCGATGGAAGCGCTCGAATCCCTGATGCGCCGCGCGCAGGGCCAGGCCAAGGCCGTCGGCCCCGCCGAACCCGGCACGGGCCCGGCGACGCAGGCCACGCCCGCCGTCGCGCCGAAGCAGGAGCCTTTCCGCCGCCAGACTCCGAAGATCGGCCGCAACGCCGTCGTCCGCATCCGCAAAGGACCGGAGACTCAGGATATCAAGTGGAAGAAGGCTGAAGCGCTCGTGCGCGACGAGGGCTGGGAAGTCGTCGAAGTCCTCTCGGAATGACCGGAACGGACGCGAGCAGCCCGGGATCCGGCCGGCTCGCCTGGCTCGGGACGTCGCTGACGGCCCTCCTGCTCTTCCTTTCGTTCGGCCCGCTCGG
>CANKZO010000187.1 GCA_947488485.1 Opitutia bacterium | reverse complement strand
CCCTGAAGCCCGGCATGGCCGAGAAGCTGGGGTATTACGTATACCTCTATGTCGATCCGCGCGATGGGAAGGTGTTCTATATCGGGAAGGGCAAGGACGAGCGATGCTTGGACCATCTGTTCGAGGACGACGACCATCCGAAGGTACAGCGCATCCGGGAGATCTTCGCCGCGGGGCTTGAACCGCGTATCGAGATGCTGGCGCATGGGCTAAGGTCGGAGCAGGAGGCCTATAACATTGAGGCCGCGGCCATCGGGTTGCTGGGCCTGGAGAACCTGACCAACCGCGTCGTGGGCAAGGACAGCCTTCGCTTTGGCCGCAAGCGATTGTCCGAACTCGAGGGTTACTACGCCGCCAAGCCAGTGAAGATCACAGACCCAGTCATCCTGATCCGCGTAAATCAACTTTACCGGCACGGCATGCCTGCTGCCGAGCTTTACGATATCACCCGCGGGGTTTGGGTTCTCGGCCTTAGTCGTGCCTCCAAGATAAAGTATGTCTTCGCTGTCTACGAGGGGGTCGTCCGTGAGGTCTATGAGCCGGAGAAGTGGGTCCCGGCGCTGACGACCAAGTATCCGACCCGGACCGACCTCGTCCCCGAAGACGCCAAAGGACGCATCGAGTTCATCGGGAAAGTCGCGCCCGAGGCCATCCGCCAGAAGTATCTCCTCGGCGACGTCACCGCTTACACCAAGGTCAGCCTACAGGCTCCTTGTCTTTATGTGAACTAGGTGAGCGTGAGATTTGGATAGCTCGCTGCTTTTAACTTGTATGACGCGCGGCTGGCTAGACTTGATTGCGGTTTCGGTGACGATGTCGCATGAGCGAACCACTTGATTTCCTTCCGCCTAACGCGATCGCAGCGTTCACTGTGCTTTACCCGAATGAGCACCGAGCCCGCCGTCCCGAACCGCATAAGCTGCGGCTATCGGATCTTAGCTTTGCGACCACTGCGCTGGAGCTGTCGAGCGGCGAGGTGGTCCTGCGCCTAGGGCGGGATTGCCCCTTCGGTGAGATCTCCCCGGCCTACCTGGCGATTTTCGTGCATCGGCTTTCCGAGTTATGTCCCGAGGTCGGAGTGGCTTACCTGCCGGGATACGGGCATCCCATCGTGGCCACGTTGAAACTCGGGGTGCCCGCCGACGCCTCGGTGGACGTCTGGACAGCCGCCATTCAGTCGATCAGCGCGCGCCTTGAGGAGGCATTAGACAAGCAACGTGAGGCCGCGCTTGTTATCACGGAGGACAGCCCGACCAGATGGACGAACGAGTGGCCGGAAGTCGAAGTCAGCCCTGAACAGCTCAGCTTGATTGCTAGCTACGCTGATCGTTTTGCGGCGGCGTCTCAGACCGGCGAGCTGCAACAGCTCTGGGGGTGGAGGAAGACTTTCACCGCTACCTCCGACGTTTGTCCGTCCTGAAGCTTGAGCAATCCTGGGTGCACTGCCTGCGTCTTGATGAACTTCGGTCAGGATTCTTTGATGGCATCTTTATCGACCGCTTCACGGCCAGCCAACTCGTCGTGACCCTCAACGCCATCTACCATGGCAACCTCTACAATACGACCTTGATTAACCGTGCCTGCCGCTCGGGTCTCCTGACTAAGATCTCCGCCCGTGCCCGGGAGTTGGCAACGGGGTCAGACCCCATTAATGCGGCCTGACCCCGTTGGTTATGCTTACTCCTCGGTGATGTCGACGCTCGCCCATTTGCCGCAGTAGCCCTCGCCGCCGTCATTACCGTAGCTCACGATGAGTGAGCCAGGCTCGCCGCGGCCGTTAAAATCCCAGTAGCAACTGAAGCGCTCGCCTTCGTAGTAGTAAGTCTCGCCGCCAGTACCCCATTCCTTGCCCTCCTGGATCTTCTTCCAGCAGCGCGGTCCGATGGTGACGCTGTGGATTTCGTAGCCCCACTCGACGGATAAGGTGACGGACTTGAGCTTGCCGGTCTTGGCCCCGGGCTTCTCGCCGACCGGCCGTCGGGGCTGCTTGCTTTCGCCAAAACTACCGGTGCGCGGATCCATGGGTTGAAGGTAGGCGGACGGCCGTTGAAGTAAATATTCTTATAGAACCATATTGCCCGCCATCCTGGGTTGGCTAAGTTAAATTACCGTCCCGCTTATGATTCCTATTCCCGCCGGGTGCGCCCGGTTTCTTTGCTACGGTTGGATCATCACGGGGGTCATTTTCGTGCTGGGTCTGAACAAGAACGGCGAGGATCTTTCCGGCGCCGGCCTGTTGGCCATCGGCCTCGGGGTCCTCGGCCTCTACGTCACCCGCCCGCGCAAAGACTGACATGGACTTCCCTG
Organism: Opitutia bacterium; assembly: GCA_947488485.1. The sequence goes on along the minus strand of CANKZO010000187.1, from coordinate 2,460 downwards.
ACTCCCGCCTGCCACACGAATGCTTGGCGCTCATCCGTGAACTCTTCACGCAGGATATCGTGCTCGATTACGATGAAGAATTCGGCCTCGGTGGCTATGGGTTCATCACGAACGGCCGACTCTATAAACTCAGCTTCAGCAGCGAGGGAAAGCCGCTAGCCTTCACGCTTTCTTCGGGTTCCGATTGCCCTTACTGGGAGGCGAGCAAGCAAGCCCTCGACCAGTTAATCGTCGACATGAACAAGGCCCACCCCTCCTCGAACTACTGCTGGCGGGGCGTCTATGGCTATCAGATGGGGGTCTCCGCCGAAGGGGTTGTCCCGGATTCCCCCGATCGTAGGATCTTTGTCCAAGCCGAACTTCTTCGCTGCAAGCAGGTCCTCGACCTCGCTTTGGATGGCCAGTCCGATGTGATCTTCTCCTCAAAGCGGGAACGTCAGGCGGCCGCCGAAGTAGAATCCGAAGACGACCCCGCATAATGGGGTCTGACCCTATTGGTCATTCCCCATGTGGCAGGTGGCGGGTCTTATTCCATTCAGCCCTCCATGCAGTCCTCAACGCAGTGATCCATTCAGTCATCTACTCTGAGTTCTTCTTCCTTTACGACTCCGACGCGCCGTCTTTGGTTTATGGGCATGTCGAAGCGTCTTCCCGGTCTGGTGATTGAGGTCGAGAATCTGTCGGGTTTTCTCGCGAAGCCCGATGAGGATATCCTGCAGCATGTCCGCTCGGTGCTCCTGCACCGTGCTTATGCGATCCAGCGGGCCCAGCTCGCCAAGTGCGATGGCGTGCAATTCTCGCCGGATAGGGACTCCTGCGTCTTCGCCGCCAAAGGCCGCGCGCTCCTGCACGTCCGTTTCGCGCAGTTGAAGGGGTGAGGTAGGGCTGACCAGCCCGGTCAGCCGTGCGGTCGAGCGGGCCGCTGCCCCTACCTCGAGACAACTTGACGGCGGGGATTCGATCCGCTCGCTTGGGACCATGAGTTACCGTCACATCGTGATCTTCCAGTTCAAGGCCGATGCACCCGCGGAGAAGGTGCGTGGGGTGGTAGAGGCCTTTAAGGCACTGCCGTCCAAGCTGCCGGCGATCCAGGCCTTCGAATGGGGCACGAACGTGAGCCCGGAAGGATTGGACCAGGGCTTCACCCATATCTTCACGCTGACGTTCGCCTCGAAGGAAGTGCTAGAGAAGCAGTATCTTCACGAGCCCGCGCATCAGAAGTTTGTCGCCCTGCTGCCCGACATACTCGAGAAAGCACTCGTCATCGACTATAACGCGGCCTGAAGGCCGCGTGGGGGAACTGCTGGCATGGTGAACTGCTGCGAAGCAGGGGCACCTTTTCAGGTGGCAGGGTAGGGGCGTGACGGTGTCGCGACCGTTATGGGTAGGGCCGACCATCCTTGGTCGGCCGCGGTCGAGCAGGGATGCTCGACCCTACCAGATGCAGCTAGGACAGCACGTGGTGCTGTCCCTACCTCAAATGCAGCGGGGTGGAGGTTGCTACGGCCCTTGCCCTTTCCACCTGTGGTCGGCTATCGTGTCATCGCATGACCGCCCCAGTCCGCCCCTTGGTCGCCCTTTGCTTGTTGGCCGGCGCGCTCTGCGCTGCGGCGGGCGGCCAGCCCAACGTGCTCCTCATCCTCGCCGACGATCTCGGCTACGGCGACGTGCGCTGCTATAATCCGGAGTCGAAGGTGCCGACGCCGAACATCGATCGCCTCGCTGCCGCGGGTATGCGCTTCACCGATGCCCATAGTCCGGCCACGGTCTGCACGCCCTCCCGCTACGCGCTGATGACGGGTCAGATGGCCTTCCGCGTACCGAACGGCGGCACGGTCTTCCAAGGGGCTGGTGGTCCGTCGTTGATCGCGCCGGGTCGACTGACGTTACCGGGCATGCTCCGACAGAAGGGCTACACCACCGCTGCCGTAGGGAAGTGGCATATCGGGCTGACGTTCCGCGACCTGGCCGGGCTGCCGATTCATCGCGGGCGACTCGAGGACGTGAGCCGCATCGACTACTCTCGGCGGATCGAAGGCGGACCGCTCGACCACGGTTTCGATCGCTTCTTCGGCACCGCTTGCTGTCCGACGACCGATTGGATCTACGCTTTTATCGACGGCGACCGCATTCCCGTGCCGCCGACAGCTCCCCTCCGCCGGGATTCGCTGCCCCGGCATCCCTATGCCAACGACTGCCGCGGCGGATTCATCGCTCCGGGATTCGATATGCAGGAATTAGACCTCCAGCTGTTGGAGAAGAGCCGAGCTTTCATCGCCCAGCAGGCGCGCGCTCCGGCGCGCAAGCCATTCTTCCTTTACCACGCCACGCAGGCCGTGCACCTGCCTTCTTTTGCGGGGAAGGATTTTCAGGGCAAATCCGGCGCCGGTCCGCATGGCGACTTCCTCGCTGAATTCGACCACGTGGTCGGCGAGCTCATGCGGGCGCTGGAGCAGAACG
>CANKZO010000186.1 GCA_947488485.1 Opitutia bacterium | reverse complement strand
GACATAAAATCCCAGACCGCGAAGACGTGCGAACGCATGAACACGCGCACGTCGTCGAGCGAAGCCATCCGGGCATACAGCGGGTGCGCGAGCAAGCGGGCCCGGGCGGGCGCGATGCGGGAGCGGACTACTTCAAGCCTAGTCATGTTGACGAAGTTATTAAGGTCGGACGAAACGCAAGCCGGCGACTTAATGATAAGACATCAAGCCCGCTTAATCTGGCGGAGAGCCTCATACGTCGCGATCCCGCAGGCGGTCGAGAGGTTGAGCGAGCGGGTCTTATCGTTGAAGTGCGGGATCTTCACTTCGCGGTCCGGACCGAACCACGCGTGGATCTCGTCGGGCGTACCGGAGCCTTCGTTGCCGAAGACAAGCCCGTCACCTTCTTGGAACTGCGCGTCCCAAAGGCCGCGCGTGGTCTTGGTCGTGAAAAGCCAGAGTCGTTCGGGACGACCGGGCGAGGCGAGGAAGGCTTCCCAGTTGTCGTGATGCCGGACGTCGAGCTCGTGCCAGTAATCCATGCCGGCGCGACGCAGCTTGGCGTCATCGATCTTGAAGCCCAAAGGGTGGACGAGGTGCAGCACGCAGCCTGTCACGGCGCACATACGGCCCACGTTGCCGGTGTTCGGCGGGATCTCCGGGCGGAGCAGGACGAGATGGAGCGGCGGCTTCACTTCCGTCGGCTCATCGCGCGAGAGATCTCGCGCTTGGCTTCGCGCTCCTTGATATCCTGACGCTTGTCGTGCATCTTCTTGCCCTTGCCCACAGCGAGGAGGCACTTCGCGAGGCCGTGCTTGAAGTAGATCTTCAACGGCACGATCGCGTGCCCGCCGGACTGGATCTCCGCGGCGATCTTCTCGACCTCAGCCTGCTTCAGTAGCAGCTGGCGGGTGCGGTAGGAGGCGTGGTTGTTGAGGTTGCCGAAATCATACTCCGCGATGTGCGCGTGGTAGAGCATCACGCCCTTCGGGCTGATCTTGATGAAGGCGTCGGCGATGTTCGCCCGGCCAGCGCGGAGGGACTTCACCTCGGTGCCGCGCAGGACGATCCCGGCCTCGTAGGTCGGGCCGATGAAATAGTCGCGTCCCGCCTTCGGGTTATTGACCTCAGGAAGAACGTGCTCTCGGCGGGCGGCCATCGGATGACGAAAGGGCTACTCGCCGGCAAGCCGGCTGTGGCGGGGGACTGCCTTAGGCAGGCAGACGATCCTCAGGACGGAACTCCCAGGAGATGCGACCTTCGATGACTTCGCGCAGGGCGATGTCTTCAGGGGAAAGCTTTTCGAACACGTCGCCCAGGGTGTGGTTATACTTCGGGGGCTGGACGGAGTAGTCGGCCGTGCTGCGGAGCTGCTTCACGCGCTTGGAGATCACGTTGATGAGAATGTTCGCATCAGGGATGACTTTACGGGCATCTTGGAGGTAATCGTCGCGCATGGTGGGTTTCCCGATTAGGGAACCACTGAACCTAGGGTAGCACCCCCCTCTGGCAAGCGATTTTTGGGGCCTAAAAATGCCTTTGCCCTGCGATTTCATGGGGGTAAGGTGCCCGCAGATGCCAAACCAAGATCCTTACGGCCAGTCAATGAAGTCCAAAGGGGGCCTCAGCCGTCTATTCAACGCCCTCCGCTATACCTGGGATGGGCTCAAGGCCGCCGCCACGCACGAGGAGGCTTTCAAGCAGGAGCTCATCGTGGTCGTACCCCTGTCGATCGTCGCCTGGATCATCCCGGTCAGCCTCCCGGAGCGCGCCCTGCTCTTCTCCACCTTGCAGCTGATCCTCATCGTCGAGCTCATCAACTCGGCCATCGAGGCCAACACCGACCATATCTCGATGGAACGGCATCCGCTGGCCAAGCGGGCCAAGGACATGGGGAGCGCGGCGGTCTTCCTGACCATCGTCATCGCCCTGTCGGTCTGGGGCACGGTCCTCTGGCAGAAGTTCGCCTAAGGCATCCCGAGTTCATCCGGGCACAAAAAACCCGCCGGTTCACGGCGGGTTTTTGCTGGGTCGCGAGACCGAGGGTTAGGCCTTGGTGACGAGGCCGGCCTTGAGGGCCTTGACCGAGACCCACTGGCGCTTCACCGAGCCGTTAGGCTGGACGACGCGGATGCGCTGGACGTTCGGCTTGAACGTGCGCTTGGTCTGCTTCACGAGCTGGAAGCCGATACCGCCGCTCTTCTTGGACTGACCGCGGTGAATGATTCGGCGGCCCTTGACGGGGCGCTTGCCGGTGACGCTGCAGATACGGGACATAGTGTTCGGGCTCCTTTTGGAAAGTCGGAGCAAAGGAGTGCCGGGGCCGTTGGCAAGAGGTAATTACCCCTTAAGTCCGCTTCAAAGCCCGGTCGAGGGCCTGCAGGCCGGCGGAAAGGGCGTCCGGAGGGGTCAAAAGGCTCAAAACAACGCTCGGGGTCGTCGTCGGCATGCCATAGAAGTATCCGGGGTGAGCCCAGACGCCTTCGCTCAGGGCATTCATCAGCAAGCGGTCTTCGTGGACGCCCGGGGGCAAGGTGAGGATAGCCGTCCAGCCGGCCGGACGCGGGAGCACGGTGCAGCCGACGGCGGTCGAGGCTACCCAGGCGCGGAGGGTGGCCTCCCCCTGGGCGACGCGGGTGCGGACGAGGGCGCGGAGCGGTTCGGCCCGGCGGAGGAGATCAGGTAAGGCGAGCTGAGCCGGAGTGTTCACCGAGAGGAAGGCGTCGGCGATGTGCTCGAGGCGGCGGCAGGCTTCGAGCGTGGAGGCGGCCGGGCCGGCGACGACGATCCAGCCGAGCTTGAGCTGCGGCGCGAGAGCGACCTTGGAGAGTCCGCTGAGGACGAACGTCATCACGTTGGCTTCGCCGGCCATGGTGCCGGGCGAGGCGACGCCTTCGGCCGGGTAATCGAGGAAGACCTCATCACACACGATCGCGAGGCCATGCTTGAGCGCGAAGCCACGGAGCACGTCGCGATCGCGACGGCCGACGAACGCGCCGGTCGGGTTCGACGGATTAATGCAGAGGATGGCGCGGGTCTGGCGGTTGACGCTCAGCGTGGCGGCATCGATGACCCATTCGCCGGCGAGTTGGACAAGCTGATAAGGGCGCAGCGTCACGCCTTCGAGCGCGGCGATGACCTCGAGCAAGGGATACGCCGGCTCAGGCACCAGGACTTCGTCGCCGGGATTACAGAGCAGTTTGAAGACCCAGGAGTAGGCTTCGCTCGTGCTGGCCGTCAGGAAGAGCTGGTCGACGGGCACGCGGGCGCCGCGGGAAGAATAGTAATCGGAGATCGCCGTGCGGGCCGAGGCCAGGCCGAGCGGATTGGGATCCTGGCGCTGGATGCCGTCGCGACGAAGCAACGGGCCGAGATCGGCGGCGGACCAAGCGAAACCTGCATTAGCCGGATTGGAATCCGAGAGGTCGAGCACCGGCTGCCCGGAGGCGAGACGCTTCGCTTTGGCCTTACTCAGGGCGTTGGTCGTGTCGGCGAAAGAGAGTCTCGAACTGAACATGGGCGGGAGAGTCGGCAACAAGATGGGACAAGCGAGGCAAAAGGCGGGCCACCCGCAGGCCTACGGCTCAATTACGGATTGAAGTCGGTTTCCCCGCCTTCAAAGGTAGGCACATGTCCCAGCAAGTCCTGAAGCCTCGCGTCCGCGGGTTCATCTGCATCACCTCCCACCCCGACGGCTGCGCCGCGGCGGTCCGCGAGCAGATCGCCTACGTGAAGTCCCGTAAGCCCATCCAGGGCGGCCCCAAGTCGGTCCTGGTGATCGGCGCCTCCACGGGCTACGGCCTCTCCTCCCGCATCTCCGCCGCCTTCGGCTCCGGCGCCGCCACGCTCGGCGTGTTCTTCGAACGCAACGGCGAAGGCGATAAGCCCGGCTCGCCTGGCTGGTATAACACCGCCGGCTTCCACGCCGAAGCGAAGAAGGCCGGCCTCAAGGCCGTCTCGATCAACGGCGACGCCTTCTCGGCCGAACTCAAAGCTCAGGTCATCGAGGCGATCAAGGCCAAGATGCCCGGCGGCAAGATCGACCTCGTCGTCTACTCCCTCGCTTCCCCTCGTCGCACCGCTCCGGATGGCGTGACCTATAAGTCCGTCCTCAAGCCCACCGGCGCCCCCTTCCACGCCAAGAACCTGGATACGGACAAGAAAGTCGTGAACGACGTCACCCTTGAGACCGCCTCCGCCGACGACATCGCGCAGACGGTCAAGGTCATGGGCGGCGAAGACTGGGAACTCTGGATGAACGCGCTCGACGGCGCCGGCGTCCTCAAGGAAGGCTGCCAGACGGTCGCTTACTCTTACATCGGACCGCAGGTGACCTGGCCGATCTACAAAGACGGCACCATCGGCAAGGCGAAGGAAGACCTCGAGCGCGCCGGCCGTAAGATCGACGACCTGATGAAGCTCCACCGCGGCCGCGCCTTCGTGTCCGTCAATAAGGCCGTCGTCACGCAGGCCAGCTCCGCCATCCCGGTCGTCCCCCTCTACGTTTCGCTGCTGTTCAAGATCATGAAGGCCAAGGGCACGCACGAAGGCTGCATCGAGCAGATTCAGCGTCTCTTCGAAAAGCAGATGTATAACGGCAACGCCCTCGACTTCGACGAGAACGGCCGCGTACGCATCGATGACTGGGAAATGTCGGCGGACGTCCAGAAGGCCGTCTTCGACGCCTGGCCGCTGGTCACGACGGAGACCTTCGACGCGCATGCCGACTTCGCCGGCTACCAGACCGACTTCATGAAGAACTTCGGCTTCGGCCTCGCCGGCATCGATTACGAAGC
>CANKZO010000185.1 GCA_947488485.1 Opitutia bacterium | reverse complement strand
CTACGTCCCCGAACTCGCCGCCTTGGCTGGCCTTAGCGAAAGCGCCTTCAGCCGCCTGTTCAAAAAGTGCACCGGCCGTTCCGTCCCCCAGTATCTCAACGAACTGCGCATCGCCCGGGCCGCTCGTCTGCTCGCCGAGACCGATGAGTCCGTGAAGCAGATCGCGCACCAGTGCGGCTATCCGACCGCGGCGTATTTCCACCGCCAGTTCCAGCGACACCAGGAACTCCCTCCCCTCGCCTACCGCGAAGCCATCCGCCGCCATGCGTAAGCACGCCGCGCTCGCTTGGCTGGCCATCTCCCTTTCCGCCGCACCGCTGCCAGAGACCATCCCGGCTTCCTCGGTGCGCCCGGTCGTCGTCACCTCGTCCGCCAAGGTCGCTCCGCCCGTCTCGCAGCTTCCCGCCGGCTATACCCTGAGCGTCGCGGCCGCCGCGCCATTGGTCACGCACCCCATCGCGGGCTGTTTCGACGACCGTGGCCGGCTCTTCGTCGGCGATGCCGTGGGCGTGAATTGGAAGAAAGATCAGCTCGAAGCGAATCCCCCGAACCGCGTGCTAATGCTCGAAGATACGGATAGCGACGGCTCATTCGACCGCAGCACGGTCTTCGCGGACAAGATGACTTTCCCTGCCGGCGCCCAGTGGCTCAACGGTAGCCTCTATGTCGCCTCCCCTCCGGGCATCTGGAAACTGACTGACTCCGATGGCGACGGCGTGGCGGATAAGCGTGAGATGATCGTCAGCGGTTTCGACTACACCGGTAACGCCGCCGACGTCCACGGCCCCTTCCTTCACCCGAACGGACGCCTCTATTGGTGCCACGGCCGTAAGGGCTACAAAGCCGCTGGCAAAGACGGCAAGGTGGTCTTCGAAGGCAAGAGCTCGGGTATCTGGAGCGTGAAGCCCGATGGCACTGATGTCCAATGGCACGCCCTGCTCGCCGGCGATAATCCGGTTGAGGTCGACTTCACGCCGCAAGGCGAAGTGATCGGCGTCCAGAACCTTTACTATGGCCAGCCGCGCGGCGACACGCTCGTCCACTGGCTCTCCGGCGGCGTCTACGAGCGTGTCGACCTGCCGCACATCATCGCTGGACTCCCGCGCACCCTGCCGACGATGCCCGTGATGCATAACTTCGGCCACGTGGCCGTGAGTGGAGCCTGCTTCTGGAAATCCTTCCCGGAAAACCGCGGTGCCGACGCCCCGCTGCAGTTCCTCGTCACCCACTTCAACACCCAGCGGGTCGTCCGCATGGAACTCGCACCGCATGGCGCGACCTATCGTGCCGTCGAGAACGAGTTCCTCAAACTCACCGACCCTGATGTGCATTTCACCGATGTCATCGAGGCGCCCGACGGCTCGCTCATCGTGCTGAATACTGGTGGCTGGTTCCGCCTCGGTTGCCCGGCGAGCCTGATGGCCAAGCCCGACGTGCTCGGCTCGATTCTTCGTATTCGATCAACCTTACCGGCCGCGAAAGTATCCAGTTCCTGGCAGCAAACCTATCGACCGATCGGCACGTCGGCCAATGAACTCATCGCTGGCCTCGCCAACGCTGACCCGCAAGTCCGGCAGCGCACACTCGCACGCATCTCGGAAACCCGTCACCAGGACGCCCGCATCACCACGGCAATCCTTGGCCTCATGACGCAGACCTTGGACGCCCCGACCGAACACGCGCTCATCTACGCGGCCCAGCGCCTCCACATCGTCGATCGCATCGAACTCCTGCGTGCAGCCGAGAACCCCACCGCTCAGCGTCGACTGCTCGCGTCTTACCGCCCTCGCCTGAATTCCTACCCGCCCGCCCACCAGCAGGCACTGGAGGAACTGAGCGCCTATGCCCGCACTCAGCTCGATCACGCAGACGCCGACCTTGCCGCAGCAGCCTTGAAGGTTCTCGCCGATAATCCGGAAGCCAACGCCGGCCTCTCGGACATGCTGCTTTCATGGCTCAAGGAAAAGACCGTCTCTGAAACGCGACAGCGCGCGCTCCGCGAGGTCGCTTTGACACTGTCCGCCCGCCCTGAGATCCAAGCAGTGACCACGGCGATGCTTCGTCACGAATCGTTGGCCATACGTCGCCTCGCACTCGCTACCCTCGCCGCGAGCAGCGCCAAGCCCGCGACCGAATGGGCCGTCGAACTATCCCGCCTTCTCGCCCAGACCGACGGACCCAGTCCACTCTTGCTGGACGCCATCAAGCGCCAGCGCTCGGCCAAGTTCGACCCCACCCTGCAAGCCATCGCTGATGATGTCCGGCGCCCGACGGCCCTTCGCCTCCGCGCCCTGGACTCCATGCAAGCACGGGCGATGACTCCGCAGGCCTTCGCACTCCTGCACACGACACTCACGCAAGACGCTTCCGTGGCCGCCCGGATTCAGGCGGCGGCGATGCTTAGCTCCAGCACCCTCACGCCGACGCAGACCCTGACGCTCGCGCCCACGCTTTCGCAGGTCGGCCCGATTGAATTGCGCGAACTCACCAAGCTGCTTCGACGTACGTCGCCGAAGGAGGCCGAAGCCGCTGAAACCCTGACGAAGGCCATCGCCAGGAATCCTGCGCTCATCAGCCAGCAGGAAAGCGTTTACCGCACCGCCCTAAGCGAGCACGCGCCTAAGCTCTTCGAACAAATCATTCTGCCCGCCCGCCTCGCCGCCGAAGCCGGCATGGACCTCAAGAAACGGGAACTCGGCGCCATCGCCGAAGCGGCCACGCATGGCGTGCCTACGCGCGGTCAAGCCCTCTTCGCTTCGGGCAAAGGCACCTGCATCGCTTGCCATAAGATCGGGGAGCTTGGCCGCGCCATCGGCCCGGACCTTTCCAAGATCGGCGCGATCCGCACTGAACGCGACCTCGCCGAGAGCATCGTCTTCCCCAGCAGCACGCTCGCGCACGATTACGAGACGCACCTCTTCGAGACCAGCGACGGGCAGACCGCCCTCGGAGTCGTCCGCAGCCATACCGCCGAAGGCCTCCGGATTGTCGATATCGCCGGCCAAGAGAAAAACCTGGCGCATGCCCTGATCCTTTCCGACACCACCTTGACCGACAGTCTCATGCCCATGGGGCTCGACGCGGCCTTTTCCCCACAGGAGCTCGCCGATCTGATTGCATGGCTCCGCTCACTTCATTAATCCACCCCTACCCCAAACCCTACCCCTTTTCCAAACGCCATGACCCCTACCCTATATCTCCGCCTAGCCGTGATGGTCTTCCTCCACTACTTCGTGTGGAGCTGTTGGTATAACACCATGGCCGTGTATCTCGGGAAGCTGAACTTTACCGGCACCCAGATCGGCCTCGCCTATGGCACCACCGCCATCGGCGCCCTCATCTCGCCCTTCATCATCGGCGTCATCGCCGACCGATTCGTCCCTGCCCAACGGCTGCTCGGCGTGCTTCACCTGCTCGGAGCCGGCCTCCTCTGGTGGATTTCGCAGCAGACTGCGTTCAACATCTTCTACCCGTCGCTCATCGTCTACACGTTGACCTACATGGCCGGCCACGGGCTCATCAACACCATCACCCTCACGCATACGCCTAATCCGGCGAAATGGTTCCCCATCGTCATGGTCGCCGCCTCGGTTGGTTGGATCGCGGCCAATATCACAATAGGCCATATGGAAATTGGAGATAAATCCGGCATATTCAGCTTGGCTGCCGAAGTAGCACTCTGCGTAGGTCTTTATTCCTTCTTGCTCCCGAACACTCCGCCCAAAGGAGACGCAGGGCCAGTCTCCGCCAAAAAACTGCTCGGCCTCGACGCCCTCAAACTTTTTAAAGACCGTTCTTTCGCCACGTTCATGGTGTGCTCTTTCCTGATCTGCATACCCTTGAGTTTCTATTTCACCTGGACGAGCGCCTTCCTCAAGGAAGCTGCTGACGGCAAGATTACTGCCGCAATCCTTCCGCAGACGGCCGGGAGCCTCAACGGATACGAACTTCTTGTCGCGACGCTTAACTACTGGTTACCTGATGCATCAAAAATGTCCCTTGGGCAGGTTTCGGAAATGGCCTTTCTGGCGGCCATGGCTTGGCTAATCTCACGACTAGGCATCAAGAAAATCATGGTCATCGGCATACTAGCATGGGCGGTACGCTTTTCGCTTTTCAGTTTCTTCAACGAAGACCCATCAGCGACAACCTATGTTTGGGCGCTTATTGGTGGCATCCTCCTGCACGGCATGTGCTACGACTTCATCTTCGTGATGGGCCGCATGTATGTCGACAAGGTCGCCGGGGACAGCCTCCGCGCCTCGGCACAGGGCCTCCACGCTGTGTTCACCCTGGGTGCGGGCATGTTCGTCGGCTCCTGGCTCTCCGGTGTCGTAGGGGAATATTTTACTAAAGACGGCGGGCATAATTGGACCGGAATCTGGCTCGTACCGGCCATAATGGCCCTAACACTGACCCCGATATTCATCCTCCTCTTCCGCGAAAAGCCCGCCGAAGACACGAAAGCCTAAACCAGCCCCAGCCCCAGCCCTGGCCCTATCCCTGTAACAGCATCATCCATCTGTCATCCGTCATCTATCCTCTGCCATCTTTACGTCCAATGTCCCGCAAACTCAGCCACATCGCCCCCGACTGGTGGGATTATACCACGCTCGACTCTTCGCTCATCAACGATGCGGCGAAGCTGACGGAGCGCGACCTGCGCCAGCTGTCGCGTCCGGGCTTCAAGGTGGTGATGTATGATACCCTCGAGGACTTTTACCTCGCTGAGGCCTTGGAATACATCGCGGCCTGGAAGCAGGCCACGGCCGATAATC
>CANKZO010000184.1 GCA_947488485.1 Opitutia bacterium | reverse complement strand
CTAACCGTACGCTCTGGCAACGGCTCGGCGGGGAAGGCTTGGCGCTTTCGGTCATCATCCACCTCTTGCTGGTGATCATCGCCGTCGTCTGGGTCGTCTCGACCGTCACCGATCTCTCCGGGAAGAAGGACCCCAACACGTTCGCGACTGGCGCGGGCGGCGGTAGCGGCGGCCCAAAAGCCAAGGAGTATAAGACCAAGCTGCAGCCGAAAAACGTGAAGTCGCTGACCAAGACTAGCTCACGTATCACCAGTAAGAACGCCAACGCGACGATGGCCGTGAGCAGCCTCCCGAGCCTGACCAATCCGCTGGCCACCGCCGGGGCCATCGGCGGGGGCAGCTCGAAGGGCTTCGGCGGGGGTTCGGGCGGCGGCATCGGCGCAGGCAAGGGCACCGGTGTTGGTGGCGGCCGTAATTTTGTCTCTCTCTTCGGCATGAAGGGCAGTACGGGGGTCGGTACCGGCGGGCTCATCGGCACGTTCTACGACCTCAAGCAGACGAACGGTCGGCAACCCACCGCGATGGTGGACGGCAGGACGGGGATAGCTCCCTATCGTGGAGCCGTACGTGACTTCCTCGAAGCCGGCTGGAGCCCGGGCAAACTGAGCAAGTTCTACAAAGCGCCCGACACGCTCATCTCGGGCCAGTTGTTCATCACCGGGCGCTCGGCCAATGACGCGCCCAAGGCCTTCGAAGTTGAGAAGGAGGTCAAACCCTCTCGCTGGGTCATCCACTACCGATGCTACGTCGAGGTGCCGAGCTCCCTGCCCTTCCGCTTCGTGGGCTCGGGCGACGACTTCCTCCTCGTGCGCTGGAACCGGAAGATCGCCCTCGACGATGGCTACGAGACCTACCTCGCCGGTGGCGGCAACTACAAGGACTTCGGCGAGAAGGTCACCCAGGAGTATAAGGTCGACCGGCGTCCCGGCGGCCTGCATCGCCTCAAGGCCGGCCCTTGGATTCAAGTGACCAAGGGGACCAAGATACCCGTCGAGGTACTGATTGGCGAAACCCCCGGCGGCGTCTTCGACTGCTACCTAGCCATCGAGGTGGCTAAGTCGGGTACGAAGGTGCAAGGCGAATACGTAGGCGAAGGGAAGCTGAAGCTTTTTCGCTGCAACGCTGAACCGCTACCGGCCGAGATCTCCCGGGACAAGCGCGGGCTGAACATCGACATGCAAGCCAACGGCTGGATCTTCAAGGTCACGAAGGACGCCAACACGGCTATCCGCTAACGCTTACCGGCGAAGTAGAAGCGGGCGCAGTTACCACCGAAGAGGCCCACCTTCTCGGACTCGGTCAAGCCGCGGGCGTAATCGTCGACGAGATGGAAGGCCTGCTCGTAGCTACCGGCAAAGAGGCAGACCGGCCAATCAGAGCCGTACATCAGGCGGGATGGTCCAAAGGCTTCGAACACGGAGTCGAGATAGGGGCGGAACTGCTCGGTTTTCCAATTCTGATGGTCGGCCTCGGTCAGCATGCCCGAGACCTTGCAGTGGACATTCGGCAGCTTGGCCAGACGACGGAGTTGCGACTTCCAAGGCTCGATCGTGCCGTCCTTGATGTGGGGCTTGGCGATGTGATCGAGGACGAAGGCCTGCTGCGGGAAGTTCTCGGCGAGTCGGATGGCCGCCTCGAGCTGCTTCGGGTAGATGAGGATATCGTAGGTCAGGCCGTGCGCGCGAAGCTTCGAGATGCCGCGCTGGAAATCCTTCCCCAGCATGAAATCGACGTCGGGCTCTTCCTGGACGACATGACGGACGCCGACGAATTTCGGGTGCGCGGCCAGGCGAGCGAGGTCGGCCTCGACGCGGTCAGAGCGAAGGTCGACCCAGCCGACGACGCCCTTCACGTTGGTGTGTTTATCCGCGAGGCCGAGGAGCCAGTCGGATTCGCCGACGAGCTGACGGGCCTGCACAGCAATCGAGCCGTCGAAGCCGAGCGGCTTCTGCAAGGCGGCCAGATCATCGGGCAGCCAGTTACGGTACAGCGGTGAGCCCGGCGGGATCCACGGGTATTGCGCCGCGTCGTACGACCAGAAGTGCTGGTGGGCGTCGAGGCGCATGACTTCAGACCACGTCGACGATCGCCTTGATCACGCCGGACTCCGGCTTGAGCCAGGTCGGGAAGGTCGCGATCAGGTCGTCGAACTTCGCGTGGTGCGTGATCCAGGGCTTCGTGTCGATCACGCCGTCTTCGATCAGCTTGATGATGCGGGCGAAGTCCTTCGAGAGTGCGTTGCGGCTGGCCATGATGGTCAGCTCGCGACGATGCAGGTGCGGCGCGTGCGGGAAGGTCAGGTCCTGCTGCGTGATGCCCACGTAGACCACGCGAGCAGCGAAGGCCGCGTAAGCGAAGCAAGCCACCATCGATTTGTTGCTGCCCGTGGCGTCGATGACCACGTCAGCCAGTTGGCCGTTCGTGAGGGCCGCGAGCGCAGCGACTTCGGAGCCATCGCCCTTGGCCTGGATGACGCCGTCCACCTTCATGACGTCCGTGCAGAACTTCAGGCGATCGGCGTTCATGTCCATCACGACGCACTTCGCGCCAGAGACCTTGACGAATTCTACGGCCGAGAGCCCGATGGGGCCGGCGCCGATGACGAGGACCGTCTCACCGGCCTTGGGCGCGGCGCGATCGACGGCGTGGCAACCGATGGCGAGCGTCTCGACGAGCGCAAGCTGGTCGTAGGAAAGTTTCGTGGAGATGTGCAGCTTACGGGCCGGCAGCAGGAACTTCTCCGCCATGCCGCCGTCGCACATCACGCCAAGCGTCTGGTGGTTCTCGCAGCAGTTAGTGAAACCGCGGCGACAGCTATAGCAGGTCTGGCAATTGATGTAGGGCTCGACCGAACAACGGTCGCCCGGCTTCACGTTGGTCACGCCCGGGCCGACCGCGAGGACCTCGACGCCGAGCTCATGGCCCGGGATGCGCGGGTAGGAGTAGAACGGCATCTTGCCGAGATAGCCTCCGTAGTCCGTGCCGCAGATGCCGATACGATGGACGCGGACGACCGCTTCGCCGGCCGCGGGCGCAGGCGGCTCAGGGATATCGATGCGCGTGAACTGCTGCGGCTGGTCGAGACGGATGGCTTTCATCGGCTCAGTTGTTCTCCTTCAGGCCTTCGAGATGGCCGAGGTTCTTGACGGGGGCGAAGATCGCGTGGACCTCGGAGAGAAGCTGCTGATCGATCGGCTCCGCGGCCCACTTGGCCCAATTGCGGATGTTGGTCGGATTGGCGCTGCCCGAGACCGTCGTAGTGATGTCGGGATGCTGGAGCGAGAACTGCAGGGCGAGCTTGGCGATGTCGCTGCCCTTCGCGGCGCAATGGGCGGCAGCGGCGCGGGCGGCGGCCTTCACTTCCTCCGGCTCCTTGAGCCAGGCCGGGAGCGGGGCGTTGGTGAGCAGGCGAGCGCTGAACGGGCCGGCGTTCATCACGCCGACGCCCTTCGCCTTCAGGTAGGGCACCGTCTCGTCGGAGAAGCGGGTATTCTGGAGCGTGTGCTGGTTATAGCTCAGCACGCAGTCGACCTCGGTCTGGTCGCAGATGAACTTGAAGATCTTCTGCGGGTAGCCGCTGAAGCCGATGGCCTTCACCTTGCCGGCCTGCTTCGCCTTACGGAGGGCCGGGATCGTCTCGTCGACGATCTGCTGCATCGGGACGAACTCGATGTCGTGGCAGAGGACGATGTCGAGGTGGTCGGTGCCGAGGCGGTGCAGGGAGACGTCGATGCTCTCCGCGACGCGCTTGGCGGAGAAGTCGAAGTGCGGGAGATCGTAGCGGCCGATCTTCGTGCAGAGCTTATAGCTATCGCGCGGCACGCCGCGGAGGGCGATACCGAGGAGGACCTCGGACATCCCGCGGCCGTAGAAGGGCGACGTGTCGATGAAGTTGAGGCCGCAGTCGAGGGCGACCTGGACGGACTTGAGGGCGTCGTCGAGGGCGACGCTGCGGAATTCCTGGCCGAGCGACGAGGCGCCGAAGCTGAGGATCGGGAGTTCGATCCCGGTCTTACCGAGGGTACGGGTCTTCATAGGACGAAAGTTCAAGCGGTGCGGCAGCCGACGGTGAGGAGCACGTTACCCCAGAGCGCCTGGTCGCCGGTCTGGATCGTGAGGATGTGGTCGGCGGATTCGACGGCCTTATAGAAATCCCACTTCAGGACCGGCTGCAGTTCGAGCTTCAGGCCGGCGGCCTTCACTTCCTGACGGAACTCAGCCCACACAGGCGGCTCACCCTTCTGCGCGTAGGAATCGTCCGGCGGGATGCCCATCGTGTTGACCGCGTCGACCGGCACGGCGCTGAGCACCGCGCGCAACACTTGGGCGACGGTCGGGATGCCCGGCGAAAGATTGAGCGAGACCAGTTCAGCATTCGGGCCCTTCTTACCCCAGACTGGATAGTTGCCGTCGGCGATCAGGATGACCGAGTGATGGCCCGCGCGGGCAAGGACTTCGGAGATCTTCGGATGGATGAGCTGGTGCTTGAGCATGGTCTTAGCGGGGTAAGTGGGTGCGGATGGCCTTGATCGTCTGCGCGGCGGCGGCTTCAGAGTCAGGCAAAGGGAGAATCTCTCCGGAAAGATAGCCGGTGAAGCCGATGTCCTTCAGGGCGGCGACGACGGTGGCGGCGTCCGTGTGGCCGAAGCCGATCGCCTGGCGGTTGCTATCAGCGAAGTGGACGTGGCCGACGTGGCGGCCGCAGGCGCGGAGCGTGGCGGCGTTCGAGACCTCCTCGATATTCATATGGAACAGATCGCAGAGTAGCTTCACGTTCGCGACCTTGCGGGCCTCGAGGAA
>CANKZO010000183.1 GCA_947488485.1 Opitutia bacterium | reverse complement strand
ATCATGACTTCCACGGAGACCACTTCGCCGCCTTGGGAGAAGTGAGCGCGGATGTCGGATTCGGTTGCGGCCCAGGGCAAGTTGCCCACGAACAGTTTGTTTTCCATATTATCTTTTGTTTTGCTTGGTTTACCTACACCGCATTGCCCGTTTCCGACCTTCGGATTTCGATTTGCCGTCTTAACGACCGTCAACTCACCGGATTATTGCGGGGCTTGTCTCTTACTTTGGTTATTTTCCGAGACAAACCTGACCGCTGATAAGGAACTTTTGCCCGGCTTCGGCAAGTTTATTCACAATGGGGGGCTTCCCTCAGCCCTGCGTTGACTCCCTTAACCGACTGAAAGAGGGTGTTTTCATGAGCGCCGCCCTCACTCCCGAACAGATCCAAGCGGCCTTGCCCGGCTTGGCTGGATGGCAGCTGGAAGGCTCTAAGTTGTTGAAGGCGTATAGGTTTAAGGATTTCAAGGCGGCCTTGGCCTTCATCAACCAAGCGGGGGCCATCGCCGAACAGCAGGGCCACCACCCGGAAATCCATAATGTTTGGAATCAGGTGACCCTCCGCCTCTGCACCCACGACGCGGGGAATCAGATTACCGAGAAAGATTTGACCCTCGCCCGCGCGCTCCAATCCCTGTCCCTCCCGTGATCGACGATCCTGCAGAGGCTTTGGACATCCTCCTTGAAGAGCTCAAGCGCCAGAAGGCCGCCGGGGTCCGTCGCGTCAGTATCACGGCCGACTCCCTGACCGCCTTGAAGGCCCTCGCCGGCACGCCGACCGCCCCCGTCGCCCAGGCGACGCCGGCGCCCGCCAGGCCCGCCGCGGCCTCTGCGTCCGCTCCCGCCCGGCCGGTGACTCCGGTGGCCACCGCGCCCAAGCCGGCCGTCGTCGTGTCCGCCGCGCCGATTCCCGATGCGCCGATCTTCACCCTCGCCGCCGGCCCGAAGGCCGAGCGCATGCAGGCGTTGCGTCAGCTCATCGAGGCGTGCGCTGAGACGAAGAAGCATCTGATCGCCCCGCAGCGGCCGCTCCTCGGCCACGGCTCGCTCGACGCCCAGGTCGTGTTCGTCGGCGAAGCGCCCACGATCGTCGAGATGGAGGCCGGTCAGGCTTTCGCGGGCGAGTCCGGCGAACTGCTCCAGAAGATCCTCTCCGCCGCGGCGATCAATCCGGCCGACTGTTATTTCGTGCCCGTCATGGTGTGGCGTCCGGAGCCCCCGACCCAATACGGCAAGCGTCCGCCGACCGCGCGCGAGATCGCGTTCAATCTCCCGTACCTCCGCGCGCAGATCGACGTCGTCGCCCCGCGTGCCGTCGTCGCCCTGGGCGCGCAGGCCTTCGAAGCGCTGCACGGACGCACGCCGTCGATCACGCAGGCCCGCGGCCAGTGGTTCGACCTCAGCGGCGTACCGCTCCTGCCGACGTTCCATCCCAATTATCTCCTGCACACGCCCAGCGCCACCGCCAAGCGGACCGTCTGGGAGGACTTCCTGCTCCTGATGGAGAAGCTCGGCCTGCCGATCAGCGAGAAGCAACGCGCCTTCTTCGCGACGAAGTAAGGCTCAGCGGACCGAGTCGCTCAGGCGGCTGAGCGTGAACGACAGGACCTGCGAATTGCGGCCGCTCGCCTTGAGCGACTTGCGCCGTTCGGCCGGCAGGTCCGTCAGCGCGCCCGGCACGAAGCCGCAGGCCGACTGGAAGAAGCCCTGCGTCTGCGTGGTGAGCGCGATGAGTTTCTTGGCGCCGAGCTTCTTGGCCTGACGCTTGGCGAACTCGACGAGTTTGCTGCCGACGCCGCGGCCGTGGTAGAACGGCTGCACGTAGACCGCGCCGAGCTCCATCGCCTTGCCGCCCGGGTAAGGCCGGAGGGCGGCGCAGCCGATGATGCTGTCGTCGATCTCGTAGACGTAGAAGTCGGCGAACGACTGCTCGATCTGCTGGCGCGTGCGCGCCACGAGGGCGTCGGTCTTCGCGCCGTGCTTGGCGAGATTGTAGAGGGCCTGGGCGTCCTTCTTCTTCGCCTGACGGATGCGGTCGTAGTCGTTGGCGTGCACCATCGTGCCGAGGCCGACCTTGTCGAAGATCTCGGTGAGGAGGCAGCCGAAGACGCGGCCGTCGAGGATGTGGGCGCGCGGCACGTCGTTATCCAATGCCTTGGCGGCCTGCACGGCCTTGCTGCGGATGCGCGGGTCGAGCTTCGCGTGCTTGTCCGCGAGCAGGCGCTTGAGGTCGTCTTCCGGCAGGTTGAGCTGCACGACGCCGTTGACCTGCAGGCCGCTGAAGGGCGTGAGGTAGATCAGCTTCGAGGCGCCGAGGGCGACCGCGAGCTCCATGGCGAGGTGGTCGCTGTTGACGCGCAGGGACTGGCCTTCGCGGTCGCACACGATCGGCGTGACGAGCGGGAGGATGTCCTGCGAGAGCATGGACTTCAGGATCGCGGCGTCGACCTTCTCGACCTTGCCGGTGTAGAGGTGGTCCACGCCCTTGAGGCGGCCGATCTTGGTCGAGCGGACGGCGTTGGTGATGGCGCAACGCAGGCCGGCCTGGGAAAGGTTCTCGAGGACGGACTGCGAGACGAGCGCCGAGGCCTCGCGCGCGAGGGACATGGTCGAGACGTCGGTGGGGCCTTCGCCCTGGATGTCGGAGAGCGCGATGTTGTGTTCGCCGGCGAGGCCGACGAGCTGCTGGCCGATGCCGTGCACGAGCACGACCTTGATGGAGAGGCTGCGCAGGACCGCGATGTCGGTGACGATGTTCGCGAAGTTCTCGTGGGACACGATCGAGCCGTCGACCGCGATGACGAACACGTGGTCGCGGAACATCGGGACATACCGGAGGATCCCCCGGAGGTCGGTCGGCTTCATGGCGCGCTCACGCTGGCTGGACATGCTCAATCCTTATGGACTCCCCGACGGGCGGGGCAATACTGATGACGCATGCCGAAGCCGCCCCGAGTCCGCCGTGAGACGGTGCCGCCCGACCTCCGGGAGCCGGTGGACGCCTTCCTGGCGCACCTCGCGCTGGAACGCGGCGCGGCGAAGCTCACGACCGAGGCCTACGAGTCCGACCTCGTCCGCTTCGCCGCCCACTGCGGCCGGGCCGGCCGGACGAACTGGACGGAGGTCTCGCTGGCCGACGTCGACTCCTGGACGCGCGCCCTCGACCGCAAGGGCCATGCGGCCGCCTCGCTGGCCCGCCGGCTCTCGGCGGTCCGCTCCTTCTCGGCCCACCTTGTCCGCAGCGGGATGCGTCGAGATGACTTCACCGAACTCGCCCGCGGGCCGAAGCTCCGTCGCAAACTGCCCGGGATGATCAGCGCGGAGGAGGCCGCCAAGGTCGTCTCGGCACCCGACACGGCCACACCGCAGGGCCTGCGCGACCGCGCGATGCTCGAACTGATGTATGGCTCCGGCCTGCGTATCTCCGAACTCTGCTCGCTCGAGATCCAAGCCGTCGATGCGGAGTCGGCGCTGGTGCGCGTCACCGGCAAGGGCTCCAAGGACCGTGTCGTCCCCGTCGGTGAGACCGCGCTTCTCGCGCTCCAGGTCTACCTCAAGGCCGGCCGGCCCAAACTCGTGCGACCCAAGACCGGCAGCGCGCTCTTCCTCAGCGCCCGCGGCGTCGCGATCTCTCGCAAGACCTTCTGGCTGAGCGTAAAGCAGGCCGCCCAGCGCGCCGGCGTCTCGGTCCCGGTCAAGCCGCACCTTCTGCGCCACGCCTTCGCGACGCACCTTTTAGAAGGCGGCGCCGACCTGCGTTCGATCCAGGAGATGCTCGGCCACGCCGACATCGCCACGACGCAGATCTATACGTCGGTCGATCGGACGGCGTTGTCCGCCGCGCACCGTCGCCACCACCCGCGCGGACGCGGGAAGGGGCGTTAGCGGCCGGCGAGCATGAACAGGCCGCCGAGCAGCGAAGCCGCGGCGAGCACGAACACGAGCACGCGCGTGCCGAGAGGCAGTTCGAGCGGGGCCAGTTCTTCTTCATCTTCCGTCGGGCGGACGACCGCTTCGCGCAGGATGGAGAAGTAGTAATGGATGCTGATCGCCACGCCGATGAGGGCGGCGCCGAGGACCCACCAGAGCTTGGCGGCCACGAGCAGGGCGAGGACCATCAGTTTCGCGATGAAGCCGACGGAGGGCGGGATGCCGGCGAGCGAGCCGATGCCGAAGCCGAGGGCGCCGGCGAGGATCGGCGAGCGACGCAGCAGGCCGCGGAGGGCGAGCTGCGGACGACGGTGATCTTCGAGCGCCGGCAGGGCGACGAGCGCCTGCGCGGTGAGGAACGTGCCGACGACGTAGGCGAGGAGGTAGAGGCCGACGACCTGTTCGACGTCGTAGCCGAAGGCGTTGACGCCCGGGAGGACGAGCGCGGCGGTGACGGCGGCGAGGATGAAGCCGGCGTGCGAGACGCCCGAGAGGGCCAGCGTGCGCTTCACGTCGGTCGTGGCCAGCGCGCCGAGGTTACCGGCGAGCAGGGTGAGTACGGCGCCGACGCCGAGGAGCGGGGCGATCTTGACGGCGAGCGGGAAGAAGGGACCCGTCGCGAGGATGAGCAGCGTGAACGCGCCGGCGGCCTTGGAGGCGGTGCCGAGGAACGCGGTCGTCGGGGTCGGGGCGCCCTGGTAGACGTCCGGGATCCAGGCGTGGAAGGGGAAGGCGCCGAGCTTGAAGGCGACGCCACCGAGGATGAGCGCCACGCCCGCAAGGCTGAGCGGGGAAATCGCGCCGGCGGCCGACTGGGCGGCGAGGGTCTTGCCGATCTGCGTGAAGTTGAGCGAGTCGGTCACGCCGGGGACCGCGCCGAGCGCGCCGTAGACGAGGACGATGCCCATCAGGAGCAGGGCGGAGCTGAGACCGCCCGCGACGAGGTATTTCACGCCGGC
>CANKZO010000182.1 GCA_947488485.1 Opitutia bacterium | reverse complement strand
CTCGGGATCGGGGTCGCGATTCCCCTGACCTTGGCCGTGGTCGGCCTGCTCGCCTCGGTCGTCGTGCCGCAGGCTTATTGCAAATATGGCTGCCCGACCGGCGCCCTCTTCAAGTTCGTGCGCTCCGCCAACCAAGCCGAGACCTGGGGACGTCGGGATACCTGGGCAGCCGTCGTCCTCGCGCTCGGCGCTGGGGTGGCCTTCTTCCCCCGCGCGGACTTCGCCGCGGAAGAAACCCCCGAGACCTCCGCGCGCCAAGCCGTCACCGAATTACATGGTGCGGCCTTTGGCACGACTTGGACCGTCAAGGTGCGCGGGAGCGATGTCGATGCCGAGATCCTCAAGCGCGAGCTCGAAGCGGAATTCAAGCGCGTCGAGTTCTCGCTCTCGCATTGGCGCGAGTCCTCCGCGACCGCCGACTTCAACCACCTCGAGTCCACCCAGCCCTTCGGCATCACCCAAGAACTCGCCGACACCGTGGAGTTTGCCCTTAAGCTGAGTGCAGCCTCGGGTGGGATGTACGACATCACCGTCGCGCCGCTCACGAGTCTCTGGGGCTACGGCCCAGCGGGCAAACTGCCCGACCCCACACCGGCGCAACTCCAGGCCGCGCTCGCCAAGGTAGGCTGGTCTAAGCTCAAACTCGATAAGGAGAACCTCACGCTGGCCAAGAGCCATGAAGGCCTGAACCTCGACCTCGGGTCCGTGCTGCAAGGCATGGCGGCGGACCGCGCCGCGAAGATCCTGCGTGCGCAGGGTCAACACGAGTTCCTCATCGAGGTCGGCGGCGAGATTCTCGCCGCGGGCTCGTGGCGCGTGGGCATCGAAGACCCTTTCAATCCACGGGTCATGCTGCAGACCGTGCTGCTGACCGACCGGGCGCTGAGCACCTCGGGGCTTTACCGCGCCAAACGACTCGCTGCCGGCAAGCCCGTCTCGCACATCCTCTCGCCCAAGACCGGACGTCCCGTCGAACCCACGCTCGAGATGGTCGTCGTGACTCACGAGAGCTGCTTCCAGGCCGACGGATGGTCGACCGCCCTGATGGCCGTTGGATTCGAAGAAGCCAAGCGCATCGCCCAGCGCGAGAAGCTCGACGTCATGCTCGTCACCCCGGACAAGAAGGTATGGCGGAGTGGGAAGTGAGGTAACGCGAAGTAAGGGTAAGTTCTTTGTTCTTTGTTCTTGGGTAGGGACGGCTCTAGGTAGGGCGGCCATTGCCATGGCCGCCGTTCGCAGAGGCACGTGTGGATCACCGGGCAAACTCTTTGACCCTTCCAGCCTCCGTCCGCCCACGGATGTGATGGCAATCACATCCCTACCCGAGGCATGGGTAATTTATGGAATGGGGAATCAACCTGCATGCCGAGAGCATCTCAGGCATGACCTTACCGGACAGGAAAACCCCAGGACACCATCGACCCGCTTGGGTATCGGCCGAAGATCCCTTGTTCGTGACAGTCTGCGGAGCAAGCCGCGGAACCAACCATTTCGCCCGAGAACCTCAGTGGACATCGTTAGTGAAATCGGCGGAACACCTTCGAGATCGTGGCATCTGGCGACCGATCCTCTTACTGGCCATGCCCGATCACGTTCACCTTATCGTGACCATCCCGAAATCCTTCGGTGTGGCCGTCGCGATAAGTAGGTTTAAACGAGCGGCAAGCTACGGAAATCAGATCCGATGGCAGCCAGCGGCCTTCGATCATCGAATTCGGTCCGACGATAGTTACCGCGAGAAGTGGCAATACGTGTTGGCCAATCCCAAGCGAGGCGGACTGATTCAAGAAAGCGATGTGTGGCCATACGTGAAGACATGGAATATCAACGCTCCCAGGTAGGGCGGCCATTGCCATGGCCGCCGTTCGCCGAAGCACGTGCGAATCACCGGGCACAGTCGTTGACCATCCCAGCTCCGCCCGCCCACGGATGTGATGGCAATCACATCCCTACCCGAGGCAGCATACCCCCAGCCAATCATCCGGTCTCCGGTTTCCCTTTGCTGCTTTAATCCTACCCCTACCCCCACCCCTACCCCTCTTCACTTAATCTTCTTCACAAACGTCAGCTGCGGGGCGTGCTTGCTGGTATTCCAGCCACCGGGCTCGGCGGTGTAATGCGCGGCGACGAGGACATCGTCGACGATACGGAACACATAGCACTCGCAGGGATAACGCGGGCCGGGGAACGGCTTGCCTTCCTTGGCGTCGGGCTTGAAGGCGCCGGCGGAGAAGCAGTCGAAGCGGGGGCCTTGGCCGCCGAAGTCAGCGTAATCCTTATCTTCGGGGAAACGCAGGCGGGTGATGTCGTGGGTGTGGCCGTGCAGGAGCGCGATGATGTTGTGCCCCTTGATGGCTTCGTAGAACGCCTTGCGCTTGGGCTGATCCCACCAGGTGCTGCGGGCGCTGAAGTCGAGGTGCATCGCGATCACGACCGGTTCGGCCGCACCGATTTCCGCCAGGCGTGCCTTCAGGAAGCTCAGGCTGCTCTCCGGATCCCACATCGAGCCCGCCTTGGCGCCTTCCTTGACGCCATCGCCGGGATACAGGTTGACGTTGATGAAGTGTACGCCCTGCCAGTTCCAAGCGGAGTGCAAGGCGTCGGCGGAAAGCTTCGTGACGAGACCCGCGGCGAGCATCCCTCGATTACGTTCGCGCAGGCCTTGACGGACTGGGCCGGTGGCGCCGCCGTCATGATTGCCCGCCAGGGCGAAGGTCGGGTACTTCGCGGGTGTCGAACCCTGCCAAGGCAGCATCCGGTCGAAATCCTGCCACTGCTTCGCATTACCGACCTCGGTGAGGTCGCCTGCGACGATCATGCCGAGCGGACGCGGGACGGGGCCCTTCCCTTTCATCGCCTCGGCGACGGGGCCCTCGGAGGGCCACGGCGTGCCGGGGACTTTGGCGAGCACTTCGAGCGTCTGCGCGACGTGGGCATTGAAGGCGTCGGCGCCAAACGGCGGGGCGGTCTTGCGGTAATCCATCCCCACGTGCACGTCCGAGACTAGGTAGAAGGTCAGGTCGCGGGCCGCCTCGGCGCAGGGCGCGAATCCGAGCAGCAACAGAGAAAGGATGAGCGGCAGGGGTGAGCGCATAGGAAGGTTGTGCAGGAGGCAAAGGGGGGAGTCAAATGTGGGTGTAGGCCGAGGGCCAGGGCTAGGGCTAGGGCTAGGGCTAGATAAGTTGATCGGTTGACCCGTTGGCCGGTTGGCCAGGGAGGCATCATGCTCAAAGGGAAACCGGAGACCGGATGATTAGCTGGGGTTTCGTTTCGGGTGGCAGGTGGCAGCCCCAGGTGGCAGGTGGCGGGAAAGACAGCAATGTCGTGACGCGGTCCCGACCCTACCCAAGGCAGAAACGCTCAAGGGACAGGGACAGGGGCTGGGACAGGTTCAAAGACTTAGCGACAGAGTCAGACGCAGGAGCAGATGAAATAATCCTGACGATGTTCCTGCGGCTGCCCCTAAGGTTCGAAACCTGTCCGTGTCTCTGCCCCTGTCCCTTTGTATTTAAACACAAAAAAGGGCGGCCGAGGCCGCCCTTCCCTTTTCGTCTCAGCGGTGATCTCAGGCCTTCTTCGTCTGGCGGCGGCGGCGGATGGCGGCGGCCGCGAGGGCCAGCGCACCGAGGCCGAAGCCGTAGGTCGAAGGTTCAGGCACCGCGGTCAACGTGATCGCACCAGTGGTGTCGTTGAAGTTGATCATCCACAGGCCGGCATCCGAAGCCGTGCCACCGGTGTAGGTGAACTGGCTCGTGTCGAATGTGAAGACGTCGCTGATATTGCCCGAGTAACCCGTGCCGATAGGGTCGTACGTGCCGAAGTCGAACGTACCGAAGTTCGCCGGGGCGGTCGGGAGGTTCAGGTTGACGGCACTGCCGAAGGTCGTGGCGGTGTCCATCGAGATCAACTTGATCTTAATCCGGTTCGCGGAGGTCGCACCGGTCAGGTCCATCGAACCGAGGTCGAGCTTATCGTAGCCGGTACCGGCCGCCTGGTTAACGTCCCAGATCTTGAACTCGATCATGGCGCCGCCGTTCAGCTTCAAGGTGCTAGCCGCGAAGTAACCGAGCGTGGAGCCCACGCCCAGGGAACCGCCGCTGTTGACGGTGATATTCGTGGCAATCGGAGCGATGGCCGTGAAGGTGGCGGCATTACTGGTCACGCGACCAGTACCAGCCACAGTCACTGCGTTAGTAAGGAGTGCACCAGCACCGAAGGCGTTCGCATGGTTCGCGACCACGGTACCCGCGGTGACCGTGACCTGACCGGTCATGCCCGAGTTGTCGCCGCTGAGGATCATCGTGCCTGCTCCCTTCTTATCGAAGGAGGAAGCGTTGCTAAAGAAGTCGTCGGCGATGGTGCCACTGAGCGTGAGCGTCTTGCCCGTGGCGACGGTGATGTCGGTTGCGACACCAGAGACCATGTTCACGAAGCCGACGTCTCTGGCCGAGATGGTCGTGTCGTTCGTGACCGAGACCGCACCGGTGACGTACAGAGAGTTGCCTCCAGCCGCAGCGATTGTTCCACTCGAGATCGTACCCCCGTTGAGCGTGAGGTCATTCACCGCTCCGAAAGATGCGTTGGTACTAGCCCCCAGGAAGCGCATGATGCCACCGTTGAGGATGACATCCGGTCCCGGACCGGTGGAACCCAGAGCGTCGTCGGCAGAGACGCGGAAGGAGCCGGCGGAGCCGATGACAATCTCACGGGCGAATTCGAGGGCGGAAGTGCCAACAGCTTCAAGCTCACCCGCCGTGATCGAGACATCACCAGAGAAGGGCTTCAGGAAATCAGCTGTACCCGAGAGCTTGGTCGTGCCCGTGCCCGCCTGGACGATGGTGCCAGCGTTCGGGGCGAGACTCAAGATAGTCGCGCTGAAGTCATAGGTGTCAGTGCGGTCAAACTTAAGAGTAGCACCCGAGCTGATGGTC
>CANKZO010000181.1 GCA_947488485.1 Opitutia bacterium | reverse complement strand
GGAGTATATCCCTGACCTGCTGCACAAGGACGCGACCGCTTGGCTCGAGGCGCATAAGGCCGGCCCGTTCTTCCTGTATTACTCGCTGTCCCATGTGCACGGCGAAATCCTGCCGACCCCGGACAGCGCTCCGGCCCCGAAGGGAGAGTCGAACACCCAACGCGCCCAGCGTCTGCTCGCTGATAACATCACCTATATGGATAAGCTCGTCGGTAAGCTCGTCGCCGAACTCGATCGCCTCAAACTGCGCGAGAACACCCTGATCGTCTTCATGGGCGACAATGGTAGCACTAAGTCGGCCGCGGTTGACGCCACGATCGGTGGACGACGGATCGAAGGAGAGAAGGGTTCCATGAAGGAAGGGGGCGGCCTCGTCCCGTTCTTCGCCGCCTGGCCCGGCGTGATGCCCTCCGGTAAGGTGAACGCTAACGTCGCCGACGCCAGCGACCTTCTGCCGACCTTCGCCGAGCTCGCCGGCGCGCCGCTGCCGGCCGGCCGCGTGATCGATGGTCGTAGCCTGGTCTCCCAATTCAAGGGTGACACGAAGTCCTCGCGCACTTGGGCCTACTGCCAGCTCAGCAATAACTACTATGTTCGCGAGGCGGGCTGGAAGCTCGACCAGTCCGGCACCCTTTACGACATGAAGGACGCCCCGTTCAAGGAGGTCGCCGTCGCGGCGGACACCAAGGACGAGGCTGCCGTGGCCGCCCGCACCCGCCTGGCAGCTGCTTTGGCGGGCCTGAACCCAGGGGCTGGCTATAAGGATGAGGTCGGCGACGGAACCGGCCGGAGCGGCAACAAGGAAGATAAAAAGAAGAAGACAAAGAAGCCGAAAGAGGCTAAATAAGCCGTATGCCCCTGCGTCTGCTTTGCGCGCTTTTCCTGGCGACATCCGTCGTCTTTGCGGCCGACGAGGTCCTGACGGACAAGTCCTCGTCCGCGAAGGTCATGGCCTTGTATCAGAAGGTCCTGGCTAGCGCCCAGAAGACTCCGCCGACACCCGGAGGCATCATCTGCCTCGGCAGCTCGCACATGCAGTTCTGGAAGAGCGTGAAGACCGACCTGGCGCCGCTGACTGTCCATAACTACGGTATCGGCGGTAGCCGGATGAACCAGGCCGCCGATCATTTCGTCGAAAACCTCGCCATCCCGTTCAAGCCGCGCGCGGTGATCCTTTACGAAGGCAGCAACGACATCAACGCTGGCGCCAAGCCGGAGACTGTCCTGGCGAATTTCCGGAAGTTCTCCGGCAAGCTGCACGCCGCCTTGCCGCAGACGCGCCTCTACGTGCTCGGCGTCGTGCCCAGCCCCGGCAAGCGCTTCCTCAAGATCGCCGAACTCCGTAAGACGAACGAACTGCTCGCCAAGGAGTGCGCCACCCAGCCGTGGATGAAGTTCATCGACATCACTGAGCCGCTCATCGGCGTCGACGGTCAGCCCAAGGCCGAATGCTTCATCCCGGGTGACATCCACATGCTCCCTGCCGGCTACGCCGTGTGGAAGTCCGTCATCGCCCCCATCATCGTGCCCGCCGAAAAGCCTTTCGAACATGCGCAATAACCCTCCCTCGGATTTCAAACGCAACCTGCGCCGGGAGGTCGCCGGTTACTTCATCGTCGTCCTGTGTGCGTTGCCGATCCGCTTCTGGCTTTATGCGTTCGTCAAAGATCAGGACGGCTGGCTGGGTTTCCTGGCCGGGCAGGCTTTTGGCTACCTTACGCTAGGCCTCGTCTCCGCTGTCTTCGTCTCCAAGCTCAGTCTCAGGACCAGGCTCATCCTGACCTTCCTGATCGTCGCGCTCTGAGGGGGTGGGGTGGGTAGGGTCGCCACGGCGTGGCGACCTAGCTAGGTCAGCACGCAGTGCTGACCCTACCTCGATGCAGGTTGTTAGAGGCTTTGTTAGAGTCGGCGTAAACGGCCGCCTCTAACCTGAGAAAGTCTCGGTTATTTGCCTCAATTCCAGCTGGCGGAGAGGGAGGGATTCGAACCCTCGGTACCTTGCGGTACACTGCATTTCCAATGCAGCGCGATCGACCACTCTGCCACCTCTCCTTTGTTACCAGCTAGAAGGTGCATCAAAGGGAGGGCGGGGGGTGGGTCAAGGGAGAAGAAAGTGCATAATTAGAGGCCCGGAGGCCCAGAGGCTCGGAGGCACAGACAACTTAAGGTCAAGGGGCTGGGAGGCTCTTAGGTATGGCATGACCTCAGGTGTTCCGGCCATTACTGGTCAACTGAGCCTCTGGGCCTCAGGGCCTCTGACGACGCTTACTTCGCGGCGGCCTTAGCCCAGGAGTCCTTCAGGCCGACGGTGCGGTTGAAGACGGGCTTGCCGGGCTGGGAGTCCTTGGCGTCGGCACAGAAATAGCCGGTGCGTTCGAACTGCACGCGGGTGCTCGGCGCGAGGGCGAGGAGGGCGGGCTCGATGAAGCCACGGATGGTCTTGAGCGAGCCGGTGTTGAGGAGCGTGCGCCAGTCGGTGCCTTCGGGAATATCGTTCAGGTCCTCGTGCGCGAAGAGGCGGTCGTAGAGGCGGACTTCGACGTCGCCGGCATGCTTCTCGGAGACCCAATGGATGGTGCCCTTGACCTTGCGGCCGTCCGGCGCGTCGCCGCCGCGGGTGGCGGGATCGTAGGTGCAGGTGACTTCGGTGACGTTGCCGGCGGCGTCCTTCTTGCAGCCGGTGCAGGTCACGAAGTAGCCCCAGCGTAGGCGGACCTCCTGGCCGGGCGTGAGGCGGAAATACTTCTTCTCCGGGATCTCCATGAAGTCGGCGCGCTCGATGAGCAGCGTCTTGGAGAAGGGCACCTTGCGGGTGCCGGCGGAGGGGTCCTCGGGATTATTGACGGCGTCGAGCTCGTCGATCTGACCTTCAGGGTAGTTCTCGATGACAAGGCGGACCGGATCCAGCACCGCCATGAAGCGGGAGGAGGTCTTGTTGAGGTCGTCGCGGACGGCGTGCTCGAGCAGGGCGACGTCCGAGAGGGAATTGTTCTTCGTGATGCCGATCGTCTCGCAGAACTTGCGGACCGAGGCGGGCGTGTAGCCGCGGCGGCGCATGCCGGAGATGGTGGGCATGCGGGGGTCGTCCCATCCCGTGACGCGCTTTTCCTGCACGAGCTCGAGCAGGCGGCGCTTCGACATGACGGTGTAGGTCAGGTTGAGGCGGGCGAATTCGATCTGCTGCGGCTTGGCGGGGGTGTCGAGCGTGCGGAGGAGCCAATCGTAGAAGGGGCGGTGCACCTCGAACTCCAGCGTGCAGATCGAGTGGGTGATGCCTTCGTACGCGTCCTCGAGCGGGTGGGCGTAGTCGTACATCGGGTAGACGCACCACTTGTCGCCGGTGTTGTGGTGATGGGCCTTGCGGATGCGGTAGATGACCGGGTCGCGCATGTGCATGTTCGGCGACGCCATGTCGATCTTGGCGCGGAGCACGGCCTTGCCTTCGTCGAACTCGCCGCGGGTCATCTTTTCGAAGGCCGCGAGGTTCTCGTCGACGGACGCGTCGCGGGTCGGGCTCGGCTTGCCGGCCGTCTTTTCGTCGCCGTGGAATTCGCGGATCTGCTCCTGCGAGAGGAAGCAGACGTAGGCCTTGCCGAGCTTGATCAGCTTGATGGCGTCGGCATGCATGCGCTCGAAGTAGTTCGACGCCTGGTAGTAGTGCTCGTTCCACTCGAAGCCCAGCCAGCGGACGTCCTCCTTGATCGAGTCGACGTATTCGACCTCTTCCTTGGTCGGATTCGTGTCGTCCATGCGCAGGTGGCAGCGGCCCTTGAATTCGAGGGCGAGGCCGAAGTTCAGGCAGATCGACT
Source organism: Opitutia bacterium (assembly GCA_947488485.1). Next base: position 1,161 of record CANKZO010000181.1, on the reverse strand, counting down.
TCGCGTGGCCGACGTGCAGGTAGCCGTTGGGTTCCGGGGGGAAGCGGGTGGCGATGGACGCGTGCTTACCCGCGGCCAGGTCGGCGTCGATGATCTGCTGGATGAAGTGGCGGTGGGCCGCCGGCGCAGGGGTTTCGGAGGACATGACGGAAATCTTAAGAGTGGTGCAAAAGTGCGAATCGGCGCGAGCGCCTGTGCAAAAGTGCAAAGGTGATGATCAGGCAGCGTAAGCCTTCAGGCGGGCGAGGGTGGTGTCGCGGCCGAGGACGCGCAGGACGCCGAGGAGGTGGGCACCGCCGCCCTGGCCGGAGGTCGCGAAGCGGACCGGCGCAAAGTAGTCGGTGGGCTTGCGCTCGTTCGCGGCGCCGACGGCAGCGAAGGCGGCCTCGAGGGCCGGCTCGTTCCAGGCGGCGGCCTCGAGGGCGGGCAGCAGTTCGTGGACGCGGGCGACCGGATCGCCGCCCTTCTTGGTGAGGTTGGCCTTGGCGCCATCGTCCTTCTTGAAATCGGCGGTGAAGAAGAAGCCCATGAACTCCGGCAGGTGTTCGAGCGAGATCACCTTCTCCTGGACGATGCCCAGGACCTCGGCGAGGCGGGCGTCGGAGACCGAAGCGTCGATGACCTTGGTCTCGAGCAGGATCGGGCGGGCGAGCGCGGCGAACTCAGCGGCGGGCAGGTTGCGGAGCGTCTGCGCGTTGACGTGCGACATCTTGCGCTCGTCGAAGCGGGCGTTGGACTGGTGCACCGCGGAGATCTCGAACTGCTTGATGATCTCTTCGATCGGCAGCACTTCCTTGCCGTCGGCGGGCGTCCAGCCGAGCAGGCAGAGGTAGTTGCGGACGGCGGAGGGGAGGTAGCGGCGCTGCTGGTATTCCTCGATGAGGGCGCCCTTGTCGCGCTTGGACATCTTACCCGGGCCGTCGGTCTTGAGGATGAGCGGGATGTGGGCGTACTTCGGCGGTTCGACGCCGAAGGCCTTGAAGAGCTCGAGGTGCTTCGAGGTGTTGGAAAGGTGGTCCTCGCCGCGGATCACATGCGTGATCTTCATCTCGATGTCGTCGACGACGTTGACGAAGTGGAAGACCGGTTCGCCGTTGGAGCGGAAGATCACGAAGTCGCGGTCTTCGACGCGGGCGACCTGACCGCGCACCATGTCGTGCA
>CANKZO010000180.1 GCA_947488485.1 Opitutia bacterium | reverse complement strand
TGGCAGCCCAAGCCGGCCATCGCCTGCGCCACCAACGTCACCCCGGGCCTGCACGTCCGCCTCGAATCGCCCGGCGTCAAGGCCTGCCGCGAAGGCGTGACGGAGATGCTCCTCCTCAACCACCCGCTCGACTGCCCGATCTGCGACCAGGCCGGCGAGTGCAAGCTCCAGGAATTCTCCGCCGAATACGGCCGCGGTTATTCGCGCTATGTCGACGAGAAGAACGCCAAGCCGAAGAAGACCCGCCTCGGGCCCCGCGTCACGCTCGACGATGAACGCTGCATCCTCTGCTCGCGCTGCGTGCGCTTCTCCAGCGAGATCGCCAAGGACCCCGTCCTGGGCTTCGTGAACCGCGGTTCCTACAACACGCTGACCTGCTTCCCAGGTCGCGAACTGGATAACAATTACTCGCTCAACACGGTCGATATCTGCCCCGTCGGCGCGCTCACGAGCACCGACTTCCGCTTCAAGATGCGCGTCTGGTTCCTGAAGCAGACCCCGAGCATCGACACCGAATCCTCCGCCGGCGCGAACACGACCGTCTGGTCCCGCGAAGGTAAGATCTACCGCATCACGCCGCGCCAAAACGACGCCGTGAACGACACGTGGATGGCCGACTCCGGCCGCGAACTCTTCAAGTCCGTCGACGCCCCGAACCGCGTGAACTACGCGACGGTGAAGAACGCGAAGTCGACGCTCGAAGCCGCCCTCGCCGCCGCCGACGAAGTCCTCTCCGCCGGTGGGCTCGCGATCGTCGGCTCCTCGCACATGTCGGTCGAAGAGCAGCGCCTCCTCGCGCGTCTCGCCAAGGCGAAGAACGCTTCCGTCTACGTCCCGGCCCACGTGGGCAAGGGCGACGGCCTCCTGGTCTCCGAAGACCGCACCCCGAATTTCCGCGGCGCCCTCGTCACCGGCCTGACTGACCGCGCGCCCGTCGCCGACCTGAAGGCCCTCGCGGCGGACATCGACGCCGGCAAGGTGAAGTCCGTCCTCATCGTGCGCGAAGACGCCGCGATGATCGGCCTGCCCGCCTCGACGCTCGCCAAGGTCCGCAGCATCGCGCTCGCCACGCATCATAACGTCACCACCGCGGCCGCCGAAGTCGTGCTGCCCGCGCTGACGGTCTTCGAGCGCAGCGGCACGTTCATCAACTGCCAGTTCCGCCTGCAGTCGTTCGCCCAGGCCGTCCCCGGCCCGACCGGCACGCTGCCCGACGTCCAGATTCTCGCCCGCCTCGCCCGCGCCGACGCCGGCGTCGTCTGGGCCGAACTCTCCGCCGACATCCCGATGCTCGCCGGCCTCGACGGTCGTCTGCTCCCCGCCGAGGGCGTGCAGCTCGACGGCGCCGCGTTCGCTGCCCACAAGTTCCCCGAAGGCAAGCTGCTGAAGTTCGCCCCGGTCGCCCTCGCCTAAGCCCGCGTCGACCATGGAACAACTCCTCCACGACCTCATCCTCTCGCCGGCCTGGTATTATACCGCGGCGCGCGGACTGACGCTGATCCTGATCGTGATGACGATCGCCGGCTACAGCGTGCTACTCGAGCGCAAGGCTTCCGCCTGGATCCAAGGCCGCCACGGCCCGAACCGCACCATGCACCCGCTCATCGGCTGGATCCCGTTCCTCGGGAACTTCCTGATGAAGGGCGGCTTCATCCAGCCCGCGGCCGACGGCGGTAAGTTCCTCTTCAAGGAAGATGCCCTGCCCGGTCACGTCCGTAAGTTCTACTACGTCCTCGCTCCGATCATCGCGCTCGCGCCGGCGCTCGCGGTGCTCGTCATGCTTCCCTTCGGCGAATTCCTCCACGAAGGAAAGCGTTACGCCGTCTCGCTCACCCAGGGCGCCGACGTCGGCGTGCTCCTGATGTTCGCCGTGAGTTCCCTCGGCGTGTACGGCATCGCCCTCGCCGGCTGGTCCGCCAACTCGAAGTTCCCCTTCCTCGGCGCCGTCCGCGGCGCCGCGCAGCTGATCTCCTACGAACTCGCGATGGGCCTCTCGGTGCTCACCGTCTTCCTCGCGACCTCCGTCCCGGGCCAGGACCACGGCCTCAGCCTCCTCGCGATGGTCGACGCCCAGAACGGCGCCTGGAACATCCTCTGCCACCCGGTCGCCGCGCTGGTCTTCCTGATCTGCGTGTTCGCCGAGACCAACCGCCATCCGTTCGACATGCCGGAATCCGAGACCGACCTCGTCGGCGGCTTCCACACCGAATACGGCGCGTTCAAGTTCGGCATCTTCTTCGTCGCCGAATACAGCCACATGGTCATCGGCTCCGCGCTCTTCATCCTGATGTTCCTCGGCGGCTGGCACGTCCTGCCCTGGATGCCGACCATCGGCTCGGGCTGGGTCGCCTCGCTGATCGGCGTGGCCACATTCTTCCTCAAGCTGTGCTTCTTCCTGTTCTTCTTCGTCTGGGTGCGCTGGACCATCCCGCGCTTCCGGTATGACCAGGTGATGCGCATCGGCTGGCGGGTGCTCCTGCCCATCGCCGTCCTCAACCTCCTCGTCTATTTCGCCTGGTACGCGATCAACGGATAACCCCCACCCCCATGGCCATCAAAGTCGTCGAACGCCGTCCGCTCACCCTCGCCGAGCGCACTTATCTCCCGCAGATCCTCGCGGGCCTCAAGGTCACCTGGGACAACATGGTGCGCCCCTCCGTGACGCTCCAGTATCCGGAAGAACGTCCGACCATCCCGCAGAACTACCGCGGCGTGCCCACGCTCGTCATGGACCCCAACGGCCGCGAGAAGTGCGTCTCCTGCCAGCTCTGCGAATTCGTCTGCCCGCCCAAGGCCATCCGCATCACCCCCGGCGAGATCTCCGAAGACGCCGCGAACGCCCACGTCGAGAAGGCGCCGAAGGAATTCGAGATCAACATGCTCCGCTGCATCTACTGCGGACTATGCCAGGAAGTCTGCCCCGAAGAAGCGATCTGGCTCCAGAGCCAGTATTCGATGACCGGCACCTCGCGCGAAGCGATGGTCAACAACAAGGTGAAGCTCTACGAACTCGGCGGCACCCTCCCCGACGGCCACCACAAGTGGGATAAGAAGAAGGAAGAGGCGGAGAAGCAGGCCGGCGGACATCACTGAGAATAGGGCTAGAGACAGGGCTAGGGCTGGGGCTAGGTAATGAAGGGTGGGACAGCACCACGTGCTGTCCTTTTTTGTTTGGCAGGGTCGCGGGTGTATCGAGGTAGGGGCAGCACCGCGTGCTGCCCTAGTAGATTTCATTTCCAGGTGGCGGGTGGCAGCCACTCAAGGGGGAAACCGGAGACCGGGATGTTGGCTGGGGAACTAAAAATACTTTCGGGTCCCAGGTCTCGGCCGTCGGGTATCTGGAACAGGTGGCGAGGTGCGGATGAAGGCATCGAGGTAGGGCTGACCACCCTTGGTCAGCCGCGGTTGAGCGAGGCCGCTCAACCCTACCCAAGGCAAAACCGCAGCATCCTATCCGGTTTCCGGTCTCCCTTTGAGCGCTGCTCTCCGAATCAGCGGTGCTTACTTCGCCGCGGTCGGATAATCCGTATATCCCTTCGGGCCGGAGGCGTAGAAGGTGCTTTCGTCGGGGGTATTGAGCGCGAGGCCTTCCTGCAGGCGACGCGGGAGGTCGGGGTTGGCGAGGAACGGCACGCCGTACGCGACCGCATCAGCCCAGCCTTCGGCGATGGCCTGCTCGGCCTGCGCGCGATCGAAACCACCGGCGGTGATGAGCACGCCCTTGAAATCCTTACGCAGTTCCTTGGGGCCGACGCCGCTGGTCGCACCGTGCGCGATATCCTGGGCGGTGACACGCGTGACGTGCGCGTAGGCGAGCTCGAGCTTGGAGAGTTCGCGGAGGACGTAGCCAAAGGTCTCGGTCGGGTTGGCGTCGGACATGTCATTGAACACGCCACCCGGCGAGAGACGGATGCCCACGCGATCAGAACCCCAGATGGAGATACAGGCGTTGGCGACTTCGAGCGTCAGGCGGGCGCGGGCGGCGAGAGAATTGCCGTAGCCGTCACTGCGCGTGTTCGTGCCGCTGCGGAGGAACTGGTCGAGAAGATAGCCGTTGGCGTTGTGGATCTCGACGCCGTCGAAGCCAGCTTCCTTGGCCAGACGGGCGCCGCGCACGTATTCGGCGACGATACCGGGGATCTCTTCGAGGTGCAGGGCGCGAGGCGTGACGTAGTCGGCCATCTCCTTGCCGGTCCAGACCTGGCCCTTGGGCTTGATGGCGGACGGGGCGACGGGGAGTTCGCCGTTCGGCTGATAATCCGGGTGCGAGATGCGTCCGACGTGCCAGAGCTGCAGGAAAATGCGGCCGCCCTTGGCGTGCACGGCGGAGGTGACCTTCTTCCATCCGGCGACCTGTGCGTCGGTATAGATACCCGGGGTGTTCGGGTAACCATGGCCGCGGGGCGAGACCGTAGTGGCCTCGGCGATGATCAGGCCCGCGCCGGCACGCTGGGCGTAATATTCCGCCATCAGGTCCGTCGGGACATTGGCGCCCTCGGCGCGACAACGGGTCAGCGGCGCCATCAGGATGCGGTTAGGCAGCGTCAGGGCACCGACTTGGAGAGGAGTGAAGAGGGAGGACATTTGAGTGAAGAGAAGGGAAAGGGGTAGGGATAGGGGTGGGGGGTGGAAAGGCAAGGAGGTGGAGGACTGAGTAGAGGGCTGAATCGATGACAGAGGACAGAGGGCAGAATACCCGAACCTGCACCTGAACCTGAAAACCCGTACCAGGTACCTGACGGCCGAGACCTGAGACCTGAAAGTGTTTCTGACCCCAGCCAATCATCCGGTCTCCGGTTTCCCCTTGAGCGGGCCGCACCCCACCCCACTCCGTTCTCGCTCATTACCCCATTAATCTTCCCTCCCCTACATCCCACCCTTACAAACGCCCTACGCCTCCCGCGTCGTCGTCATGTCGTCCGTCCCTCCTCCCCTTCCTCTGTCCCGTTCCGCCCAACCGACGTACATCATC
>CANKZO010000179.1 GCA_947488485.1 Opitutia bacterium | reverse complement strand
GCGACGCGTTCACCGGGCTTGATCCGGCCTTCGGCGATTCCGAGCGCCAGCGTGGCGGGCACGGAAACCGAACCGACGTTGCCGAGACGATCGAAGCTCTGGTAATCTTTCGCGGGGTCGAGTCCGAGCTTCTCGAACAGCAGCGAGGAATGACGGCGGCCCACCTGGTGCGTGACCACGCGGTGCGGCGTGGATTCATCCCAACCCGTGACGCCTTTGAAGCGGCCCCAGCAACGCTGGGCCAGCGCGACGCCGGCGGCGAGCAGCGCCTCGGAGTCCGTGCGCATGTCGAGTTCGGCGAAGGACGTGTCGCCTTCGCAAAGTCCGTTCGCGGAAGAATCGGTTTCGGCGGCGCCACCGAGCAGACGGATCGCGCCAGGCGCGGCGAGGTCATCGCGGGAGACCACCGCGGCGGCGCCACCCGCGCCGATCGTGAGATTGGCGAAGTAGGGCTTGATGGTCTCACGCGTGAGCGCGAGGTCTTCGTTCAGCATGCGGATCGTGCGCTCCACGAGCGGGCGGCCGTCTTCGCCGGAACAGACGAGCGCGCGCCGGATCTGGCCGGACTCCACCATGCCCGCGGCAAGCGCGACAGCGTTGAGGAAACCTAGGCAGGCGTTGGAGACGTCGAGGATCTGCGCCTGCGGGCCGAGACCGAGCAGGCCATGCACGTAGGCGGCGGTCGAAGGCTCGAGGCGATCGCGACAGACCGAAGAATGAATCAGCAGGTCGATATCGGCCGGACCCACGCCGGCGGCCTGCATCGCGCGACGACCGGCCAGCGCGGAAGCGGCCGAGGGGCGGATGGCCTGCGGCCAGAAGCGGCGCTCACGGATGCCCGTCATCAGCTCGAGACGGCCCTCCGGCAGCTTCAGACGGCCGTAGAGCGGCGCCAGGCGACGTTCGACCTCATCGGAGGTCCAGACCTCGGGAGGCAGTTCGGCGACGAGGCCGGAAAGGACGGTGCGCTGGAAGATCACGAGCCGGGGAGACGGGAAGAAGCGGCCACGAGTTCTTCGTCGAAGAAATTCCAGCCCATGCCGGCGTCGACCACGATGCCCTGCCCGTTGACGCCGCTCGAACGCGGCGAAAGCAGCCAGACGGCCGTGTCAGCGACCTCCTGCGTCTTCAGGGCTTCCTTGCGGAAAGTCATCTTCTCGGCGTGCAGGTAGTTATGGAGATAACCGGGGATACCGGCGCTCGCGCTCGTCTTGAGCGGGCCGGCGTTGACGGAGTTGAAACGCACGCGCGAATCGGCCGAGAAGGATTTCGCGAGGAAGCGGCTGGCGGATTCGAGGGCGGCCTTGATCGGCGACATGTAGCCGTAGTTCGAGGCGGTCACCTGCGAGGAGATGCCGATCGAGACGACGGACGCGTCGGACTTAAGGTGCGGCTTGAGCGCGCGGGCCAGTTCGACGAGCGAGAACGCGGAGATCGCGGTGGCCTGCAGGAAGTCGGCGCGGACCGTCTCGTGGAAAGGCTGCATACCCTTGGAGAAATTGGCGAACGCCACGCTGTGCAGGACACCGTCGAGCGGGCCATGTTCACGGCCGACGGCGGCGGCGAGCTGCTGCGTCTGCGCTTCATGCTCGAGGTCACAGAGATAGACCGGCTTGCCGTCGAGGAGGCCCTTCAACGAATCCAGGCGGGCTTGGGAGCGAACCGAGTAGACGACCTTGGCGCCTTCGGATTCCAGGGTCTTGGCGACGTGCCAGGCGACGGACTTCTTGTTCGCGACGCCGAGGACGAGATAGGTCTTACCGGTGAGGCCGAGGAAGGACATAGGTCAGGCGGGTTGGTCGACGAGGGCGAGGGCGAAGCGGATAGTCAGGACGGCCTTACCGTCGCGACGCACCGTGCCGGTCAGGAAATGGAACTGCTGGAGCGTCTCGACGTGCTTCACCTCGATCGAGACCGTATCGCCGGGCTTCACCATCCCCTTGAACTTAGCTTCCTCGATGCGGCAGAGCACCGGGGTCTTGCCGGCCGGGGCGCCGCCTTCGGACTGGAGCTTCTTGGTCAGGTAGACCGCGGCCGCCTGGAAGACGGATTCGCAGAGCAGGACGCCCGGGGTAATCGGGTTGCCCGGGTAGTGACCGGCGTAGAAAGGCTCGTCCGCCCGGAAGGTGCGGGTGCAGGTGGCCCCATCGGCTCGGACCTCGTCGATGCGGTCCAGGAAGAGGAACGGCGGGCGATGAGGGATGGTGTCGAGGACGGCCTGCAACATAGGCTTATTTTTGCCCCCGGAAAGTCGGACAAGCGACACAAAACACCGGCGGTCGCGTTTGCCTTTTACGGGCGGGCGCCCAACCTGAAGCGCATGAAGACTCTCTTCGCTACCCTCCTCATGTCCCTCCTCCCCTTCTTCGGTGACGCGGCTGAAAAGCTCGCCGTCGGCGCCTCCATCCCCGACGTCACTTGCAATGACCAGGACGGCAAGGCCGTCTCCCTCGCCAAGGAAGGCGCCAAGGGCTACCTGCTCGTCTACTTCTACCCGAAGGCCAAGACTGGCGGTTGCACCAAACAGGGCTGCTCGCTCCGCGACAACTGGTCCGAACTCCAGAAGGCCGGCGTGAACGTCCTCGGCGTCAGCACCGACGACGAGAAGCTCCAGAAGGAATTCAAGGAAGAGCAGAAGTTCCCCTTCCGCCTCCTCGCCGACAAGGAAAAGAAAGCCGTCACCGAGGCCTTCGGCGTGAAGAACATGATCGGCATGGCCGGCCGCAGCGCCTTCCTCTTCAAGGACGGCAAGTGCGTCTACGCCGACCACAAAGGACACACCGGCGACCAGGCCCAGGTGATCCTCGCCTTCCTCGCCGGCGCGAAGAAGTAAGCCCTACCCTCACTCGCCAACAGAAAGGCCGCCTCGATCGAGGCGGCCTTTTTTGCGTCCTGACGCGGACCTCAGTGGCCCTTGATCGGGAAGAGGTCGGTCACGCTATTGTTGCCGTGGATGCGACGGATCGCGTCGGACAGCAGCGGGGCGATCGAAAGCACCGTGATCGGCAGGTCCTTCGGCCAGTCGGCCGGGACGGAGTTGGTCGTGATGACCTCGTCGATGACGCCGCGGCGGAGGCGCTCGAAGGCAAGCTCCTGGATCATGCAGTGGGAGACCACGGCGCGCACCGAGCGGGCGCCGTTCTTCTTGAGCAATTCGGCGGCGGCCACGAGCGTGCCCGCGGTCTCCGTCATGTCGTCGACCAGGATGATGTCACGGCCTTCGACTTCGCCGACAAGGCTGGTGGCCTGGACGGTGGTCGCGCTCGTGCGGCGCTTGGCCACGAAGCCATAAGGAAGGTTGAGCATGTCGGCCACGGCCGAGGCGTACTTCAGGCCGCCTACGTCGGGCGAGAAGACCGTGGCGTCCTTGAGCCAGGGCTTGTCCTTGATGTGCTTGTAGAAGACCGGCGAGGCGTAGAGGTGGTCGACGGGGATGTCGAAGAAACCTTGGATCTGCTGGGCGTGCAGGTCGACCGTCAGCACGCGGTTGGCGCCGGCGGCGGTGAGCAGGTTGGCGACGAGCTTGGCCGTGATCGGCACGCGGGGCTTGTCCTTGCGATCCTGACGGGCGTAACCGAAGAACGGGATCACGGCCGTGATGCGCGCGGCGGAAGCACGGCGGAGCGCGTCGATCATGATCAGCAGCTCCATGATGCGGTCGTTGGCCGGCGCGCAGGTCGGCTGGATCACGTAGACGTCGCAGCCGCGGATGTTCTCGTTGATCTGCACGAACGTCTCGCCGTCAGGGAAACGGTTGACGGTCGCGGTGCCGAGCGGGACGCCGAGATGTTCGCAGATTTCCTTGGCCAGCGCCGGGTTGGCGTTGCCGGTGAAAATCTTCATCTCAGGTAGGCTCATGTCGGTTAGCGTTTAGCAGAGTCCAAGGAGGCGGTCAGCGAATCAACCTTTTTGAACAGATCGGGCAGACGGCGCGAAAGGACGACCAGGCGACGCTCCAGGCCGAAGGGCACGGCAGGCGTGCCGTTCATGAAGCCGTCGGCGGGCACATCCTCGAAGAGGCCCGTCTGGGCGCCGAGCTTGACGCGGTCGCCGAGGGTCAGGTGGCCGGCCACGCCGGACTGACCGCCCAGGACGCAATGGTCGCCGAGCGTGGTGCTGCCGGCGATGCCGACCTGCGCGGTGATGAGGCATTGGCGGCCGATGCGCACGTTATGGGCGATCTGGACGAGATTATCGATCTTGGTGCCCCGCCCGACCACCGTCTGGCTGAAGCGGGCGCGGTCGAGGGTCGAGTTGGCGCCGACCTCGACGTCGTCTTCGAGGACCACGTTGCCGATCTGCGGGATACGCTGGATCTCGCCGTTGACGGGCTCATAACCGAAGCCATCGGAGCCGATGACGGCTCCGGACTGGATCCGGCAGCGGGCGCCGAGGACGCAATAGTCGCCGACCGTGACGCCAGGCTTGAGCCAGCAGTCGGCGCCGACGGACGCCCGGGCGCCGACATAGCAGCGGGCTTCGAGCACCGCGCCGGCGGCGACGAGCGCGCCTTCGGCGATCACGCAAAGCGGCCCGACATGGGCGGCGGGATCGACCTTGGCCGAAGCCGCGACGACGGCGGTGGCGTGGATGCCAGCCGGAGGACGCGGCCAGAGGCGGGCTTCGAGCACGCCGCAGAACAACGCGAGCGCGTAGGAAGGATTGGCCACGCGGAGGAAAGCCTGGCCGGCGGCCGGCTTGCCCGCGAAGGCGACGGGCACGAGGATCGCACCGGCGCGCGAGGCGGCCACGGTGTCGGCGTATTTGGCGTTACCAAGGAAGGAAAGGTCGGCGGACGTCGCTTCGGCCAAGGCGGCGACACCGGTGAGCGGACCTGCGCAGGCACCCTCGACGGCTTCGGCCCCGGTCAGGGTGGCGAGTTCGGCGATGGTGAAGGAGGTCGTCATGTGGTCCTAAATGAAGCGCCCCTGACTGGCAGGGGCGCGGCGGAGTCTTACTTGGCGGCCGGCTTGTCGCCGGCGGCAGGAGCAGGAGCGGCGGGCGCGGCGGGCGC
>CANKZO010000178.1 GCA_947488485.1 Opitutia bacterium | reverse complement strand
AGGCCAAGACGATCGGGAGAATCAGGTTCAAGGCTATGCGCCCGCCCCTCAAGCCTTTGGCGACCAATATCAGGGGTATCGAAAAAAGGAGCGCAAGGGGCAACCAAGCGAAAAAATTGCGCCCCATATTCGTGAGCGTTCCAGGATTGAAAAAGACCAACGCAAACCACAACCAACCGACCCAGAGGGCGATACGAATTGAGCGTGGACGTGGATTCGGGGTTTCGGAGTCATTCATGCACCGACTATAACACGTCCAGCTCACGGGCGTGCATCGATAATGCCGATGCAGCCTATCGAGAGGGAGGACCGACGATGGAGCCATGGCTACACTTGCTCAGGCGTGACTTAAAAGGAGAGTTATTCGGAGTTAAGTCAGATACCAACGTGCGTGCGTCATAACCCCGTGTAATCGCTCCGCTGGCGAATCAACTTTTAACCCAATGACTTGATGCGCTCCCAGAAGGGGAAATAGCCGCGGGTAGCGTGAGGGAAGAGACGGGTATCCCAAGCCCGGCGCCGCCAGACTATGGTGATGCCGGCTTTGGCGAGGGCTGACTCGACGGCTCGAGCTTCGGCCAGCCAAGGACCTACGAAAGGACGATAGGCGACGATCCGCTTGAGCTGATGCTTCCGGGCCCAGGCGACTAGCGTCGCGGCAAGGTCATCCGATGCCTCAGACGAGACGTCCGCTCCGAAGTGCGCGCCAGCCCTCAAGGCTCCATCCCGCAACGCAACCTGGGTCCAGGTGGTAACGGCATCTGACCAGCCAGCCTTCTTGGCCATAGGCTTAGGCCATGCGGCGTTGATCGCCACGAACTTCTCGGCGGAGAGTTCCCCACGTTCGACCGCAAGGTCCTCCGGATGAACCCACAGGCCCGCCCTGCCCTCCGAGGAATTGATCCACAAAGGGTCTTCTGTCCAAGCAGCGACCTTCGGTATGGCTGGCTCCGTGATCGGGAACGCCGCACTCGCCAGCTGGCTAGCCTGCGGCACATGCCGACCGTCGGTGTAATGGGCGATGTTATCAGCTCGCGCGACATAGGTCTTGCCCGGGGTCTGCAGTCCGGCGACCCATCGCCAAGAGAGCGTATTACTGGCGACATCTCCATCGAGCAGGTGTTCGTAGAAGCACGCAGCACCGAGCTCCCACGGCAGCTTCAGCGTAAAGACCCAGATGGAAGCGAACCACATGCGAGCGTGGTTATGCAGGTAGCCTGTAGCCACGAGTTCCTTGGCCCAGTCATCAAAGCCCGCGATACCCGTGCGCCCGGCGAGCGCCGCTTCCAGCGTCGACCTTTGCTCAGCGCTCAACGCATCACGCAACCGCGGCACGGCTTCCACCCAACGCGACCAAGCTTCGGGACGTTGCTCGAGCCAGCCCTTCCAATAAGTCCGCCAGTAGACCTCCTGCACGAACTTCTCCACGGCCTCGAAAGGCCACCGCTCACGGGCCGCGGCGGCGACTTCCTCTTCCAGGAGCAGCCGCTTCTGCACCCACGGTGAAAGGCGCGAGATATTGGGATGTCCCGGACGGACAAAATTACGGTCGGCCGCATAGCGTCCGGCATCGGGCAGGAACTCCGCCAGACGCGCCAAAGCGGCGAAACGGGTCGGGATGAAGGCCAGCGGCGCGGACATGCCGTGACCTAAGCGGAAGCCGACGAGTCCGCAAACCCACCGATTACAATGCCTGTGATTGCAGTCATCGTCGGGTCAGATAACATGATCAGCCAAACCTGGTTTAGGGTGTAACTAAAAAGGCCCTAAATGGACGAATCTAGTTACGCCTACGTTAGGGTACGGCCTGACCCCATGCATACCCCCCTGACTAACATTTCAACTGACCCCACTTAGTGTGACCCAATCAGTCCGAAACTGATGACCTGCTCGACCACGGCGCATCCGCTCGTGGAGAGCATAATGGCTATGCCTAATAGGGCGGCCGCCAACCAAGCGAGTGATCTCGATGGGCTTATGGATACTGACGTTGTAGGGTGGGACATGAATCAATTTTAACACGGCGCTGGCGCGACCGTGCATCGTTAATCCTGATAGATCCTATCGGCCTGACCCCATGGATGCTTCGCAAGATTGAATAAGTCCGCTCAGGAGCCCTTGGACTTGGTCGCCTCAATCTGACGGAGCAACTCGTCACGACGCACCCCGCCCCGCAGGCGATTCTGGTCCGAAATCTTCTTTTCCAAGAGTTCGAGATTACGGGCCGCGCCTTCATGCGAGCGAGCCGCGATCGACCAACAGGCGAAAGCTTCGGCTTCATCCTTGGGCACGCCGCGCCCTTGGCTGTGACAATACCCGAGGTGATTCAAAGCATCCGGAAAGCCCTGCGCCGCGGACTTGCGGAACCAATCGAGGGCTTGCGTCTGGTCCTTCGGAACGCCTTCCCCTTTGGCGTAAGATAAACCAAGGTAACACTGCGCCCGGGCATAACCCTGCTCGGCTGACTTCCGTATCCACTCGATGGCCTTGGCCTGATCCTTGGGGACGCCGGCGCCGGTGGAGTAGCACACCGCGAGATTGTTCTGAGCCGGCGCATAACCCTGCTCGGCCGCGAGCGTGAGCCATTTGGCCGCCTCGACCAGATCCTGGGTCACCCCTTCGCCGCGGGCGTAAAAGCCGGCCATTTTGAAGCGGGCGACCGGATCACCGGCCGCGGCCCTCGCACGCTGCTCAGCCAACAGAGGCCCCTCCTGCCCCGATTCGTCTACCGGCGCCATGACGATCATCAGCACGACCATGAGGAACAACGCGCCGGTGAGCATCAGGATAAACCCCTTCCATTGACGTGCCGATGACCATGACATGACCACAGGTTGCGTACCGTATCGCGAGGGGTCAAGCGGACCAATGGGCTTGGCACACGCTTAGGCTCATCGCAGGCTGTGCCTATGCGCCCCCTGCTCCCCGCCCTGCTCTGCCTGGCCTCTTTGGTCGTTGCTCAAGATAAGCCCGACCTTCAGGTCGTCGATCTCTCGACCCAGCAGGAACGTCAGGTGGTCATCGGCGCCGGTACGGACTCCCTTTACCAAGGACATCCGACGACCCTGCTGATGCCGGATAACCGGACGATCTTCGCGGTCTGGTGCATCAACCATGGCGGCGCCGCCGGCCCGATGGCCCGCAGCGATGACGCCGGCCTGACCTGGAAGCGACTCGACGCGCAGCTGCCCAAGGGCTTCGCGACCCACCAGAACTGCCCGAGCATCTATCGCATCGTCGACCCGGCCGGCAAAGCCCGTCTCTGGGTCTTCTCCGCCGCCCTCGGCAAACGCGGCGGCCCGGGCATGCCGAGCATCATGAGCGAGGACGATGGTAAGACCTGGAAAGAAATGCCGCCGCTCAACCTGCCCTGCGTGATGACGTTCAGCAGCCTGGTGCGCCTCAAGGATGGCCGTACGCTCGGCCTCTATCACCGTGGACCCGGCGGCGCCGACAAGGCGCCCCTCGTGACGCTCCAGATGATCACCGCCGACGGCGGCTTCACGTGGTCCGAACCGCGCATCGTCGCCGAAGTCGCCGGCAAGAACCCCTGCGAGCCCTACGTCTTCCGTTCCCCCGACGGCAAGGAGCTCGCCTGCCTGCTGCGCGAGAACACCCACAAAGGCCGCAGCCTGATGATGTTCAGCCCAGACGAAGGCGCGACGTGGTCGACCCCGGTCGAAACGAACTGGGGCCTCACGGGCGATCGACACAACGGCGTCTTCACTTCCGACGGACGCATGGTGGCCTGCTTCCGTGACCAAGCGCTCAACAGCCCGACCAAAGGCCATTTCGTCGCTTGGGTCGGCACCTATGACGACCTTAAGTCCGGCCGCCCCGGACAGTATCGCATCAAACTGCTGCACCATCACGGCAAACGCCTCGGCGACTGCGGCTACCCGGGCGTCGAACTCCTGCCCGACGGTACCATCGTGGCCACGACCTACGTTAAATACGCCGACGGACCCGAACAGAACTCCGTGGTGAGCGTCCGCTTCAAGCTAAGCGAAACGGACGCCCTCCTGAAGCGTTAACGCGCCAGAGGTTCCTGCGCGGTCAAGGTGCGCTGGTCCGGACGATCGACGCCGATCTTCACGGTG
Source organism: Opitutia bacterium (assembly GCA_947488485.1). Next base: position 919 of record CANKZO010000178.1, on the reverse strand, counting down.
TATTTGCCAGGGGCGAACACCGGCGGAGCGAAGGCCTTACCTCCGACCAGACGGCGAACATACACCGTCTCACCGGTCTGCTCGGCGATGACCTGCACGACCGCCGGACCGGCGGGGAGATCGACGGAGGCCAGGAAGCCGACCGGTTTACGGCCATCATTATCGGCCAGCACGAAAGTCTGCGGCCAGCCGGGGAACTGCTGGCTGTCTCCCTTCCGGGAATCACTGAAGCGCGGCCAGCACTCGAACGTGACCTTGTCCTGCTTGAGGTCGAAGCGGGCCACTCCGTAACCATCGGCGCGCTGGCGCTCGTCTTGGGTGTCTCCGGGATTGGCATAAGCCAGGACCGACATGCGGTTGCCGAGGCCATCGAGGAAGTCCCCAGTCCACGGTAACGGGCTGCCGACCACGGCGTTCGGGCCAGCCTTCTCGTCCTTCGGGTGCCACCATCGACCGTAGATGGTGTTCACGAGGGCCGGACTCGTCAGGGAGTAAGGGCCGTCACCGAAGGTCTCGATGCCATGCTTGACCGTGACGGCGAGATGCTGGTCGCCGCAAAGGTGGACCGCCTGGACGCGCCGCAGAGCCCGCAGGGCCTCATCGCGACCGGCCTGCGGCCACCCGTTGCAATCCAGGTCGGCCAAGAGACGCGAGTCCTTACCGCCGTGCATGTGGACCGCCCCACAGAAAGCCGAAGCGGACAGCACGGCCTTGTGTCGGACGCCTACCCAGTCCTCGGACCACGCGGCGAGGAACTTGAGCTGGCGATCGCCGAGAAGCTGCAAGCCCGGTAAATTGATGCTCTTCGGATCGTATTTCTCGTCGGTGACGTGATCAGGGCGCGGGCCTTGCGGCGGAATCTTTCCCAGGGGGGCGGACTTGAACTTGCGGTCCTCGAGGATGGCGAAATCCATGCCGC
>CANKZO010000177.1 GCA_947488485.1 Opitutia bacterium | reverse complement strand
GGTTAATCGACAGAAAATAAAGGCGGTCCGGCGCACAGCGGGCTGGAGTTATCCTATCACCCGCCAAGGATGACTCAGCTCAGCGATGCCCCTGCGTTGCCTTACCCTTCTCCCCTTCCTCGCCTCGCTGGCCTTCGGCGCGACGCCGGAGGCGCGCATCGACGAGAAGCATCGCGCCTTCCTCAAGGAATACTGCGTCGAGTGCCACAACGCGGATAAGCAGAAAGGGAAACTCCGGCTGGACGACATCGCCCTGAAACTGGACACGGTCCAGCTCGCGGATCGCTGGCAGAAGATCCTGAACCAGGTCAACTCGGGCGAGATGCCACCCGAGGACTCCAAGCAGCCGACCCCGATCGCAAAAGCCGATTTTCTCGAGATGCTGTCGGGCACGCTTGTAACCGCCCGCAAGACGATTGGTGACGCCCAAGGTCAGATCACGATGCGTCGCCTGAACAGACGCGAGTACAAGAACACGCTCCGCGACCTGCTCGGGGTGGACATGTCTGTCAACGAACTCCCGGCCGACGGTGGTGCCGGCGCCTTCGACACGGTGGGGGCGTCACTTTTCATGTCATCGGATCAGTTCGAGCAATACCTCGCTCTGGGCCGACAAGCTATCGACGAACACGTCATTCGCTTCGGCCGTCCAACGCCCGAACTGAAAGTCCGCTTCGAAGCAGAAACCTATGCGAACCCGCGCATCACCAAGTCGTACGCCGACCGCGTCGATTGCCATGAACGTTATGACGCGTGGACCAAGGCGGTCGATGCCGTCGCGGCCCTACCCGCGAACGCGGCAATCGTCGCAACGATTCAAGCGGAAAAGAAAGGCAACGTGACCTACCGCTATTACCAATGGCAGCGCATCCCGGGAGCACCCAGCCCTGAGAAGTTCGGCTACCTCGACGCCATCCATGCCGACGAGCAAGGCCGTCGCAACTGGGTGCACTCCGCCCCCCAGCAACGTGCTTACCTAGCGAACCCGGCGACGAAGACCGGCTCCTTCCTCACCTACGCGGACGTCTTCGCCAATCCGTACCAGCCGTTCAGCATCCCCAGCGGTTGGCCGGCAGGTAAATATACCATTCGCGTGCGGATAGCGGCGACGGCCGATACGCCCAAGTCACGTCACTTCGTGGAATTCGGCCCGCTTCAAGGTGCCGTCGCCAGCACGCACGAAGTGACCGGGACGATGGCAAAACCGCAGGTCCTGGAAATCCCGGTGACGATCACCACTGGAGGAAGCCGCGGCTTCTTCCTGCGCGAGCGTGGCTCCTTTGATTCCAATGAACGAGCCCTGCAGATCTTCGGTGAAGCCCTCAAGCGCAACGGCATCGGGCCGGAGTTCGCCCTGTGGATCGATTGGGTCGAGGTCGTAAACGGCGGGCCGGCGCCCGCGACCTTCGATCACCGCGAAACGGAAGTACTGGCTAATCGCGTCGTGGGCGGAACCTACAACGGATATTACCTCGGCGGTTATAAGGTCTCTAAAGCCTATCTCGACTCCGACCGCTCCAAGCCACCGTCGGCCTACGGCAAAGGCATCCCCGACGAACAATCGGCCAAGTTCCACATCAGAATCTTCAACGAGCACGGGCCAAGCTTCCGGCGCTACCTTGAGGACCCACTCAACAAGACGGGCGCCACGCTGAATATCTTCGAGACGCATAAGGAAGAAGTCATCGCGCTTCCACCGGACGTCTCGACGGACTGGGATAAGACTAAACGGGATCCCGTACCGCCCGGAGAATATCTCCTTCGCCTCCGGGTTGGCGCTATCGCCGGCACGCCGACCTCACGGCATTACCTGGAGATGGGTTGTCGCACAAAGGATATCCCTTTTGCCTTACTCCAGACGTTCGAAATCACCAGCACGACGGACGCCCCACAGACCTTCGAGGTGCCGGTGACCATCACGGCGAACGGGCCACGCTCTTTTGTCTTCCGGGAAAAGCGGGATATCAAAAACGACCAGGAAACCTACGAGGCCGCCCGCAAGGCCACCGGCCTAGGCCCCCCGGCAGCCCTCTGGATCGATTGGGTCGAGTGGGAGGCCGTCGATGCCCGTCAACGCGGCTACGCAGTCGAAACCGCAATCCCCGCGCCCCCTGAAGGCGTCAGCGAAAGTGAGTATGCCCGGACGGTCATCAACCGCTTCGCGACCAGGGCCTTTCGCGGCAAGACTCCCGAGACGGCCTATATCGACAAACTCGTCACCCTCTTTGCCAAGCGCCGCGCGGCCGGCGAGCCCCTGACAACGGCCCTGAAGCAGCCACTGAGCGTGATCCTGGCCTCACCTGGCTTCCTTTATCTACAGGAACCTGGCGTAGAAAAAAAGCGTCGGCGCCTCGACGACCTCGAACTCGCCGCCCGGCTGTCCTACTTCCTCTGGAGCGCGCCGCCGGACGCCGAGCTCCTGCGTCTAGCCCAGCAAAACACCTTGCACCAGCCCGCCATCCTGAGCGCGCAGGTTGACCGCCTGATTGCCGACCCGAAGTCGTCCGCCTTCGTGACCGGATTCACGCATCAGTGGCTTGGCCTGCATCGCCTCGATTTCTTCCAGTTCGACACCAAGCTGCACAAAGACTTCGACGACAGCACCAAGGCGGCGGCCCGCAACGAAGTCTTTCAGACCGTCGACCATATTCTGCGCCACGGCGATAGCCTCAACCGCCTGCTCAAGAGCGACTACGTGGTGATCAACGGCCTGCTCGCCGATTACTACGGGCTGAGCGAGGTGAGTGGTGATACCTTCCGCAAGGTGACGCTCCCCAAGGATTCACCCCGCGGCGGCCTGCTCGGAATGGCCGCGGTGCTCGCCATGGGCAGCAACGGCCGCGACACCAGCCCAGTTGAACGTGGCGCTTGGGTCCTCCGCAAGCTCCTCCACGAGCCGCCACCACCCGCACCGCCTAACATCCCTCAGCTGAGCCGACTCGAAGACAAGCTCTTGTCGACCCGCGAACGCCTCGCCGCCCACCAGGAACAACCCCAGTGTGCCCAGTGCCACCGGAAAATCGACCCTGTTGGCTTCGGACTCGAGAACTTCAACGCCACCGGTAAATGGCGGACCACGGAGACCTATGAAAAGAAGGGGGTCGGCCGTAAGACCTGGCCCATCAGCCCAGCCGGCACCTTCTACAAGGGGGCAAGTTTCAAAGACTACTTCGAGCTCCGCGACCAGATTGCCGCCCACCCGGAGAAGTTCGGCCGCGGCTTCACCGAGGCACTCGTGGAGTATGGCCTGGGTCGTCCGTTCGGTTTCCTCGACGAACCGCTCGCCACAGACATCATGACTCAAGCACGCTCTCAGGACCATCAGATGTCAGCCTTCATCCGCGCCCTCATCCTCTCCGAAACTTTCCAAACCAAATGAGCAGAACCGACCTCAGCCGCCGCCACTTTCTCCGCTCCGCCGGCACGCTAATCGCCCTACCCGCGCTGAGCTCGCTCGGCTTCAAAGCCTTCGCCGCCGAGAAGCCCTCGACTCAGCCCAAGCGCATGGTCTTCCTCGGCTTCGGCTACGGCGTGACGAATGAGACGTGGTTCCCTTCGCTCAAGGACACCGGTACTGACTACGCCCTGCCTGCCGGACTCGCTCCGCTCGCCGAACACAAGAAGGACTTCACGCTCGTCCAAGGCCTTTCGAACAAATTTAGCGACGAGGCACACTGGGGAAGCACCTTCTGGCTGACGGGGGCGAACCGCTACTCCGAGCCCGGTCAGAGCTTCCACAACGGCATCTCCGCCGACCAAGTCGCCGCCGCTAAGCTCGGGATGAACACACGTTATGGCTCCATCCGCCTCGATTGCGCCAACGCACTGGATTCCGGCCACGGCCCTGGCTCGATGGCCTGGGACGCTCGCGGCAAGCCGCTAATCGGCCACGAGAACCCCGTCGCCGCCTACCACCGGCTGTTCTCCGATGAGACCATGCCGCTCGCCCAACGCCAGGCCATGCTCGCCGATCAACGCAGCGTGCTTGATGTGGTCCTCGAAGACGCCGCCCGCGTCCGTCGCGGCCTCTCGCGCAGCGATGCCGACAAGCTCGACGAATACTTCCAGAGCGTCCGCGACATCGAACTACGACTCTCCAAGGACGAACAGTGGCTGGACCGCCCCAAGGCCAAGGCGCCCTTCCCTCCGCCCAAGCCGGGCCTCGCCGGCAAGGACGAGATCAAGGTGATGTACGACCTGATCGTAGCGGCGCTCCAGACCGACAGCACCCGTGTGCTGACGTATCGCCAGCCAGTCAGCTCACTCCTGGCCAGCTTGAGCGTGAAGGTGGCCTCGCACGACATGAGCCACTACGCCCCCGGAGAACGCATGGAAGCCTCCCAGAAGCGCGACCTCGAGCAAAGCAGGCTCCTCGCCGGGCTCTTCGCTAAACTCAAAGCGACCAAGGAAGCGGACGGCTCCAGCCTCTTCGACCACACCACAATCGCCTACGGTAGCAACATCCGCACGATTCACTACCTCGATAACTGCCCCACACTGATCGCCGGGGGCGGCGCCGGCATCCGCCTAGGCCAGCACCTCGCCCTCCAAGGCAAGAGCACCCCGCTCTGCAACCTCTGGCTTACCCTGCTGCAAGGCAACGGCGTCAAAGTCGACAGCCACGGCGACAGCAACGGCACAATCAAAGAGCTCATCGCCTGAACCCTTAACCTATGAAGACACTACACCTCCTCCTGCTCACCCTCGCACTGCCCGTCTTCGCGCAAGACGGCTTCACGCCGCTCTTCAACGGCAAGGACCTCGCCGGCTGGGACGGCGAACCCGGACTTTGGAAGGTCGAAGACGGGGTGATCGTCGGCACGAGCGAGGTCGGCAAGCCGAAGACGAACTCGTTCCTGATCTGGAACGGCAAGGTGAAGGACTTCGAGGTCCGCGCCACGGTGAAGGTCGTCGGTGATAACAACTCCGGCCTGCAGTATCGCAGCCGACGCCTGCCCGAGATCACGCCTTGGACGATCCTCGGCTACCAGTGCGACGTCCATCCGACCGACGTCCATACGGCGA